>JBKJTP010000024.1:0-6355 GCA_046590195.1 Kapaibacterium sp. (SeqCode) | reverse complement strand
GGGTTAGGATCGGCCAAATAATATTGGAGCCACGAAGGGGCGGCACATTGTGTCGCCCCTTCGGGGCTCAGATCTTTTATCAAACGTAAAACCCCGGGCTCACGCCCGGGGCTACCGACATTTCGCTCCTTCGGAGCTAGTGGAAATAGTAGCTACTCCTCATCCTCCATCTCATCCATCGCGGCTTCGAGTTCGCTGGCAGCGTGGAGATCGCGCGCGTTGCGCGCGCGAGTGATACCGACTTTGTAGATCGCAAGCGCTTTGTCCTTCTGATTCACCTTGCGGTAGGTATCCGCTAACTGATAATAGGTTGGGATGTATTCAGGATCTCGCTCGCGAAGCTGCTCGAACGCGGCGATCGCCTGTTCGAAATCTTTGATCGACGCGTACTCGAGGCCGAGTGCGTAGTTGGTGAAGTTGTCGTTAGGATCCTTTTTGAGGAATTCCTTCAGCTTGGCAATGCGATCGGAGTTCACGGTGCAGAGATACTTGAGAGATCAGGAAAAAACAAAACGATCCACGTCATCTGTAAGCCGAATTCTGTCTGACACCTAACGATCGCTCGTTAAGCGGAGGCAATCATTTCTCTATGCGACCTACCCGGTATCGTCACAGGCGGTGACTTCTCAGTAAAGAGAATGATACCCTATTTGGTCTTGCTCCACGCGAGGTTTATCGTGACCCTGCGGATCGCTCCGCAGGCGGTGGTCTCTTACACCGCCGTTTCACCCTTACTCGTCTTGCGACAAGCGGTCTGTTTTCTGTGACACTGCGCTGTCAACCGCTTTTCCTCTTGCGAGTTATTGACGGATGCCCGTATTTGACTTGCGTCTCATACGGCACGCTGCCCTTGGAGTTCGGACTTTCCTCTCTTATCGCTAAGAGCGATTGCCCGATGACATGGATCAGAATCGTTGATGCGGTAAACGCCGGGAAGCGAGAGATTGCTTCCCAATAAAAAAAGCCCCGGCAATATGCCAGGGCTTTTACAATCTATTCAAAGCACGATCTTACTCGTCCCCGTTGCCGCGCTCCTGCTCTTCTTCGGAATCCATTTCATAGACAACCGGCACGGTCTCGCCATCGATGTGGATCGCGATCGGCTCGCCGACGACGATGCGTCCGCAATACTCGCAGACGGTGTTCTTCTCGCCCTTGTTAAGGTCAAGTACCAACTGGCGTGGGATCGCATTGAAGCAACCGCCACAAACGCCATTGCGAACAGCTACTACAGCAACGCCCTGCTTTGCTGGACGGACACGATTGTAGATGTTCAGGAAATACGGAGTGATCGTTGGAAGCAATTCATCGCGGCGATGGCGAAGCTTTTCTTCCTCTTCCTTCGTCTCGCGCATCACTTCTGCGAGCAGCACTTCGGCTTCCTTGAGATCGGTCTTCATGGCTTCGAGCTCTACGCTCACACGTGCTTCTTCGTTGCGAAGCTGCTCGACCTCGATGCCCATGCGTGAAACCTCCTGGAGGTTCGTGTTCATGCGCTTTTGAGCGTCATCGAGTTGGTACGTGATCGCGTCATACTCGCGTGTCGTCTTCACGTCGAACTGCTGCCCTTTGTAGCGCTCGATCTTGTCGCGAAGCTCTGTCGATTCACCGGCCATCGAGCCTGAACGACCTTCGATCTCCTTTGCGCGCGCGCGCACATTGTTCAATTCTTCGGCTTGCGCTTCCATCGTCTCACGCATTTCGCGGACGCGCTCCGGCAGTTCGCCGCGACTCTCTAAAAGCTCATCGAGCTGACTATCGACTTTCTGTAATTCGTAAAGGTGTACGAGATTCTGATTCACAGTATTAACTCAAATATTAGGGAAGGCCTGCTCAAACGGACAGATAGGTAGTCCGTCACACAAAGTAGCGCACAGCATTAGGCTCGGCTTGAGCAATTAAAACGAGTTCATGGGCAGTTTCGTCACTTAAATTTAACATACTTCCAGCGGCCTGCTCCGGATTTTGCATGAATAATGAACTGAGCCCCTCCCGTGCCGCCTCTGCCATACCGGCCGCAACGAAGCGCTCGGTCTCCGCATGGCCCGCATCGATCAGTAAAAGGTTGTCGTGCTCGGCGCGGTAGAAATCGTGGTATCGAACGTCTGCTGTAATGAACACATCTGCCAGAGCCCTGGCTGATCCGTAGAACTCCATCCCCGATCCCCCCACCATCGCCGCCCGTTTGAAGCTCGTTCTGCTGAGCGTGTTATGACGCAGGGCCTTGGTGCCGAAGGCATTCCGCACCCGCGAAAGCACTTCATCGAGCTGAAGCGCAGTCGACCATTCCCCCACTGCTCCCATTCCGAAGTTAGGACTATCGGTCGCCAGCGGGATCACATCATAGGCAGGCTCCTCGTACGGATGAGCCTCGAGCATAGCCCGCACAGCCTTGCCTGTGTTCCACTTGTCGCAGATCATCTCGATCCTGACTTCGTTGACGCGCTCAAGCACTTTGGTCTGGGTGCCTTCCGCGGGCTTGAAGAACGTCCCGGTGCCTTCAAGCGTGAAGCTACAGTCGGTGTAATCGCCGATGCGTCCGGCGCCGGCGGCGCTCATGAGATCGGCAACGGTCCGTGAGGCCTCGACGGGCACGAATACGACGATCTTGTTCATCGAGTTCTTCAGCGGCATGAGCGGTCGAATGTTCTCGAGCTCTAGTACCTCCGCCATCAGTTTGCTCGTACCGAATCGTGGATGCGAATCGAAGGCTGTATGCTGGACATAGAGCGCAATGTCCTGCTTGACGAGCTGGCGGATGAGAGCGCCTGTTCTATCGCTGTCTCCGATCGTGCGAACCGATGGGAAGATCAGCGGATGAAAGGCCAGGATGAGGTTGGCACCACGCTCCGTCGCTTCATCGATGACGGACTGCGTCACCTCATACGCGACGAGCACTTTCGTAAGCTCCGTGTTGCGCGGCAACGCGACCTGCATCCCAACGACATCTTTGTCATACCCGATCGAGCCCAACGGGACGACCTCTTCAAGTGCACGAATGAATTCGGTGATAAGCATGGGGCAAAAATACGACGCTGGGTTTCGGGAGTAATGAGGACTGAGGACTGGGTGCTGAGGACTGGGTGCTGAGTGCTGAGTGCTGAGTGCTGAGCAGGCCCGCTCTAGGCGACGTCATTTCGACGCTTCGTGAGGTGAGCGTCGCGAAACCGAACGAGGCGGAGAAATCTGCCCTCGTATTCCGCGCCGGTTGTAAACGCCCAAAAATGGAAACCCCGGGCTTATGCCCAGGGCTTGTCTCTTCAATGATTCTGCCCCTTTGGGGCTAGAAATTTTATTGCTTCACCAACTTCACCTGTCCTGCGAAGTTACCGTCAACGAATGCATTGACGAGATACGTACCTGCCGTCATGCCATCCTGCATTGCATCGAATGAGTAGACGCCTTCGGACAGTGAATTATCTGCGAGTGTTGAGATCATCTTGCCCGTCATGTCGAACATCTCTAGACGGAGATGTCCATGCTGACCGAGGCGCACTTCGATCGGCGCAGTGCTCGTGAATGGGTTTGACAAGGACTTGATAGAGAAGCCATTGAGCTTCACTGGCGCAACCGCTGCTTTTAGCGAAGAGAGATCGACAACTGTGTGGCCATAGATCGCACGCGAATTACCGCTGATCTTTGCGACGTCTTGCACAAAAACGACCGCATTCATATTGGCGATGTCCCAGTTCTTCCCAGTCAGGTTGAATGTGAGGGTCTGCTCTGTCGAAGCACCGAAGTCGGTTGAGCCATCGCGATCCGGAAGCATCTTGCGGAAGATGTGATCCCACTTGCCAGATGGTGGATTACCATAGGCTTTTGGATTGTCGAAGATGATACCCGACTCCATCAACGCCGCATAAAGGCGTACTTGCTTGCCGCTGCTATTTGTCGCGTTCACCTTCATGCTATACTGATCGTTGCCGAGCGACTTCAACTCGCTGACCGCGATCGTCGCCTGCTTCGGCTGTTGTGCAGCAAATCCGACAAACGTCTTCCAGTCGCCGATCGTCGTTCCTGCATCAAAACCTTGAACGTACACACGCGGGTTAGACGAGATGTTATAGAAATTCACCCCGCTGCGGAAATCGACATCGACCTCGCTAGCTTTATAGAACGGGTCCTGAGGATCGGTGATCTCGTTGTGCAGATAAAGAACATCAACTTGCACTGTCGACTTATTCTGCTCGATCCATTCTTCGAACTCAATATCAGGGATGCGGCAGTTACCGCAATTATCGTTGCGGTAATTCTCGACAAAGACGGTGGGTACCTGCGCGGATGCCGAATGTGCGGCGCTGAACGAGAGACCAATGGAGAGGAGACCAAATTGTAGCAGACGCTTCATAGGACTTGCTTTACGTTTCATAATTGAGCGGACAAACTCATAACCCGCAACGGGCTGGGGTTGTTGCAAATGGGTGGATTCGTGGAATCCCCCTGTAGCGGCGCGGTTCCCGCTCCTGGTGCAGAAGGACTTCTCTATGATGCGAGCATAAACGTCCAAACATGTCATCCCGAGTGTAGTCCGGAGCGAAGCGAGGACGGAATCGAGGGACCTCTCGGCAGAGAAAATGGTGGTGCGCGGAGAGATGCTGTCAATCTCCGTTTGGGAAATAGCAGCATTCACCAATATCTTCTCCGCCGAGAGGTCCCTCGACTCCGCGTTGCGGCTAAAGCCGCTTCCGCTACACTCGGGATGACATGTCAGAAAGCGGTTGCTCCTTCAGAAACTCGTCGCCGCCCCACCAGGCGCGGGAACCGCGCCGCTACACTAGGGCGGCTACGGAAAGTCGCCCTTCGTACGTCATCTCGAACATTCGGTGCATATCCTGAGCTGTCAATAAGCGCGGATTTCCACCAGTCGATGGATCCCTGAAGGCCATCTCGCTCAATTCTTCAAAACGCGAATTATCGATGCCAAGATCAAGCAGTGTGTTCGGAACGCCAAGCTCCTGTCGCAACTGCATTATCCATTCGAGCACGCCATCGAAGCCGGGCTTATCGAGTTGCAAATAGCCCGCAAGACGCTCCATCTTCTCCTCTACTTCTGCGCGGTTATAAACCAGCACATACGGCATGAAGACCGCGTTTGTGAGTCCATGATGAGTGTTGTAGACCGCACCGATCGGATGACTCAGCGAATGGATCGCGCCGAGACCCTTCTGAAACGCTGCGGCTCCCATGCTTGCAGCCGCGAGCATCGCCGCGCGTGCTTCGATGTTCGAGCCGTCGCGCGTTGCGGTCGGTAGATACTTCTTGATCAAACGCATACCCTCTACTGCAATGCCTTCCCCCATCGGATGGAACATCGGCGAGCAATATGCCTCGAGGCAATGCGCGAGAGCATCCATGCCAGTCGCGGCCGTCATGTTCGGCGGCAAGCCTACCGTAAGTTCTGGATCAGAGATCACGATGTTCGGCAGCATTCTCGGATGAAAGATGATGCACTTCGTATGCGACTCTTCATTCGTGATGACCGATGCACGGCCGACTTCCGAACCTGTACCCGCGGTTGTTGGGACGGCGATGACAGGTGGCAAGCCATCCGTTGTTGCACGCAAAAAATTATCGCCAATGTCTTCGAAGTCCCACAGCGGCCGCGTCTGCGGAGCCATGAAAGCGATCGCCTTACCTACATCAAGCGCGCTTCCGCCACCAAACGCGATGACGCCATCGCATCCTTGCGACCTGAACACTTCTACTCCGTCATCAACATTCTTTCCGGTGGGATTGCCTTGGCAATTGCTGAAGATTTCGCACGGCATTCCCTCGGTGTGCAGCATGGAAATGACCGATTGCGTCATCGGCAGATTGACCATGCCCGGATCGGTGACGAAGAGCGGACGCGTCATGCCCAACGATGCGCAATGCTGCGCGAGCTCTCTGATGCGGCCAGCACCGAACTTGATCGCGGTCGGGTAATTCCAATTGACCGAAAGAGTTGCGTAATCGATTGCCATATAAAACTTAGATCTGTGTGCGAAGGTGAAATGATTTTGGTCGCGTGAGCTGATCGTAGCCGAGCACAGAGAGCGTGCAACCACGACCCGAATCCTTAACGCCAGTCCATGCAAGCGCGGGATCGAGATAATCGCAGCGGTTCATATAGAATGTACCGGTCTCGATGCGATCGCCGATGCGAATCGCCTGTTCGAGATCAGATGTCCAGATCGATGCAGTGAGGCCATACTTACTGTCGTTCATCAACTGAATCGCTTCAGCATCGGATGAAACCTTCATGATGCCAACGACAGGTCCAAAGCTTTCTTCGCTCATCACCGACATCGAATGATCGACATCGACCAATACTTGTGGCGCGAGATACGGCGTGCCCGGCTTCGACATCGCAAAT
>JBKJTP010000011.1:0-7127 GCA_046590195.1 Kapaibacterium sp. (SeqCode) | reverse complement strand
TGGTGATGCCACCGATGCCAATGATCGGAAGCGTTGTGGCTTTGCGAGCTTCATAAACCTTCGCCAGAGCGATCGGCTTGTCCGGGCCAGCGATCAAGCCGATCGCTCTGGCGAAGGTTTATGAAGCTCGCAAAGCCACAACGCTTCCGATCATTGGCATCGGTGGCATCACCAGCGCTAACGATGTGCTGGAGTTCTTGATCGTGGGGGCATCGATGGTGCAAGTAGGTACGCAGAACTTCGTACAGCCAGATGCTGGTGTCACGATCGCAGATCAGCTCGCCGCATATTGCGATGAGCAGGGGATTGAAAGTATTAGTGAGTTGACAAACTCACTGCAGGTACATGCAGACCTTAGGGCGCAGGGATGGTAACGAAGGCAAGAGATACGGCGAAACGCAGCCTCTGATCTTCGTAACTTTGCCAGCGTCAAAGGGGTCTATGATATAGGAGAATAGACGTTATGGCAGATCTAGAGAAGAATAATATTCCGCACGCTGAAGGTGAGACGACCGATCCTCGCCACATGCTACCTGAACATGCAGGTCCGGCGAACAGCGCGTTTCGCAACACCTTCGAGAAGGGCAAAACTCAAGCACGCAAGGGTGCTAAGGCAACGCTTGCCGCGGTGGCACTAGGTCTTGGCGTCGTCATGACCGCCACCTTCATCGAGGGCCCTGACGATCGCTCAGCCATCGTGTCTCAAACGACCGCCACTGGCAACACTGAGAATGTGAAGTCGATGTGGTTGAAGAACGTCACACAGATCGACGCACCTGAGAACGTCACGATCTTTGGGGAGCGGATTCCGATCGAGAACTGGGATATCCGCGAGCGTTTCGAACGCGAGTTCTATTACAATTATCAGAATGCCGATCAACTCGTGATCTGGTATAAGCGCGGTCACCGGTATTTTACCATGATCGACCGCATGCTTGAAGATGCCGGTGTGCCTCGCGATCTGAAGTATCTGATGGTCGCGGAAAGTGGTGTGCGAAACGTTGAGTCGCCTGCCGCCGCGCATGGCTTCTGGCAGTTCATCCCAGCAACAGGAAAGCGTTATGGATTGCGCGTTGACCAATATGTAGATGAGCGCCTCGATCCTCGCAAGGCTACACAAGCAGCGATCCGATACCTAAGCGATATGAAGTCGAAGGTACCTGATTGGACCATGGTAGCCGCTGGCTATAACATGGGCGAGGGCAACGTCCGAGACGTCCGTGCCACACAGAAGCAGGAGAGCTACTTCAACTGGTACATCAACGAGGAGACGATGCGCTACGTCTATCGTATCGGGGCGATCAAGGAATTGATGGAGCATGGAAGCAAGTACGGCCTGGAGTTCGGACGCTTGAAAGCATTCGAACTGCCTGACACGAAGACCGTCAAGGTCAACGGACCGATCGCTCAGATCAACGACTGGGCTATCGCGCAGGGCTACAGTTACAAGGACGTGAAGGTATTGAACCCATGGATCGTCGGACGCTCATTGCCAGCAGGCAACTGGGAGATCGAACTTCCGCAAGACGATGACGATCGCACGACGGTTGCGGTGAAGTAGGGTATAGGGTATAGTATAGGTTATAGGGTATAGGGTATCGAATCGTTTTAGCTGATATTGCAATAAAAGCCGCGGATCAACTGCGGCTTTTATTTTCGCCAATTCCTTGTCCCAAATCCCAAGCCCTATACCGTACGTTCTAGACACTCTTCGCGGCCCATCGTTCAAGTACTCGAACAAGCTCATCGAGCTTTACCGGCTTGCTGACGTAATCATTCATGCCCGCCTCGAGACAACGTTCACGATCGCCTTGCATTGCGTGGGCTGTCATAGCAATGATCGGAATGTTCGTGAATCTCGCATTTGTCGATCGTATGCGCCTAGTAGCCTCATAGCCATCAAGTTCAGGCATTTGGCAATCCATCAGGATCACATCGTAGGGGACGTTGTCCAACACCTCCAGTACTTCGAGTCCGTTCGCTACCGCATCGGCTGAATAACCCAACTTCTTCAGTTGCGCGATCGCTACCTTCTGGTTAACGATGTTGTCTTCTGCTACCAGGATACGAATGTGTTTGCTCTCGACAGTGGGAAGCTTTGTCTCAGTTGGCGTCTTGTACGAAAGTATCTCAGGCTTGCGAGCCATTACCGTCGCGAGAGTGTCGAAGAGTTGCGATTGTTTAACTGGCTTTGTGAGATATGCCTCTATGCCTGCGAGTTTTAGCTCCCGATCGAATCCGCGATGCGAGAGAGAAGTCATCATCACCAACGTGACATCCGCGATGAGTGGATCTGCTTTGATACGCTTTGCAAGTTCAAGCCCATCGACTTCAGGCATGTGGAAATCGAGTATCGCAAGCTCGAATGGCTTGCCTTCAGCCGCTGCCTGACGAAGTTTCCTCAGCGCCATAATGGCTTCTGAAGCGCACTCATGGTACATCTTCCAGCTTGATAGCTGATACTCGAGAATCCTTCGATTCGTAGCGTTGTCATCGACGATCAGGCCACGAAGCCCATCGAGTTCAATTTTACGACCAGGCGGCGTGAAAGAGCCTTCGGGCTGCATCACAAAATCCGCAGTGAACCAAAACGTAGAGCCTTTGCCCACCTCGCTCTGCACACCGATATCACCATTCATATATTCGACTAACTTGCGCGAGATTGCAAGGCCGATGCCGGTGCCGCCGTATCGACGTGTTGTAGAGCTATCCGCCTGGTAGAACGCCTCGAAGAGCTGTTGTTGCGCTTCGCCGGACATACCGATACCGGTGTCGGCAACCTCGAAGCGGATCGTCACTACCTCATTCTTCCACGTCACCATCGAGGTGTGAAGTATCACCTCACCTCGTTCCGTGAATTTGATGGCGTTGCCGAGCAAATTGAGCAAGACCTGGCGCAATCTGCCCGGATCGCCTTTGAGTTCGAGCGGCACATCCATCTCGATAAGTGAAGCCAGCTCAATACGCTTCATGTCGGCCTGTTCCGCAAGCAGATCGATGGCGCTCTCTAGAGTTGTGCGAAGATCAAAATCGAGTTCTTCAAACGTCAGCTTGCCGGCCTCGATCTTCGAGAAATCGAGAATGTCGTTAATGAACCTCAGCAGTGCGTCGGCACTTGAAGCGATCGTCTTCGTGTAATCCTGTTGCTCATCATTGAGATCGGTGGAGAGGAGGAGGCCCGTCATACCGATGATTCCATTCATCGGTGTGCGGATCTCATGACTCATGTTGGCAAGGAATTCCGACTTTGCGCGTGCGGCACCCTCAGCGACCTCTTTCGCGATCAGCAGTGCATCTTCAGCGTCACGGCGTTCAGTGAGGTCGATACCGGAGCCCAGATAGCCGGTGAACTGCCCATTATCGTCGAAGCGTGGTGTAGCTGAGAAAGTGATCCAGCGGTACGGGCCATCATGTCGGCGAACTCGGCACTCTATTCTAAACTCTTCACGATTCTCCAAATACGCTCCAAATTCTTGCTGTACTCTTTCGATGTCATTGGGATGGATGCCCTCAACCCAGCCAAGCCCGATCTCTTGTTCGAGCGAACGACCACGAAATTCTAGCCACGTCTTGTTGTAGTATGCAATTGGGCCCTCGAGAGTAGAGATCCAGATGAACACCGGGGCATGATCAGCGAGCGTTCTGAAGCGCTTCTCGCTTTCTTGTAACCGTTTCTTGCTCTGCTCACTCTGTTTCAGGAAGGTGCGTGTCGAGGCATAAACAAGCACTAAGAGACCGAGTACCATGATCGAGAGAATGATGGCAAGTATGCTGCTGGTGCGCGCACTAGCGTCAAAGTTTCTCTCCCTCATTGAAAGCAGTTCGTTTGATCGCCCGGTAAACGCAGCTGCTCTCGCACGGATCTCATCGGTCAGTTTTTGGCCACGTAATTGATAGCCGCGGATACTATCGATACTCGCCGTTCGCATCCGGACTGCGATCACTGACGACAGAAGCTCTTCTCTCTGCTGTATTATAGGAAGGATCGTGTCCAGCATTGCCCGGGCGAGCTTATCTCTGACATTTGCCTGCAGGCTTCTCTCGAATACGAATATGTTCGAGGAGTCCGTCTTGAATCGACGGATGTAAGTGGTGTCCCCGGCTATTACAAATCCACGCACTGCCGTCTCAGTGCCCACGAGAGAAGCGATGAGTCCTTGCAGGTCTCCTATGATCTTGTGCGTTCTGGCGACGTCACGCGCGTTATCGCGTGCGCGCTCTGCACCCATAAAGGAGAAGACGCCAAGGCTGATAACAAATATCAGCGCGAGCGATAACCCGGCGAAGAGCTTTCGGTTTATAGACCAAACCATGCAGAAAAAGGACGAGTGGTGGCAATTTGCCGGGACAAATGAAGCTGCAATGTATGGAGTAAACTGAAAGTGAACATAAAAAGGCCCGATCAATGATCGGGCTTAATGAACATCAGGATCAAGATCAATATTTTATCCTCGTCGTCGCGATGACCGAGTCAACATCTTCTAAGATCAAGAGATAGCTGCCTCTTGCAACCTGCTCTTTCGCCAGATCGACATGTAGCAATCGAACACCACTTAGCACGGAGCGCTCTAGTACCGTCCGGCCTGGGAGATCCAAGAGTTTAAGTGTCGAAGTTTCGGTACGCTCGGGCAATGAGGCGATGAAAAGTACACCGTTGTTGACACCTGCATGGAGTTGCGGGATCTGTCGGGCATCCATTCCGACACCTCCCTGAGGCTCTTCGAACTTCACCGTAGGGTCATAGCTCTCGGAGAACGCGGCATGAATGAACCGTCTATGACCGAATTGATTGCCATAGAGGACTGGCCCGCGCGGATCAACATTGTCATCCACCGAAACGTATCGCTGTGCCGTGCCACCAGGAGCAGTCTGTTTAATATCATCCTGGTACCACAACCCTCGAAGCTTGTCATTATCTGTGATAACACCTGTCACGTTGACGCAATGACCACCCTTGATCTCGTTGGCAACTGTGTCAAAGTACTTGAACGAGAGCTCGACATCCTCATTGTCCTTCATCTCCTGCACGATCCAGTCCATCGACACTCTGCCTGCGCCGGCAGATTGGTTTGCAGCGCTATGCCCAAATCGCGGGATCGGTGAAGCGATAGACGCCGAATCCTTCGGGATCCAGAGGTTATTCGCTTGAAACTTCACATGCAACGGGATCTTGAGCGAGTCGACATAATGCTGCTTCGCTCTGACTAGTGGCAACGGGTGGACACCCGCTGAACGCTCACGCTCGCACAGCGCGCTCAACAGCTTTAGCTTCTCACGGATCGCAAGTGATTGCGGCAGTGCATCTTCAAAATTTTCGAGCCACTGCATGCTGTTGGCGATCGCAGTCGGGACGCACGCATTGAAATCACCGGCATATCCAAGAGTTGTATTTGCGTTATGGACTGTCGAATCAAGATCAATGTTTGGCACCGTGTCCCGCAAGATCGTCTCACGGAGAACAGGCGATCGCGCCATGGTTGGATAGGTGGCTGCTGGTGGGGAAGTCATGCCTGGCTGCACCGGCTCATCATTCATCCCAATGGTTACTGAGTCGTGTTCCAGTATAAATCCTTGCTTCAGCAATTCATTCGTCACAGTGTTCCAGGTCGTATCCGTCACCGTGATCGATACAGTTATCGAGTCCTGCTGTACTTCAGGTTGTACGATCCCCGTCAAGTCGATGTCATGTTCGTACTCGATTGCTTTGCCCGTCGCGGGTATCGGCAGATTTCTTGCGATCCAAAAGGGGGTTGAGTCATTCCTCCATGCAACAACATTCAGCCAACGGGTCGCGGGTGCTGCAGGAGTGGAAAGTCTGAAAGATCCGTATTGGGAGAACGGCGAGAAGAACGGCGAAAGGAGAGTATAGCGATAGAAGTTGAACACACCCACTGGTGGCACTTCAACGCGAAACTCCTTTGAGCTTGCATTATCGCCCGGTATCACATCCTGATCATACTCGAGTTCTACTGTGATGCGGAAGCGACCCGCATATTGAGGGATCCATGCCAGAGAACTCTGCACGTACAGCACGGTGTAAGCGGCAATGAACGGAGTGACCGTTTGATTCTGAAAGACGATCTCGTTGGTCAACGCATCTCGCACGGTGAAATAACTCTTCACATTCGACGCAGCATAGAGCGAGTCGTTACGCATAAGGTATTGCAGGAAGATCGACTGTTGCAACAGTATGATACCTGAAGGGGTCACGATCGGTCCGACACGCATGTTCGTCGCGCGCGAAGTGGAAGGTAAACCAAGAGCGATACAGAGAATAGATGCGCCAAGGGTTGGAATGATAAAGCGCTTCATACGTGAGACATTGATTGGTGGTTGACTTGGCGTGCTGAGGTGTCAGCACTTCGATGCGAATATAATGCATGCTCCGAGGCTAGCCAAAATTCTTTTCTACCGATGTAGTAAATACTTTCTTATGGGATGAGTGATATGTGCACGAATTCTTTTGTTATGTATTCATACGATTGACCCAAAGTGGACAGCGATATGAATCCGGTAGATGTCAGATTAGAGGAGATCGAGCGTGAACTTGCCGATCTCAATGAGAAGCGAAGCCAGCTGCGGACGCACTGGGAGATGGAAAAGCGGCTTATTCAGGAGACGCGCGGCAAAAAGAAGGAGATCGAGCAGGCCCGGCTAGACGCCGAACGCCTTGAGCGCGAGGGCGATTTTGGCCGTGTCGCGGAGATCCGCTATGGCACGATACCGAGTCTCGAGCGCTCCGTTGCCGAAGGGCAGCAGCAACTTGAGAAGCTGCAGCATGAGAAGCAGATGCTGAAAGGGGAAGGCGGCGCTGAGGACATCGCCGAGGTCGTGGCAAAGTGGACACGTATTCCTGTCTCAAAGATGCTCGAGAGCGAACGCTCAAAGCTTATCCAGATGGAGGATAGGTTGCATGAGCGCATCATAGGTCAGCATGAGGCAGTGCTCGCAGTATCGAACGCGATACGACGTTCGCGTGCCGGACTACAAGATCGCAATCGTCCGATCGGTAGCTTCATCTTTATGGGCAGCACTGGCGTTGGTAAGACCGAACTCGCGCGGGCACTTGCTGAATTCCTCTTCGACGATGAGCACGCAATGGTCCGCATCGACATGTCCGAGTACAT
>JBKJTP010000101.1:0-3367 GCA_046590195.1 Kapaibacterium sp. (SeqCode) | reverse complement strand
GTGCGGGCATTGGCGGCACAAACGCAATACGTCGTAGCACACTTGACGGTGCTACGACGTATTCATTCTCAATCGGATATTCTAACGCCGGCTGAAGCCTGCGCCTACAAGAATTATCGAGTTGTCCGCTCGATCTTTTTCTCGTTTATCTTTACGCGTTCACGCAATAACTTTCCAAGCTTCTCAGAGACGATGCGATTCTTGATCGACTCGGTCTTCTGATAATACTTGAGAAGATTCTCTGCAGGCAAGCCATACATCTCGGCTTCCTTCGTTGCAAGCTCTTCGAGATCTTCGTCGGATGATTCGATGTTCTCGGCTTCGATCAGTTTATCGCGAAGAAGCGCCCACTTGGCGCGTGCTTCTGCAACAGGCCACATGCGGTTGCGATAGTCCTTCTCGTCAATGCCGTAGCTCGCAGGCATGCCGCGGCGTGTGTTCTCCTGCTTTGCATCGTCGAGCATTTGATCGAGCACTGCGTGCGTAACAGTGCGCGGCACTTCGAACTCATGACGCTTCAGCAACTCGCCAACAATGTTCTCTTCGAGATGCTCGTTCGAACGCTGCTCGTAGGCCTTCTGCAATTCCTTCTTAACATCAGCGCGAAGATCTGCTTCGTTCGTGATCTTGTCGCGAGTGATCTGCTTGATGAAGTCCTCATCGAGTGCCGGAAGAATTACTTTCTCGATCTTGGTGATCTCGAGTTCAACCTTGCCCATCTCAGGTTCTTCGCCTTCCTTCTTTGCGCCGCGTGGAAGCGCTGTCTCGATCTTCTCACCACTCTTCTTGCCCATTAGCTGCTGCTTGAGCTCCGGGACGATCTCCGGATCTGCGAGATAGACCTGCACACCGTTGCTCTCGCTCGGCTCCTTGCCCTCTTCAGGCTCTAGCTCGCGCATGTTGATCGTCGCGATCACTTCTTCCGAATCGACCGTGTTAGTCTCTTCTCGAGAAGAGCTATTGAAACGAACGCGGTGGATGTGCTCTTCCACGTCCTGGTCGTCGAAAGCGTAAACAGGCTGCTCGACCTCCATGCCTGCGAAATCCTGGATGTCGATCTGCGGTGCGATCTCGTAGGCGATCTTGAAGTGTGCACCTTCGCCATTGTGGCGGTGCAGGTCGGTCATGACTGGCGTACCGATCGGCTGGAGCTTCATCTCCTCGACCGCGTTGCGGAATTTCTCCTGAGCGAGCTTCTCTAGCGTCTCACCCTCGATCGAATCGCCGTGCATCTTCTTGACGAGGCTCAGCGGTGCCTTGCCTGGACGGAAGCCCGGAAGTGCCATACGCGGGCGAATGGTCTTGTAGGCTTCATCGAAGGCGGTCTGGAGTTCGGCTTCGTCAACGAAGATCTCGAGTTCTCTTGCAATAGCTGACCGTTCGTGGAGTTTCGTTTCCAATGGTGTGTTTGATTGTGAGATGGGCGGATCCGTGGCGGGAAAGGTACAAACTTGAATTTGGGATGAGTTACCCTAAACCCTATACCCTAACCCCTATACCCTCAGTGGTGCCGGAGACAGGAATCGAACCTGCACATGTTTCACCATACCAGATCCTAAGTCTGGCGCGTCTACCAATTTCGCCACTCCGGCAGAAAAGCTCGGCAAACCTGACGAGCAGGCCCCGGCTTTTGCAGCGCAGATTAACACCCCCAAATCCCTGTTTCGTTGCATCCTCTCGGCGAATGGACGCCCACAAGCATCCCGCCTTCAGGCTGTGTAAGGTGCAATAAAGGATACAGATGTGGCTCGGAATAATAGTTGATTTTGGCTTTCGGGCTTGTCGATTTCCTTTAAACCGTATACAAAAACGGGCGTCCGATACGAGCTTTATTGTTTCTTCGTCCGTCGAAGTTGTAGAACCTGTGATCCAGCAGGTTATGTAGTAATTGCCGCATCGCGGCATCCTTTCTTGTGGTCCCACCTCCTGAGTTGTCTTTATACGTCTATGACAAAACTGCTACAGTCTGTTTTTCTGATCCTGATGCTGATGGCTTCGAGCTCTGCCTTCGCGCAGTGGAAGTCTGATTCGGTCACCAATACGCTTGTCGTCAAAGCGGTCAACACTCAGCAAAATCCCCGAGCTTGCACCGATGGCGCTAACGGAGTGATCATCGTCTGGGAAGACTATCGCTATGGCGATGGCTGGGATCTGTTCGCACAGCGCCTGGACGCCAACGGCGTCCGCATGTGGCCCGATAGCGGCGTACGCATTGCACGTGCGTCAAATTCTCAGATCAATCCGCAGATCGTCTCCGACAATGCTGGAGGCGCCTATATCATTTGGGAGGACAACCGGAGTGCAACGCTTGCTTATGACATTTTCGGTCAGCGTGTCAATGGCGACGGAACGGTCGCTTGGGCAGCGAACGGCGCGATGGTCGGCTCAGCAACGCGTGATCAGCGTTTCCCTACGCTTTGTCTTGATGGCAACGGCGGAGCATACGCAGCATGGGAGGACAGCCGTACAACAACGACGACGTCGCGTCCCGACATCTATATGAACAGGCTCACGTCAGGTGGCCCAGAGTGGGGCAATGGCGGACGCTCGATCATTGCTAGCGGCAACCAGCAGAAGATGCCCAAACTTGTCGATGATGGTCAGGGAGGATGTCTACTCACCTATCAAACGTCACTCGGGGTACCACTCGCGATCTATGGTACACGCGTCAATTCAACCGGTACAGTGCTTTGGGGCACAGCAGGAGCTGTTATGTATCGTGGCACAGCGCAAGCGATGGTCGCCCGTAATGTGAATATGGTGCGTGATGGTAGTGAGTTCTTGCTCGCGTGGGAGGTAACAAGCCCGAACTCCAGCTTGCAGGATATCTATGCGCAGCGCGTGCAGATGGACAGCACGAAGAAGTGGTTCAGCGCTGCAGAAGTGACCGGAGAGTGGCCAGGCGATCAGCTCAATCCTCGCATCATTTCTGATGACTCAGGAGGTGCCATCGTCGTCTTCGAGGACTTTACCAGCGATGCAACACCAAACTTTTACAACTTCGATGCCTCTGCTGTGCGCATTCTTGCGAATGGCGTCGATCGCATGCCCACAGATGGCTTCTCGTTTATTAGTAGGCAAACACGAGGGCAGCGCGGCGTCAAGGTTGTACCTCTTGGCGGCGGCGAGTTCATCGCTGCGTGGAACGATGCACGACAGAGTGCGACTGACACGTCGATCTATGCGCAAAGAATGAATCGATGGATGAAGCGTCAGTGGCCCGTTGCGAATACGAACTCTACATGGGGTGTGCCGCTGAGTGTTGCGCCAGGTGCCGTCGCCTCCCAAGTCTCGCTTGTGCCTCGCACAAATGGCGCTATTGCCGTCTTTGTTGATAACCGCAGCGGCACACCCCATGTAGAGTTCG
>JBKJTP010000210.1:0-7050 GCA_046590195.1 Kapaibacterium sp. (SeqCode) | reverse complement strand
CCTAAGTGCGGCATCCCCTATTACTGGACCGGGCTGTTGAACCAACACTCTATCCTGCTCGGGTACGACATAAACGACTGGGACAGAAAGGGATGGCGGCGACATGGTTGTCGCTGCTACTTCGATTGCTCGAGGTTTGTCAGCGTAGAAATCAAAGTCGACTAGCTGAACCCTAGCCCCAGCATTATGCAATGACGTGCAAGCTACATACGCGTGTCCACGTGGAGCAATTGCGATGGATCCTGCGACAGATGCACTCGGAAGTTGGTGCTTGAGCGTACGAAGTCTCTTCGAGCCCAGTATCTCGAAGCGGCCGACTTCGATCGATGAATCAGCGACGTTGTGAAGAAAGATGTATGCGACGCCGTCGTTATCGGGCAAGATGCCGATCAAACGCTGTGTGTTTGTATCGAGTCGAAAGTCGACATTGTTCTTCGTGATCAACGAGAAACCTCGCTTGTAGAGCATCATCTCGATCGAGATGCGTCCATTGCCAGTAGCGTATTGCTTGAACAGCAACACCTTCGAGCTATCGGGCGTCCACACCGAGCGTACCAGATCCTGTGAAGCTATTCTTGCATCCGATGCGAATTCGTTAGGAAGTGCGCCAACATCATTACGATTGAGTCTGAGAAATGTTGTTGCCGTCGATGCATCGCCTGCCACGATG
This sequence comes from Kapaibacterium sp. (SeqCode), assembly GCA_046590195.1. GTDB lineage: Bacteria > Bacteroidota > Ignavibacteria > Palsa-1295 > Palsa-1295 > JBKJTP01. Next base: position 6,380 of record JBKJTP010000210.1, on the reverse strand, counting down.
TCGACCAAGTGCATCTTATACTCCGTCACTCCATCGGCGTGTGAGTAAAGCGCTGGCACATGCAACTTCCCATCTTGAATATGCAAGCCCGTTGACTCGAAGCGATCGCTCGCGCCAAGACCAATTTCGAGTTGCCATATCTTCTTCATCTCTCGATCAATACGGATCAGATGAAGCAAGCCATCCGCATCCTGACCAACAGTGATGACGCTGCCCTCCCCTGCATCTAGAATGACGGGTGTGCTCCCACTTGGGTATGCGGCGGAAGTATCTAGCTTGATCGCACCAAGCGTTGTGACCAGCGGTCGATTCGCACTCGACATCGTGCCGCAGGAAGAGGCGATCCCCAAGCAGAGAAGCGCCAGAAGTCTGATGACTGTCACTGCTTTCAACAAAGCAATTACAGTGTGTCCAGTGCGTGCTCGATGCGGGAGATGACCTGCTCCTTGCCGATGACTTCGAGGAGTTCGAAGAGTCCGGGACCAAAGCCCTGGCCTGTTACAGCCAAGCGGATCGGATGAATGAGCTTTCCTGCGCTGATGCCTTTCGTCTCAGCTTCTTTTCGCAGCACTGCTTCGAGTGCTGTGTGCGACCAGTCGCTCTGTCTAAACTCTGATAAGATCGACTGCAGATTTTCTTTCGCGGCAGGCGTCCAATGCTTCTCCTTGTACTTCTCTTCGAATGTTGTAGGAGGTGCGTAGAAGTAGCTCGCGAAATCAACGAAGTCATTCGTTGTGCGCGCACGCTCTTGCATCAGGCGTATGACCGATGTGAGGTATTCGTCAGACACATTGTAGCCTCGAGCTGTTGCGATCGGCTTAACATGCACAAGGATCTCGCTCGGCTGCATTTTGCGGAGATATTCCGAGTTCATCCAGTCAAGCTTCTCACGTCCGAAGACGGCGCCGCCCTTGTTCACCTTCTCGAGATTGAATCCATCGATCAGATCCTGCATCGAAAAGATCTCCTCGGTCGCTGACGGATTCCATCCAAGCAGCGCAACGAAATTGATCAATGCCTCTGGCAGATAGCCCTTATCCTTATAGTCTTCAACAGCTACATCGCCCTGACGCTTCGAGAGCTTGCTGCGATCAGGATTCAGCAACAGCGGAAGATGCGCGAACTCCGGATGCTGCCAACCGAATGACTGATAGAGAATGACATGCTTTGGCGTTGATGGCAACCACTCTTCACCACGGATCACATGCGTGATCTTCATGTAGTGATCGTCAACAACGTTCGCGAGATGGTACGTCGGGAAGCCATCCGACTTCATCAGCACCTGATCGTCGATGTTCTTTGAGTCAAACTCGATGTCGCCACGAACGATGTCGTTGAAGCGGATCATCTCGCCAATAGGAATGCGCAATCGCACAACGAAAGGCTCACCGGCAGCGCGGCGCTGATCGACCTCTTCTTTTGAAAGATTGCGGCAATGACGATCGTACATCGGTGCCTGGCTCGCCGCCTGCTGTGCCTTGCGCACCTGATCGAGTCGCTCGCTGGTGCAGAAGCAGTAGTATGCCTTGCCGTTCGTGACGAGTTCGTCGGCATGCTTGCGATAGAGATCCGTGCGTTCGCTTTGCACGTATGGTCCGTACTCACCGCCTTGTGTCGGTCCCTCATCGAAAGTGATGCCAGCCCACAACATCGTCGAAAGCAAATTATCGACAGCGCCTTCGACTAGTCGCGTGCGATCCGTATCTTCAATGCGAAGCACATTGACGCCCTTATGATGGCGTGCGAAGAGATAGCAATAGAGCGCTGTGCGTAGAGAGCCAACGTGGACGAAGCCCGTCGGTGACGGTGCAAATCTTACGCGGACCTGTGAGGAGATCTCAGACATGATAGCAATCGATAAAAATATAAAAGCCCTCGGGTCACGAGGGCTTTCGTTGCCCAAAGAGGCGTTTGCCTCGGGCTATCCAAATATGGGGTGAGTGACGGGGCTCGAACCCGCGACCTCAAGGGCCACAACCTAGCGCTCTAACCAACTGAGCTACACCCACCATGTTTGTCGCTGACGCGACAAAATTAAGAATGAAGAATGATGAATTAAGAATTGGGGAAGGCGGCTGAGCCTCATGCTTCATTCTTAATTGTACATTCTTCTGACCGCTTGAGCGGTCCTCGTACGCCCGGCTGGACTCGAACCAGCGACCCTCAGCTTAGAAGGCTGATGCTCTATCCAACTGAGCTACGAGCGCAGTTTCTCACTTTTCAGCGCAGATTCGCCCTGTTTGGAGAGTCGCACCTAACGTTTGTCTTTGGGGACAAGTTCGTAAAAGCTCAGCCTATTCGGCCTTAGCTGCGTCTCGCAAGCAATATTGTCAGATCGTCATCGAACTCCAGGCCCGTGCGCTCAGTGATCTTGTCGAGAAATGTATCCACCGAATCGCCAGTCCTATACTGGGCGATGGCGATGCCCTCGACCCCTTGCACGCCGATCATATCGTCATCCTCCGAAAGTCTGGCCTCGCTCAGACCGTCAGTGTACAGGATCAATGTTGAGCCCGCATTTAAGTGCTCGATCGTGCAAGTGAATTCGAATTCCGGCATGATACCCAACGGAATGCCCGAAGCTGCGACTTGCGACACATCCCCTAAGTCGTTGATGATCAACGGGTTCGGGTGTCCGCATATACAGGTCTCTACGTTGTTCTCTTGCGAATCGATGATCGCAAAGACCGCCGTGATAAACCGCTCAGGAGATGTGTGTTCGAAGATGAGCGTATTCAGCCGCTGCACGGCCTCGGTCAGCTTCATATCGCCACGCTTGATCGGCGCAATGAGCGTGCGAAGAGCAGCTTGGAGATTCGACATGATCAGCGCTGCCGAGATCCCCTTACCGACGACATCTGCTACACAAAGCAGAACCCTGTTCTCGCTGAGGCGGATCACGTCGTAATAGTCGCCGCCTACGTGCCCTGAAGGCCGTACAAGTCCCGCAAAGCTGAGCCCATCTACCTGCGGGAAAGATTGCGGAAAAAGCGACTGCTGGATCTCGCGGGCAAGCCGAAGCTCTGACTCATAACCGACTCTCTTCTTCTCGCTTTCAAATAGCTTTGCGTTCGTAAGCGCCATACCCGTAAGCACAGATAGCGACTCGACAAAGGTCTGCTGCTCGTCGAGATTCGCTGTCGGCAGCAGCGGCTTGCCAAAGCCGAGTAGTGCGATGATCTCGGATTGATCTGGCGTCACGACGGGAAGCATGATGCTGACCCCCTCCTCTGGCGACTCGATCAGTTCGTCAAGCTCCTCGCTAGATATCTGTGTATTGAACGTCCGTTTGCGAAAGCCCGCGTAGGTCACGAGCAAGTAATCGCCCGAGAGCCGCTCCTGCACCTCATCGGGGAAATAGCTATGATGAACGTAGGCGAAGGTATCCTGGATGAGTGCCTTACCCATGATCGTGCGCAGGACGCTTCGGATAATACCCTCTACCCCAAGCTCAGGAGTAAGGGTTTGGGCAAAGTCGAGCAACGAGCGCAGGGCAAAGCGCTCACGGACAAGCTCTTGCTGTAGCTCCTTTGTGCTGGGGTTTTGCTCTGTGGTGATCGGCGGCATACTGCAAAGATACGGCGGCCGCCCGCCCTAGTCACTGATGGCAAGTATGTACCAACTGCCCCAAACCCATGATTTGGCAGCCATTCGCAAAATTTGTTTTCTTTTCGAAGTCATCCTGTCATGAACGGCAAGGTGTTTGTACTGGATGCAATGAGTTCAGTTCAGCAGCAGCTCAAAGTAGAGTATATGGGCTCACCAGGGAAAAGCGCAGTTCAAATTACTAACACAGCAGAATAACTATGTCACTATTATGGGCAGCCATTGTGGGTCTTATCGTAGGCGCACTGGCAAAAGCAATCATGCCGGGTAAGGACCCAGGCGGTATCATCGTAACGATGATCATCGGTATCGTCGGCTCACTACTCGGCGGTTGGGCAGGACGCGCACTCGGCTTCTATGACGCTGGCGAAGGCGCTGGCTTCCTGATGTCACTGATCGGCGCGATTTTATTGCTCGCGATCTACCGTGCGATCGCAGGCCGTGGCCGGACCGTTGTACACAGATCATAACCTGTAGCAATTGATTTAGAGGAACGCCTCTCAGAAATGAGCGGCGTTCTTTATTGCGTATCATTCTTTAGATATCTTCGTAGTTTTGTGCTATGGAAGATCTCTTTCTCGAATTCAAGGATGTGACTGGCCGCCGCCACGTCATCGCCAAGCGATATATTGTCTCCCTTCGTGATTATGGCGGTATCGATCACCGTGAGAATGCACCAAAGACCGTGATCGAGTTGATCACCGGCAGCACGATCAGCGTCTACGAACCGCTGGAGGAATTGAAACGAGTGATGGGGTTGGAGTAATTATGAAAGCAATTCTTTTCACTATAATCGTACTTGTTTCTACTGCGGTATTCGCAAGCAACCCCGCTAAAGAGTACGTCCTCTCCCCCATTCAGACCGGTCTGAAGTTCGATAGCCTTCAGATAAAGTCAAAGGGTGCAACGCTCGCGGGATGGTGGTTGGAGGGTAAGGATGCGAAGTCAGTGCTGATCATTGCTGGTGGTGATGCTGGCAATATGAGCTACTCTCTACCGACTGCATCCGAGTTCGTCAATGATCTTGGCTGGAGCGTAATGCTCTTCGACTATCGTGGATTTGGAGCAAGTGATTCATTTGCCATCGATCCCGATATCCTGGCGTATCCAGAATTTGTTGACGATATCAAAGCGGCAGTCGCGTTTGCAAAGAAGCGCTCACCGAAGGCTAGGATCATTCTTTGGGGGCGCACGCTCGGTGCCACGCTCTCGATGAGCGCCGTTGCGGAAGGCGCGAAGGTTGATCAGTTGATCGTTGAGAGTCCATTCCTCCCGGCACAGAAGCGGTTCACCGAGCGGATCAATGCTGCGCGTAAAACTGCCGGTTCAACGCGTGTGACGAGCTTTATCGATAGCGATAGACTGGAGCCTCTCAAAGCAGCGCGCAAGATCCGGACAAGCACTCACTTCATTATGGGTGAGAAGGAAACGCTGATCACGCAGGACGAGCTATTCAAGCTCTCCGATCTTACCAAGGGTACTAGTTCAATTTTTGTCGCCAAAGCTGCGGGTCATCTCGAATTTCCGAGCAAGACCATGGACTCATTCCCTGCGTTCCTCAAAGAGACGATCGAGCAGCGGCCTGCGCCCTCGAAGCCCTCTTCGAGAAGGCGAAAGTGATCAGTCCCCTATTCTCGGACAAACAAACACGCTGCCTTGCGTGAGAATCAGCTTCTCTGCTTTACCACTTGAGCCAACAACGAACTCTATCTCTGCTCCAACCTTGCGCGAGAAGAACGTTGTGAGTGAACTCGGAAAGACCTCATCGCGCGGTTGTCCTGTCCCCTGAATGTAGTATTTGCCATCTTCGATCGAGAATGTGAGATCGAGCCCTTCCTTCAGTCTGTAACTTCCAACGTAGGATGTTGCCTCACCGCTAGGAAGATCGATCGATGGTTGAGTGTAGAGTGCAGGCTGATTCTTAATGACACGACCAATGTCATTCAATACAAAGTTCAATCCTCCAGGTGCATCGGCATTGCGGAGAAGAATGACGGTCCAATCGGACTTCGGATAGCGTGAAATAAAAGTAGCATAGCCAGGCCATCCACCCGAGTGAAAGTAACGCGGACCAAGCAAGCTATCATAACCGATCTGCCAGCCGAAGCCGTACGGCGTTGATTCACCACCGTTTAGCTTCCCTTTTGCGAATGCAAGATCCAACGATCTCTGCTTTACAAGCTTCGTAGTGTTGAGTGCGCGGTCCCACTTGAGCAGGTCGCCAAGAGTTGAATTCACCGTGCCATCGCCAACGATGCCGTCGAATTGGTAAACGTAGTTCTGATCCTTCGTTGAATCAGGCAAGACATACTTGCGCGTGCTTGCTGAGCGATCCACCACAAAACCAAGCGCGTAGTTCTGGACATGCTTCGGCTGATAACGACGGGTATACACCAACGTGTGCTTCATCCCGAGTGGCTTGAAGATCTTTGCAGCAAGATACTCGCCGAAGCCTTTGCCTGATACTCGCTCGATGATGCTTGCAAGAAGCGCATAGCCTGTGTTGCTGTATTCGTACTTCTCGCCTGGCGCGAACTCGATCTTCGGACGCTTCTTTGCGAGATGCGCGATCATATCTTCGTTCGTCGCGATCTTCTTCTTGTCCCAGCTATTCATCATGTGCTCCATGTAGTCGGGCAGTCCAGACGTATGATTCAGCAGCTGACGAACGGTGATGCCATAGTAAGGCAACTCTGGCATGAACTTGCGGAGCGTATCCTCAAAGCTGATCTTTCCCTCCTGTTCGAGGATCATGATACCCATCGCAGTGAATT
>JBKJTP010000098.1:0-29945 GCA_046590195.1 Kapaibacterium sp. (SeqCode) | reverse complement strand
TTTGCGTCTACTTGCTCCGGCTCTTCCTTCGGGTCCTCCACCTGCTCTTCCCCCGGCTCTTCCACCTGCTCTTCGTCCTCCTCCTTCTCCGGCAGCACCATTGTCATCTCGTCCCAGATCCAACTGAAGGGGAGCGACACAAATCCATCATCGCGTGTCAGGAAAGGGAGAGGTCCTTTTAAGCGCCGGGGCATGTCGCCGACTGCAGCGAGCGTGGGATCCCGGATGAAGCCGTGTTCGGAGGCGATGAGAATGAGATCGAGGATCGTGGAGCCTGGACTGATGTCCCGCTTCTTGAAGGTGCGGGTGCGGTACGAGCGGAGGGGCTCAAGTAGGTCTATGATCTCACCTCGCCTACCCGCTCGAAACAGACCGAGGATCCGCAGGACAACGATACACACTTTGAAGCCTGCTTTGTCGGTCTCAAGCGAACGGATCTCATCTGTAGAGACCGCGAATGCACGTCTGGAAACTCCTTCCTGCGTGAATGCAAGAAAGATCTCGAACAACTTCCACCGCTCTTGGATGTGCTTTCCCTGACTCGCAAATCTATCGTGTTGGATCACCACGGTAAGGACTTCAGAAGCCCGCTTAAACTGGAAGCATTGAGTCAAGGCAAGCATGTAATTCTCTTGTAAGGCAAACCAATTCGAGTTGCCCAGCTGAAAGCTCTGTTCGCATTCGATGAGTAGCTCTTCTGCTCGGGCAAGATCACGAACGTGTGCTGCGCACATCAAACGCATGAGATTGAACTCCCCGAGTCGGATCTTATCAAAGTGCTGCGGCCACTTTGATGTCATCACTGCACATGCCTCGTCGCATACTGCAAGCGTCTGGTCAAACTCCAAAGCTATCTGCTTCGCTGCCATCCGAAGCCGATACTTCGCCAGGTCGAGCTCGAACGTGTTATAGCTCTTTGCGAGCGATGAGACACGTTCTGCTGCATCCTCAAATTGTGGTGCCAGATGAGGCTTCTCCGATGCCGATCGTGCAAACAGCAAATTGACTTTTTCATATTCCGCCATTGCGATCGACTCAGCTTCGTATCGCTTGAGCAACTGGTGAAGCTTGTGTTTGTATTTTTCGTGATCGTGACGCGAGCCGATGAGGCTTGAATGCGTCCGAAGGATGGAGACGATCTGGATCTGTGCAAGTGTCAATTGCCATTCCTCCGCAAGGCGCAATGTGCCCTTTGCCAGCGCGATCCCGAACTTCCTCATTCCCATCAGCAGCATAATGTTGATCAGAAAAAGCTTACGATGGATCTGATACTTCGCCTTCAATACCGGAGAGGTGCCTGGCACCTGATCGAGGTCGAGAATGAAGAGGGTATTGAGCAGTCGGCTTTTGAGCATGCTTCGCTGCGTCGCATAGGAAGTTGAGCTGCCGCCCTGCTCAAGCAGTGCCTTCTTGCCTGAGCGCTCCGTCACAACACTCCCTGCCAGGAAGCCGCGGTAGAGGTTTGCCCATCCCAGTTTTGAAGCTTCCAACCGTCTTCGATCAAGAATTTTGGCAGTCTTGGGAGCAAAGCGTTTTACGATTCGTGTAAGTTCGCTAATATATAGTTCAATATCCATATCCGCAGCATAAAAGAAGAAAAGGCTGGCGATTTGCCACGCATATCCCATAAGGGCGAATGGCGTATTGGCTAGCCAAGGCGCAATATACGTCAGGTTCGTCTTTTATTTTTGATAGCTGTTCGTTTTGGAAATTCGAGGATGAATGAGCATTTTTGTGACGCGAATTCACAAAAGCCCTCTTCATCATGCTCAAACTCTCTTTCAAACAACTCTCGTCCCGTCTCGCCGCCATTGCGGTGGTCCTTCTTTTTGCCTCGACTGCCAGTGCTATCCTGACCTTCACGGTGGCAAACCAGACCAGCCATCCTCTTGGAGAAGTCACGCTGCACTATGCCACTGGCGCTACCTCGGTCAATGTCCTGAGCGGCGGCACCTACGTCAAGGAGGTTGCAGCGGAGGTCGTTGCGGTATCGATCAACGGACAGACCGTACCCAAGCCCCTCATCGGACAGGTGACGCTCGCAACCGGCGACACCATCATGGTCGGGTGGTCTGATGCCAGAGTATCTGTGATCGATCCAGATGATAGTTTTTAATCAACAATGAAAGGAGGATATCAATATGCCGAAAGTAAGTGCCTGGCATTCAACAAAGCAACCCGTGCATCACAACAACACGAATTGTAACTCAGGCAACAACATCGAAACTGAGAACAAGCGCTCTGGAACAGGCGAAAAGCCGCTGTGCAAAGAGTGCAGCGAACTGAACGCCAACGGTAAGTGAGCTTAAGGACTTCGCAAAATGCGAAGTCCTTAGCCTCTAAGATCCGTCAGATAAAACAAGTGTGTTCTTCACTGGCTAGCTCTTAGCCCATTCTATAACAAATAAATCAACATGCACATGCATTGTAGATCACTATACTCGTTCGCCGCTGCGGTCCTGGTTTGTCTAGGGCTGATGGCGGGTTCCGTAACCGCTCAGATGACTGAGCACGCCCAGAATCAAACGACTGCGTTCGTATCCCTGGCTAGCGCCACCACAGAAGCTAGCTTCACGTTTGAAGATCTCGCTGTCCCTTCGGAGAAGCGGAAACTTCCGGTGTCCACGCGTGTCACTAAGAGGACATCGAAACTTGAGAGGGCTATGCTCGTTCCGCTTCTTCCATGTCCACCGTGCCCGACAGACGCACCGCCAACTGATTGTACTTGGTCATCCTTCTCAACAGGCTGGGTGGATATCGGAGGTGACTGTATAGTCAACATTTGCTACTGCACTCGTATGACCAGCCCTGGGAATTACGACTATGTGATCACGCAGATACAAGTCTCGGATGAAGGTGAAGGGTGTAGCGATTTTCCTGCAGAGTTGCTCAACAACGCTTATGAGTGGATGCGGGAAACTAACGAGATGGACTTTCCTTGTCCGCCATGCACTCCGCCTGGAATTACCAATTGGTGGCGTGAAGTACGAGGTCAATGCTGGGGATACTATGTTGGCCCAGGTGGCGGTAGCCCATACTGGCAGATGTGCTCAGGTGGAAATGCTTGGTGCATGACACCTTATCGCGTTTGCTGTAATCCTGATGGAACACGTACCGAGATCCAGGGGGCAACGGTGGTCTTCGGCAGTGCATCTTGCGTTTCACCGTGTACGCAGGTGACTTGCACACCTTAACGCTTCATTAGCCATGAGGAGGATTCTCCTCCTCATGGCCATTATATTCCTTACTTTGCCTTGTAAACGGCTACATTGTCTCTTACATACATGACACGAAGAATTACCATACTATTATATATTTGCTTCGCGGTCTTTAGCCATACGAAGACATCTGCGCAAGAAACCTCCTGGGTACCCTTTGGACCTGTCAATTTCTACGACAGCCATAGTTTCGGGAATGGCCGAGTGGTCATCGCTACAGATGGGTGTCTGTTGTGGAGTCAGGATGAAGGTGAGTCGTTTAGCCCACAGTACTTCGATCGGAATTCCATTTTTCGTTCAATTGAATTTATTGATGATGACCGCGGATATGTCGCTGGCTCGGGAGGCTCGATCTTCAAGACCATTGATGGTGGAGATTCATGGATGCCGATCAATTCACCGACTAATTCCTTGATAATGGATCTGGAGTTGTATTCCTCGAATACAATTTTGGTTCTTGATATTTGGGGCAAGCTGCACGTCTCCTCAAGTAGTGGCCAATCCTGGACCACCGTTGGAGCCAACGACTCGCTTACCGCACCATTGGCCTGGTCGCGTTCTAAGCTACTAATTACCGGTTCATCCGGCACGCTTTACACCGTCGACGGAGCGACATTCGCTTTGGATAGCTTTAAGACGCCGCTTACTAGTCGAATCAATGCTATGGATGCGATGTCCGATACGATCCTTGCATGCTTTGGGCAGGAGATAACTCGTTCAATTGACGGCGGTAAAACGTGGAACACGACGACTCAAAGTTTTGCAGGAAATGTGCAGGTTGTGAAAATCATCGACGACCGTGTGCTGATCTTCGTAGATGGCCCATCTCGCTATCTAAGTGCAAACCTTGGTGACTCTTGGTCACCCTCGCCACTTAGTTCGGATCCGGAGAAATTTGCGTTCGCTGTGCGACGATTTGGTTGGACAGGAAAGGACGGATGGAATCGGTTCATCGGATGGTTCGGTACTGTCTACGGCGTATCTCCGGATGGCACTGATCAACGTGTCATACACCAATGCTTTCCGAGCCTGCCTTTCCAACGAGTTCATCTTAGTCAAGTACCGAATGATCCTCGCGAGTGGCGAGGTGCCGCAGAGTTTTACAGCTCTCTATTCATAACTAGTGACAACGGTTGGTCCTGGTATGTACGGAAGGAGCCAAACGTCCTGCGTGAGTCGATGGGAGTTTCCTTTATCAATGCTTCGACAGGTATCGCTATTCCGACGAATACTGGACTGTACAAGAAGCAGTTCTTTCGAACTTCGGATAACGGGCTAACCTGGGAGCAACATCAAGGCATGCCGCGAGATAGTGGGAAATTCATGTATGCACTGGTGCGTCACGAGGGCATGCTCGAACTCTTCGGATCTGTGCGGATCTTCCGTTCGTACGATGCCGGTTTTTCTTGGCCCGATACACTCTACTATGAAGATCCTGTCCCGAAAGAAGCGCAATTTAGAGGGGGCATTTCTGATGCTTCATTCTTCGGACGCGATACCATTTATCTAAGGCTATCACATCCCGTCTCTTCTGGTTTTGCCAGAAATACATTTGTTCGATCGACAGACAGAGGAAACTCATGGTCGCCTTATTTGGTCCTCGAAACACACTCTTTCTATTCAATGGCATTTGCAACACCTTCGATTGGGTATATCGTGGGGAATGCCGCTGTTATAGAAACACGTGATGGAGGTCTTTCATGGCAGCGCCGTCAGCTTTCGACTGAAGATGAGAAGCTTCGATCGATCGTTTTTAACTCCACAGGATCTGTAGGCGTGATCTGTGGTCTCAATGGTGTGGTGTATCATACCCTAGATTCCGGTATCACTTGGACCCGCGACACAACATGGATCGGTGGGTACCCAGGTGCATACAACTTCTCGCACGCCCAATTTATTAATGATTCGACGGGGGTGATCCAATCGGATGCTGCTTTCTTCCGCCGCACGTTCGACTTACCAAAACCTCAAGCGAGCGTAGAAGCAAAGAAGTTTGACATCTACTTCTATGCGTTCCTATATCCAAATCCTGCGACTGAGGACCATCTAAAGGTCTATCTGCACGGATTGCATGCAGTCTCGAATAAAGCTTCGCTTACATACGAGATCCATGACATGTGGGGGAGGGCAGTGCGCAATCAAACCTCATTCGGAGTACGTGCAGGCGAGGTAGCATATACGAAAGAGATCAATCTTGAAGGTCTCACCTCCGGCATTTACTATCTGAGAGTCTCGTGCACAGATGGAATGCGAGTGCTTCCATTCTCGGTGGTGAAATAAGGTGATCCTGAGGCGCGTGCTGTTGGTGCATGACACCGTTCCGCATTTGCTGCGACCCGGAAACAGGTGCTCGTCAAAAGACGCTTGCATGGCGAAGCTTCAGCATGACCCAGTTAGTGGAGCAACTTATTACCAGATGTGCTCAGGTGGCAACGCATGGTGCATGACCCCATACCGCGTTTGCTGCAACCCGGATGGATCACGTACAGAGATCCAGGGCGCAACAGTAGTTTTTGGATCTGCAACTTGCGTTTCCCCATGTAATCAGGTTACCTGTTACCCTTAACGCTGTTAGCGACGAGGAGGCATTGCCTCCTCGTCGCTATCTGTTCCGAACCAACTTTATTCCCCGCTCACCGCTTTTACGCCAATGCAACATGAGAAATAGAATTATGCTCGCGGTATTGTTCTTTCTACTGGTTTGTGGGTCTGTGCAGGCACAATCCCAGGTTGAATGGGTACCATTCGGCCCCATTTCATTCTTCGATAGCCATTCATTCGGCGATGGTCGTGTTGCTATTGCGACTGAAGGTTATTTGTTATGGAGTAATGATGACGGCAAGACGTTTAGCCCTCAGTTCTTCCCCGGTAATCCTGCTTTGCGTACCATCGCATTCGTAGACGACCAATTCGGATATGTTGCTGGCTCAAACGGATCCATATACCGGACATCCGATGCAGGCAACGCGTGGGTCACACTGAACTCGCCTGCCACGTCAGTGATCATGGATCTGGCAGTGCCTTCACCCAACACCATCTTCGTGTTGGACTACTGGGGTAAATTATATGTCTCATCGAGTAGCGGGGAAAGTTGGAATCGAGTTGAAGTTTCTGATTCCCTCGGTGCTCCGTTCGTCTGGAACGGCACGCGACTCTTGGTCACTGGCTCTGCCGGGACTATCTATTCGATAGATCCTGCTGATCTAGATATAAAAGTGATCTCAACGCCGCACATTTTACGGGTTAATGCCTTCGATGCCATAGGGGACACGATGTTCGCCAGTGCAGGGCAGACAATTGCACGATCCTTCGATCTTGGCAAAACATGGGCATTGTCCGAGGATGTACCGGGCGGGAATGTGCAAGTGCTGAAGATCCTGAGTGGTCAGAACGTAGCTGCATTCATCGATGGCCCGCTTCGGTTCTTTAGCACTGATATGGGAAAGTCGTGGGGTTCTTCTGAATTCTCTACGGTTGTGGAGAAGTTTGCGTTCGCATTGAAGCGTTTTGGGTGGGAAGGTGAGGATGGTTGGAGTCGCTTCATTGGTTGGTTCGGGAGTGTATATGCAATCGCACCGAACGGTGTTGATTATAAAGTTGAACATCAGTGTTTCCCGCAATTGCCCTTTCAATCAGTTTTCATTCGTCAAAAACCTAATTCGCCTCAAGAGTGGCGTGGAACAGCGGAATTCTATAGCTCCTTTCTGATCTCCTCTGACAATGGTTGGTCGTGGGTAGGCCGCGACGATCCTTATCTATCCCGAAGAGCTCTTGGACTCTTTTTCGTAGATACGGTCGCGGTGATACTTCCTTCTGCGTCAGGTAAAAAGTGGTCGCCAGCACATTCAACCGGTGATGATGGGCGGACATGGACACGGCTTTACGGTACTCCAAGAGATAGTGCGTATTTCATGCAAGATCTCGTAGTCCATGACGGCATATTGGAGTTGCCGACGTACGTGCACATATTCAGGTCCTATGACGGAGGACGAACATGGCCTGACACGCTATACTATGAGGATCCACTTCCTGAAGAGGCTACATTACGGGGCGGGATTGTAGACGCGTCGTTCTTTGGACGCGACACTATTTATCTGCGGCTCAAGCACCCGTCTCAATCCGGTTTTACGCCTAATACTTTCGTACGAACTACCGACGGTGGAAGATCGTGGTCTCCTTGGCTCTCGCTTGGTGCGGGTGCTTTCTACGCAATGGCATTTGCAACTCCTTCGAATGGCTTCATTGTAACTGACGGTGGCCTCCTCGGGACACTCGATGGTGGACTGCGTTGGAAATACAAGTCTCTTGGGGATGGTGAAGAGCAGCTGCGTGAGATCGCATTCAATAGTAACGGATCTGTTGGCGTGATCGCGGGTTACGCCGGAAGTATCTACCATACTCTCGACTCAGGCACCACTTGGACGCGCGACAGTGCACTCTATGGTGGGAGAGCGAGCAAGAATGACTTTTCGTCTGTCCAGTTTATCAATGATTCCACTGTTGTTATCCAGTCAAACTCCGGTTTCTTCAGACGATCGTTTGACCTCCCACAACCGAAGAGCATCGTTGAGAGCAAGAAATTTGAGGCATATTTTTATGCTTTCGTGTATCCGAATCCGACGACCGAGAATCGCCTCAGTGTGTACTTACATGGGCTACATGCGGTGTCAAACAAAGCGTCATTGGGATACGACATTCAAGATTCATGGGGGAGAACTGTTATCGGTAACAGCACTTTCGGAGTGCATTCTTCCGAAGTGGCAGTTACCAAAGAGATCAATCTTGAAGGTCTCACCTCCGGCATTTACTATCTGAGAGTCTCGTGCACAGATGGAATGCGAGTGCTTCCATTCTCGGTGGTGAAATAGCTGCGAGGCGCTGTCTTGAGGCATCCTCTCTCTCTATTATCAAGGCGTGGATGATTTGAGGCCATTCGGGGCGGTATCGCGAGGATCCTTGCGATGTCGCCCCGATGGTGCTTTGGGGTAATATGTTCAGGTCGCAGCCATGCTGCGGCATGACAGCTACTACACTACCCGTCCGAGAGGATTTGTCAAAGAAGGAATTCAAGGCCTGTCCTGCAGATCTAGTTATATTTGCACGAAAAACAAACCGAAAAAACGGAGTTTTTCATGCCAAACCGAACTGCGGCTAATACCCGCCCCTCCCAGGATGATCGCTCATCCGCCTCTACCTCCAACGGCTCCTCCAAGACCCGTTCAACTCAACAGCGCCAGAAACCCTCGTCAAAGATCGTCGAGTATGACGGTATCACGTACGATGATGTGCTTCTGCTGCCAGCCCATAGCCTGGTCATGCCGCGCGATGTCGATATTTCCACGCAATTCACCCGTCGCATAAGGCTCTCGGTGCCAATCGTCTCGTCGGCGATGGACACCGTGACCGAATCCGCGATGGCGATCTCGATGGCTCGCGAAGGCGGCATCGGTATCATCCATAAGAATCTGACGATCGAGCGCCAGGCCGAAGAGGTCGATCTGGTCAAGCGCAGCGAGTCGGGGATGATCCAGCAGCCAATTACTTTGACGGCCGAGCATACGCTCCGCGACGCGATGGCGATCATGACGAAGTACCGCATCAGCGGCATCCCTGTCGTGGACGCCGCCGGCAAACTTGTCGGCATCATCACGAACCGCGATATCCGCTTCGAGTCGAATCTCTCGCAGCCGATCCGCGAGATCATGACGAAGGAGAATCTCGTGACCGCGCCGATGGGCACGACGCTCCAGAAAGCCGAGTCGATCCTGCAGCAGAACCGCATCGAAAAGCTGCCGGTCATTGATAAGAATGGGATGCTGCGCGGGCTGATCACATTCAAGGATATTCAAAAGAAGAAGCGCTATCCGAATTCTGCGAAGGATGATGGCGGAAGGTTGGTGGTTGGAGCTGCGCTTGGCGTGGGCGGCAACACGATGGAGCGCGCCGAAGCGCTCGTCGAGAAGCACGTTGATGTGCTGATCGTCGATACCGCGCATGGGCATTCGCAGGGCGTGATCGATCAGGTGCGCGAGATCAAGAAGACGTTCAAGACGATCGATGTCATAGCCGGTAACATCGCGACCGCCTCAGCAGCGCAAGCGCTGATCGAAGCTGGTGCAGATGCGGTGAAGGTCGGTGTTGGGCCGGGTTCGATCTGTACGACGCGCATCGTCGCGGGCGTTGGTGTGCCGCAGCTCTCAGCTATTATTGAAGCGGCGAAAGCTGCAGGCAAGGCCGGCATTCCGATCATCGCCGATGGCGGTATCAAGCAGACGGGTGATATCCCGAAGGCGATCGCAGCGGGTGCCTCGACCGTGATGATCGGAAGTCTCTTCGCCGGACTGGAAGAATCACCGGGCGAGAAGATCTTCTTGGAAGGCGGGACGTACAAGACGTATCGCGGCATGGGCTCGCTATCAGCAATGGCGCAGGGCTCGGCTGATCGTTACTTCCAGGATGTGGAGGAGGGTCTCGGCAAGATGGTACCGGAAGGTATCGAAGGCCGCGTCCCGTATCGCGGTGTGTTGTCGGACACGATCTATCAGATGATCGGCGGCTTGCGCGCAGCGATGGGCTACACCGGAAGCGCCACGATCGAAGAACTGCAAACGTACGCGCAGTTCGTCCGCATCACCGGCGCGAGCTTGAGGGAGTCGCATCCACATGATGTGACGATCACGAAGGAAGCGCCGAATTATCATTTTTGATCAATGACAAAATAGAGAAGTCCGCCATAAGAAAGCCCTCGCAATGCGAGGGCTTCTTCATTTGCTTACTTTACTTTGTCGAGGCTCTCGAGATATTTGCGGGTCAGTGCATCGTAGTCTTTCGAGTAGCCTGATTCCTTTGCGCGTTGCAACTCCTGCTGCAGTTTCTCACGGCCTTCTGGGGTCGAGAGATCGAGATCGCGAGGGGATTCGCGCGAGACGTTTGCGCCCGACTTGCCTTCGCGCTGTTCATCTTTCTCACGCTCGTGGGTTGAGCGCTGTGCTTCGAGCAATCGCGAAAGGATGCGCTCCTGTCGCTGGATCGTCTCGGCTTTGATGCCTCCGCTATTGCGCATGTCGTTCAAGACCTGCTGCATCTCGTCGGCGATCTGTTGCAGCTTATCAGCGGCTTTGCGATCTCCCTGACGAGCCTCTTGCTGCTCCTTCGCAAGCTCTTCGATCGACTTCTGAATCGCTGATTGCTGCGCCGCCATGCGAGAGAGCTGAGCCTGCTGGCGCATCGCTTCCTTTTGCGCTGCTTGTCCCGAGCCTTGTCCCATGCCTTGCGCCATATCGTTCAACTGCTGCTGTTGCTGCGCAAGCTGATTGATCTGATCCATGAACTGCTGCATCGCAGAACCCTGACCACCCTGGCCGCCTTGCTGACCTTGTCCAGGCTTGCCCGGCTTTTTGCCGCCCGGAGAATTCTCGCCTTCGCCATCGCCGCCTTCGCCACCATCCTGCTGGCCTTGATCCATGCCTTGCAAGGCTTGCTGCGCCTGCTGTGCGGCTTGGTTCAATGCTGCCATCGCCTGCTGCGAGCTCTGTTGCGCTTGCTGCTGATTCCGCTCGGTCATTGCCTCTTGCGCCTGTTGCATCTTGTTGAACGCTTCGCCCATCGACTTGCCCATCTCCGGCGGGATCTCCGTCGAGCGCTGCGCCATTTGCATCATCTCTGATGCGGTCTGTCCGAGCTGCTCCTTGCGCTCGGCTTGTTCCTGAGCAAGATCGCGGAAGACATTGGAGTTCGGATTTGCTTGCTGCGCTTTGTTCTTGATCTGCTCTTCGGCCTTCGACAAACGATTGAGTTCATCACGCATCTGCGTCAGCTCGCGCTTGGTCTTCTGACGCTCGTTCTCCGCCATCTTCTGCTTGAGCGCCGACATCTTGCGCTCAGCATTCTTCATCTTGTTGGCGGCCGACTGCGCCTTCTGCGATGACTTCTGCGGCTGATTTTGCTGCGCTGCATCGGATGCTTCCTGCATATCCTGCTCGATGCCAGGATCGTGCGCCGCATTCAGCGCGTCCTGCATCTCTTCAGGTGTCTGCATCTCCTTCGGCAACTGCTTCATCTGCTGGGCAAGCTCTTTTGCTTCTTCCTGCAGTCGCTCTAGCTCTTTCTTTGCATCAGCTTGCTGGCGCTCGGTCTGCGCTTTCTCCTGCTCGTTCTGCTGCTTGCCAGATTGTGCATTCTGTTTCTGTTGATCGGCGAGCTGCTGTTCTTTCTTTGCGAGTTCGGCGGCGCGCTTGCGGAGCTCATCGACCTTCTGCTCCATCTGTATCTTCTTCAGGATGTTGGCCGTACGCTCGATGGACTTCTTGAAGTTCTCCTCGTTGAACTGCATGTTCTTCATCGCCTCCTGCATCTGCTTCGGGTCGACTGAGCGCATGGCTTGCTCGAGCTTTTGCATCGCCTTCTCCATCTCAGGCGATTTTATTTGCTCGAAAAGCTTTTGCAATTCCTGATACTTCTCGAGCGTCTCCGGCGAGATAGCATTCTGCTCCTGCAACCTCTCGCTCATTTGTTCGAGATCTTTCGCAACTTGCTCTGCGCGGCGATTCAGCTCCTGCTGACGCTCGAGGATCTGCTGCACATCCTTCTGCTTGGCGAAGTCCTTCTGCTTCATCGCCGCATCGCCTGGCTTCATCTGCCGCATCTCATCGACCGCTTCGTCGATCTTCTTCTTCAGCTCCTCTGCATCTTGCTGGATCTCGCGCAGATCCTTCTCGGCAGCATTGGCCTGCTCTTCGGCCTTCTTAAAGATCTCTTCGACAGATGGGAAGCGTACGTTGAACTCCGGCGTACGTGCACGCTTTGGGCCTGTAACGACATCGTTGTCAAGCACTTCAAGCACAAACGCTACTTCGTCCTGCGGTGCAAGCTCCAAGGGCGTCGTGTTCCAGATATACGGTACGTCGAGCTCCTGCGTGTTGTAATTCGCTAGCGGTACATCGAGCCACGTGTACTCGGTTTGTGGCTCAAGATAGCGCGACTTTGTCAAGCGATAACCGAGACGCACACCACGGAAGCCAAAATCATCACGAATGCGAGCAAGCATCGAGACGCGCATCGTGCTCGGCAGATCGATCTGTCCAGATGGCTCGAGCAATGCGATCATCGGCGGCGTATCATCGCTGAGAGTCACAGTGTACTCGATCGGATGCTCGCTCTTGATCGAATCCTGATCGAGCAGATCGATATGATATGTGCCCGAGTGCATAAACGCCACGTTGCCCCGAACGATGCTATCCGCGACAGTTAGTGGGATCGTCATCGGTCCTTGCGGACGCCTCTGCGTTGTATCGCCTGCCGCAGGTGCATTCGGAGTGAATACAAGATTCGCACTGATCAAGCGCTTCGTAGCGATGATCGTGAAGTCGCCACGCGTACCACGCACACCAGAGAGATCACCGATGTTCTCTTCAAGCTTTGTCGGGCGCTCGCGAGTGTACGATGGGGGAGTAACGAGAACCGAGAGGCTGCGGATCATCGGGCGGTCCATCACGCGTACATCGAATCGCTCGGACTCGATCTCGCGCCACTCAGCGAAATACTCGGTGTTGCGATTCGCTCGAAGCGGATAGACGAAGCCTTGCTGCTTGCCATCGCCGCCTGCATCTGCTAGTAGGACAGATGACTCAAGCTGCAACTGAGTCCATTCCTTTTGGCCTTCCTCGCGTGTACGGATGGTAATATTGCGAAGCTGCTCGCCGTGCGTAGTAACAATAAGATTAACGGTATCGCCACGAAGCACGCGGACATCGCCCGGCATTACGACAAACGTAAAGGGCGCCGGCTTCTGATAGAATGTATTATGATTTGCAACCCGCTCACCGGCTGCAAGCATGTCATCCTCGAAGCCGAGCAACACGCCGAACGTGAGCACCACCGAGAAGAGAAAGTAGGACAACGCACGCTTGCGAGGGCGTTTGTCGAGGATCTGTAAGAAGTCTACTTGACGCGCGGTGGAATACGTACTTCCAAACGCTGCCATCGCAAATGCGGGCGAAGCATTGCTCGAAGCGGATTGCGAGAACAGCGGACGAACGAGCTGCAATGCGTTAACAAGTTTGTCGCTGATCGTTGGGTAGTGATCGCCGACTGCGCGGGCTAGCTGCTCGTCGGTCGCCTTCGGGATCATCCCGAATTTCTCCGCAAGCGGACGCCATGCGAAATAGAAGAAGCCTCCGAGCGAAAGTACGGTGGTGCTCCAGAAGATCGCACGTCGGCCAGGAATAGGGAAGTGACCCATTGCTTCCAATGCGACCGCGGCAAGCCACACCAGTAGCACGACCGTCAGGCCATGGAGCATCGCGGTCGAAAGACGCAACGACTCACGCTTGCGGCGAAGCTTCGCGAGTCGGTTGATCAGCTCTTGATATAATTCTGTCGGCAATGTTTGACCTTGAAGAGAGTATGATGACGGGCAGGGGAGCGGCTATCGTTAAGCCCATAGACCACATGGGACAACTTCCTGCTAAAATTGCCCGTTCCGAAAGTCCATCCCATTCACAGGGTATGAACCATTACTAATTGCGACTCCTCATTCGAGATGCCCGGCAAACTGGTATTTTTGCACCATGGACCAACTGCCCCTTCACCCCGACTCCGACCCAATGCCCGACGAGGAGTCCAGCCCTTCAACCTCACAGAATCCGAAGCGTAACGTACTCGTCATCGCGTACTACTTTCCTCCGATGGGACTCTCAGGCGTTCAGCGAACGCTGAAGTTCGTCAAGTACCTACCGGAATTCGGCTGGCGCCCGATCGTCGTGACCGCTGGCGAGACGCCTTATTACGCAATGGATGAGTCGCTGCTCGATGAGATCCGGCCTCAGATCGATGCCGGTGATATTATAGTACACCGCACGAAGTCGAGCGGTGCTCCTGGTGGGAAACTTGCCCGGAAAGAGGGCAAGCTGCTTAAGCTTCCAAGTGACGCCTACCAGCGCTTTCGCTCGAAGCTCATCCAGACCTTCCTTCAGCCCGATTCGCGTATCCGTTGGAAAAAGCATGCGCTCAAGCTCATCGATACGATCTATAAGACCGAGCGGATCGATGCTATTTTAGCTACGGCCCCCCCGTACACAAGTTTCCTGATCGCGCATCAGCTTCGCGCGAAGTACGGCACGCCATATCTCATGGATTACCGCGACGCCTGGGTATCGAACAAAGTGCTGAACTTCTATGCGACGCCATTCCACAAAGCTTATGCAAGAAAGCTTGAGGATGAGGTGCTCCGGGCGAGCGATGCCGTAACGGTCGTCAATCGCCGGATGAAAGAGGTGATCCTTCGGGATTACGACTTCCTGTCGCATGAGGACGTGACGATCCTTCCGCATGGCTTCGATCAGGAAGACATCGATAAGGCGATGCCGTTCGTGAATAGCTTGCGCGATCCGTCGAGATTTCGCATTACTTATTCAGGTGCTTTCTATGTCGGACGCTCGCCGAAGGTGATGCTCGATGCAGCGAAAGAAGCGATCAAGCGGATACCCGATCTGGCAAAGCATCTTGAGTTGATCTTCGTCGGCGTACTGCAGAAGGATTATCATAACTTGATCAAGAAGTCGGGGCTCGAAGCGAATGTGACTGAGATGGGATACGTCGCACACCGCGAGAGTGTGGGAGTGTTGCTCGCGAGCGATGTGCTGTGGATGACGATGTCGGATGACATCTCGGCACCTGGCAAGCTCTATGAGTACTTCGGCACGAAGAAGCCGATCATTGGTCTCGTGCCAAAGCACAGTCAAGCCGAGCGGATGCTGAGAGAATATGGAGCCGGCATCACGATCCCGCCAGACGACACAAAGAACCTGACCGAAGCCATCATCAAGCTCTATCACATGTGGCAGCGGGGTGGATTGCCAGCGAATGTCAGTGACGCGTATGTCAAGTCTTTTGACCGACGAGAGCTAACGCGGGAGATGTCGCGGCAGTTGGCGATGATCGCGAATCTGGATTGACTCGTCTAGTACGCCGTCATTTCGAGCGCGAAGCAGCACTGAAGGAGCGTAGCGAACTTCAGTGATGCGGAGCCGAGAAATCCCCTTCGGCTAAGCAGGAGGGGCCGTTAGCCAGTGTAGATGATCTCCCTGCTCTACCGGAGGGGATTTCTCGACTCCGTTCAGATTCATTTCGGCTAGCGCCTCATGAATCTTCACTCCGCTCGAAATGACGTGATGATCGGACTGCAAACCGGATGAATGCAGTGTAATCCACCAACCGGAGCCTTTTCTTCGCTCGGCTGTTAGCAGAGCACATGATCCGTATCCTCCCGTTTTTGCTGCTTTTTGCCAGTTTCCTGGCGAATGACCTCCGCGCCCAGGAGCTTGAAGCGTCTCCTGTTCCAGAGCTAAACTACCCAAAGGCCAAAGTGACCGAGTCGAACATCGGTACGCTCGATATTTCCCGACGGATTCGTATGTTCGATGCCTCGCCGGATGGATCGAACTGGCTGGCCGTCGACAAGTTCGGCCAGTGGGAGTCGATCACGATCAATGGCGAGAGATACCCGACCGAGTACCACTCGATCCCAGTACTCACATCACGGGTCAGCCCGAACGGGAAGTACATCATCTGGGTGGGGCTTCAGCGCGCGTTCACCGATGATGGGTTTAATGCCACGCTCGCCACACTCTTCCGGGGCACCGACTCGATCACTGTGTACACCTCCGATTACAACGAGCTATTCTTCTCGCGAAATGGCGAGAGTTGGGCGGCAACATTCCCTTACGCAAATGCGAAGCAGAGCGAAGACCGCAACGCCGTCGTACTGAATGGAGAGACGATCGGCAAGAATGGCGCAGCGCCGAAGGATTTTGTCTTCGGTCCCGATGGCTGGAGCTACCGCACAGCTGACGAAGAGAAAGAATATCTTACAACTGCAAAAGGTACAACTGTTCTGCGCACGCTTCCGAAGGCTGTTGGTTCTATCGGTCGTTCGGATTCGATCGTGTGGCAGTATGCTCCTCATCAGCGAATGAATGATGCAGAGCTGAACGCAGTGGATTTTGAGATCACCGGCGCAGTCGCAAAGAAGCACCGCACAAGCTACCGTCCGCAGGATCAGAAGAATGCACTTGCGTTCATCTCGCATCAGAACCGCGGGCAGATGCCATCGCGCTGGATCACGAATGTGATGCTCGATACCTCAGGCGAGAACATGGCCTACTTCGCTTGCGACCCAACGCTTAACAACAAGTACACGGATCGCGATGAGCGTGCTGGCATCGTCGTCTATAATGGCAAGAAGTACGATGGGCCTTACACAAGCCTGGAGCGGTTGTTCCTCAGCAAGAGCGGTAAGAACATTGCTTATACTGTCAGTGGCGATACGTCAGCGATGATGCTGAATAAGAAGATCATTGGCCCGGTCGGACAGATTTCGCAGGCATTGTGGTCGGATGACGAGAAGCAGTTTGCCTATGTCACGTCGAACAATAAGAACAAGATCCAGGTCGTTGCTGGTGGCAAGGTCTCGAAGGCCTACGAGCACGTTGGCAAGATCGCCTGGACAAAAGATGGTAAATTTGTAGACTATGTCGCTGTCAGCAACGGTAAAGTGCTGAAGGTCAGACAGTCTCGGTAAATAGGTAGCCTGCTCTGGTTCTCGCTAAAGTTATGTCCCTTCCTCGTGCGCTATTAGTTATTCTGCTTTTGCTTGCTCCAGTCTTCGTACTGGCGCAAGGGCAGGTGCGCACGACGATCAAGAAACCTGGTGCACCGCAAGCACCAGCTCCGAAGCCTTTAAACTATACTCCGCCGCGTCCTGCGTTTGCTGGTCTTCGCCTGATGATGCCTGCTGACTCAGCGAAGATGATCATGAAGAAGATCGCGCTTCGCCAGACAACGCATCAGCTCGATTCGACCACCACCATGATCGAGTCTGATTCGATCAGGCTGTACGGGCAATCCGCTTACATCCAGTTGCAGATCGTGAGCAACCGCGTTCGCACGATCGTGATCAACTTTCATCCGCTTGCCGGCGACCGGTATTTCCAAACGCGTGACAACATCAAGCACTACATGGAGCAGCATCTCGGCCGCGGCGTGGTGCTGACAAACGAAAGCGTTACCTACCGCCGATGGACGACCGAGGACGGCCAGATGGAGGTCTCACACTCCGATAAGTACTACCGCGTATTTATCAGGCTGGGTAAGAATCCACTGACGTAGCACTCACCGGTAGGCGCAGGCTTTAGCCAGCGTGCTGTGCATGGGGCAACCTCCGTTAATTCGGATCAAGAAGAGGGGTGGAGTTAGCTTTACCCTTCCTGCTCAAGTGGTAGATTCGGTCGCATTTGCATTCTCAGCACGCTGGCTAAAGCCTGCGCCTACAAGGGGTTATTACGGCCGAGCTTACCCTCGGCACGGAAAGTGTCTCCCTTTTGCCCGGCATCTACTCATCCGCTAGCGGACAATCCTCCTGCTCCGCGCGTTATCACCTATAGCCAAACCATTAGAATTTACATGAAAGTATTGGTCACAGGCGCAGCCGGATTTATCGGTTCGCATATCTCTGACGCGTTTATCGAGCGCGGTCACGACGTCGTTATTCTCGACAATCTCACAAGCGGTAAGATCGAGAATCTGAATCCAAAGGCGACATTTGTGCAGGGCGATATCACCGATAAGCAGCTTGTGGGCAGCCTCTTTGCCGAGCACAAGTTCGAGATCGTCAATCACCACGCAGCGCAGCTCGATGTGCGCAAGTCTGTTGCTGAACCGATCTTCGATGCAACTCAGAATATCATCGGCACACTGACGCTGCTGGAAGCTGCTCGTGAAGCCGGTACCCTCAAGCGCTTCATGTTCGCTTCGACCGGCGGTGCGATCTATGGCGAGCAGGATTACTTCCCGGCCGATGAGAAGCACCCGGCGCGGCCCATCTCCCCATATGGAATCACCAAGCGTTCGGTCGAGCTTTATCTCCACTACTATAAGGAGATCTATGGCATGGACTACACGTCGTTCCGATATACGAATGTGTATGGGCCGCGCCAAAATGCGCATGGTGAGGCGGGCGTTGTAGCTATTTTCATCAATAAGTTGTTAGCCGGGGAGCAGGCGACGATCCATGGCACTGGCGGGCAGACCCGCGATTACGTGAACGTAGGTGATGTCGTCCGCGCGCATATGCTGGCGGTGGAAAAGATGAGTGGCTCGGACATCTTCAATGTGTCAACAGCGAAGGAGACGGATGTCAACGAGATCTTCACTATCCTTTCACAGCACACGACTGGAGGTGAAGCAAAAGCGCATCACGGACCGGCAAAGGCTGGCGAGCAGTTGCGTAGCGTCTGTTCATACGATCATATAAAATCAACGTTAGGGTGGGAGCCGAAAGTCAATTTGGCAAAGGGTCTTCAGGAGACAGTTGCATCGTTTCAGGCACAGGTGGCCTGAGCACGACGGACATCCGCATTGTTTCTCAGAAGCGGGATGCAGAGTTGCATCCCGCTTCTGCGATATATGACCTATGGGTCCTATACGCCCTATATGTCCTATTGGTCCTCTCGCTTGCCTCATGCGCTTCCATCCAGCCGCCCCCAGGTGGACCCGAAGACAAGACCCCGCCAGAGATTATCGAGATCTCGCCAGCACCAAGATCGATCAATGTCCCGCGCGACACCAGACTAAGATTCATCTTCTCGACACCTCTCGAGCGCGCGACTTTCCAGTCGGCTTTTAACATCACGCCATACGTCAACGGACGTATCGAGTACGATTGGAGCGGCTACGATGAGGTGACCGTGATCCTGCCAGAGCTGCTGCGAGAGAATACGACGTACTCGGTCTCGCTCTCTCGCGATCTCAAGAATCGTCGTGGCAATACGCTCGACCAATCGTATCAGTTGATCTTCTCCACGGGTTCGCTCATTGATACATCCGAGCTCGCGGGCGTCGTCTTCCCTTCGTTCAATACGAAGGAAGCAATAAGCATGAAGGATGTCTTCGTATTCGCATATGACATTACCAATCGCAATGCGGACACGCTGAACTTCCAGACAACGCCGCCGGACTACATCACTCAGCCTGACGATCGCGGCGTTTATCGCTTCATGGCGATGAAGCAACTCAATCGCTATCGTGCTTTCGGATTGCGCGATGCTTTCCGCAATAAGCTGTATGATCATGGATCGGACGCCTTTGCATTGCCGACTAGAGACGTTGTTCTTGACAGCATGGTGACGGCTGGATTCTACCTTAGGCTTGCGGATCTCCCCGACACTGTCCGTCCGATGCTGCAAGATGCAGAAGTGCTCGATAGCCTCCACATCCGCGTGCGCTTCTCTGAAGGCCTCGACACGCAAAGCCTGAATGCAAGTTATTTCACTATCCGCTCGCAACGGGGTGATGTGCCGGTTGATGGTGTGTTCGTTCAGGAGCCGGATGATAGAGGTAATCAGGTGACGCTTACGCTCGGGGCACCGCTGACGGTGTCGACCGATTACACGGTAAGTGCAAACCTGGAGAATGTCACAGACCTGATCGGCAACAGACTGATCGACTCATTCGCGGTCACTCAGTTGTCTACGATCGAGACGATCCGCGGAGCGGATACACTTCACTTCGAGAGCTTCCCGATCACGGATAGCGCCAGAGAGCAATCGCAGATGCCCGATCTCTCGATCACCTTCAGCGATGCGGTCGATCGTGCGCGATTCGAATCCGCGATCTCACTACAGGATTCGTTGAATAAGGAAGTGCCACTGACATTTCTTTGGCTCGACGATGCTCGCGTCAAGATACGTCCTCGTGATACACTCGCGATCAAGCACTGGTACACCATGCGGGTCAACACGAACGGTGTGCGCAGCCCCTCCTCATTCATTGCTACGCAGCGGGATACGACGCTCGTTCGCCGCTTCCAGACAGGAGATCGTAAGGACAACGGTAAGTTATCCGGCGTGATCCAGATCGCCGATTCGCTTTGGACTCGCAGCAGCTCTGAGAATCTGATCGTTGAGTTGATCGGTATCGGTCACAACGAGCGACAAATTCAGCATCTTGGCAAACGTGCAACTGCATACACGTTCGACCAGGTGCCGAGAGGGAAATACCGCATTCGCGCGTATCTTTCGATCGATGGCTCTATGCGATTTGAGTCGGGCTCCGTCATGCCCTGGCGCTTTGCAGCACCGAACGGCGACTTCCCTGGCGAAGTCGATGTCCGTCCGCGTTGGGCGGTTGACAAGGTGGATTTTCGGGTGCAGTAGCGGGGAAGGGTGCAGTAGCGGGGAAGGGTGCAGTAGCAGGGAAGCGATTTGTCTCGCCACTAGGTTTGGTTGTCATGGTAACCCCAGCAATACGCGACTTTTCGCAGAAGATCGTTGAGAGATTCTCTCCAGAACGAGTGATCCTCTTTGGCTCGCATGCGCGTGATGAAGAGGGGCCCGATTCGGATGTCGATATGCTTGTGGTGATGGAGCACGACGCAGCCAATGTTGAGAAGGCTGTAGAAATTAGGATGGCAGTCGAAGCCTCCTTTCCCCTAGATCTGCTCGTACGTAAGCCGAAAGATGTAGAGAAGCGGCTAAGCATGCGTGACTACTTCATGCGTGAGATAATTGAGCAAGGTAAAACGCTCTATGACGCACGAATTCACTAGTTGGGTCGCAAAGGCTGAGGGTGACTATAACGTTGCTCAGCGAGAACTGCCGCAGAAAGTTAATCCGAATTATGATGTTGTCTGCTACCTTGCGCAGCAATGCATCGAGAAGTATTTGAAGGGCTATCTCGTTTATCAATCGGCTTCATTCCCAAAGGTCCACGATCTTCCATACCTATTGAAGCTGACACTTCCGTACGTTCCTCATTGGAAGGATTGGGCGGCTCGCTTCCATTTATTGACCCAGCTTGCGGGTGAATCCAGATATCCTGGAGAGGTGATGACAAGATCACACGCCGAGAGCGCCCTGAGGATCTGTGAGGAATTTCGCAAAGAGGCACGCTCCGAACTTGGCCTTTAGCTTGAAGCTTTTAAGGCATGACTGCCAGCTATAGCATGTACTGCGTAGCCTGCTCCGGCTTCGCAGGTGCAGGAAGATCGATGACGAAGATGCAGCCCTTGCCAGGAAGATTTTCGACCCGAAGCTCGCCATTGTTGCGTTCGACGGCCTGTCTGCTGATCGCAAGACCCAAGCCTACGCCAGTGCGATCCGCACCTGATTGCACACCTGTGACGAACAAGTCTTCCAGGTTGTCGACATTCAGTCCACCGCACTCATCCTCAACCTCGATAAGCACTCGGCCGTCGCTCTCTTTCGCACGTATGGAGACGGTCCCTTGTGCTCTCGTGAACTTGAGCGCATTCTGCACGATGTTCGATAGAGCAGAGACGAACAACTGCCGATCGACATACACCTCAATGTCATTGCTCGTCTGGATGCAGAGACTCTGGTCGCGAATGCGCGCCTGAAATGCGGCAGTAACTTCAACCTCGCTGATCACCTCGAATGCACGTATGCGGCGCATCCTGACGGCCGGCTCCACGCTCAAGCGGACACCGGTCAGCGCATTGTCAATGAGATCTGCCATGCGCTGGAGGCTGCTCTGAAGCAAGTTTCCAGTCTTGCTCTTGATCGTCACCGTGCCAAGCTCGATCATCTCGAGCGCGATCGTCGCAGACTGCAAGCTGTTGCGCAACTCATGCGCGAGAAATCCCAGACGCTCATTTTCTTTCAAGTCCTGCGCTTTGGTCTGAACGCGCTCGAACTGCGTGACGACCTGGGCGATCGCAATATCAAGCGATGTGTTCAGCCTATTGAGTTCTTCATCACTGATCGTCAGACCATGGCTCACCGCTGATTCCGTGATCGCCTGATAGATAATATTGTAGCTCTGTACAGCGTCCGTGATCGCAAAACCAAGCTTAAGGTATTCCTTGCCGAGATCATCGGGGTCGAGATTCCCAGCAGAATTGTCTACGCCCGAGATCACCAGCCCCGTTAGGTCATCGTAAAAGACATCCCAGCTCTCTTCAACCACGCCAAAGGCCAGTCTGCCCCAGCGCACACTCTGCGCTTTTTGCTTGGCCATTTTGATGATTGCAGTACGCTCACGCGCTAAAAAGTCATGAAGCATAGACTCAGGAAGGGTCTGTTGTCGGGGTAAAGTATGGGTGCAGGATAACGCTGTTTACCTTACCGGGCTTAGGGCGTCATGGCCCACGCTTGCAATGAAGGGTTTACATTCAACTCGGCACAGGCTGGTTTTGATTGTAGCTCCACCCAAACGCCGGGTAACAAGTGCGTGTTCCGTACTGTGATCATCCGGTGCTGCCGCCTCTATTCTGAACTCTCACGCCTGAGTCGAATCGAACCCCACCACCTGAGTCGAATCGAAACCCACCAGTGATACAGCAGATAAGATGGTGGTGCGAGCTTGAACGCAAAAGAAAGGTCTGGGTACACTGGCACGATCATGATCACATAGCCTGTGATCAATATGGTCGAGACCGTCACGACCGAGATCGCACTTGAGCGATCGAGTTGCACGAGTCTGGAAGCAAGAATATCCAGCAGGCCCACGGCCAGCTGTATCAGCCCGATAAAGAAAATATAGGCGATCCTCTCATGCTTCGGAAATCCCTCGCTCGCGTAAAGATAGGAGACACCCACAAAATGAAGTGTGGCGCCGAGCAACAGGATCGCCCCCATCTCCCTTAAAAACAGTGTCTTCTTTCTCGTCTGGATCAACTGGCCGAGCATCGTGCAAATATACTCATCCAAGAGACCGCCAGGTCAAAGCTCATCCTTCATGCTAACTCTTTCCTTAGATTTGCAGGACTAGGATCGCTTCAACTGCCTCTGTTGGCTCAACCCTGATCAATGTCCTCTCGTCCTCAACTTAACCGAGCGCTCGGGCTTTATGCCGCAACGGCAGTCGTTATTGGCAGCGTCGTCGGCTCCGGTATCTTTTCATCGCCCTCGGGCATGGCGCGTACGCTTGAGAGCGCCCCGCTGATGCTCTTCGTGTGGCTGCTCGGAGGAGTCTTCACCGCAATGGGCGCAATGACCCAGTGCGAACTCGTCGGACAGATGCCCAAGACTGGCGGCATGTTCGTCTATCTCAAGGAGATCTATGGCGAGCAGGTCGGCTTCCTTTATGGCTGGGCGAACCTCATGATCGCCGGCTCTGGTGCTATCGCAGGTATTGCCTCGATCTTCGCGTCCTACGCCGGTGAGTTCATCGCGCTTCCGAAGCTCGATCCCTCATGGGAGTCGCTCGGCGTAAATATACCTGTCCTGGGTACGCTGTATCCATTCGCAGATATTGGAGTGAAACTGCTAGGCGCGGTCGCGATCATTGTGCTGACTGCCCTGAACATTCGTGGCGTTGCCATCAGCGGGAAATTCCAGAGCATCACGACAAGTTCGAAGATCCTCGCAATACTCTTGATCGCGTTGATCGCGCTATTCTTCGGAGGCGCAGCGGGCGATACAGCACACTGGTTTCAAACGACCGATAAGACGGCGGCAATGTCGGTCACGGAGTTGATCGGCATCGTTGCGATCGCGTTAAGCGGTGCCTTTTGGGCGTATGACGGTTGGGGCACAGTGTCCTACCTTGCTGGCGAGGTGAAGGAGCCAAGCAAGACGATACCGCGAGCGATCCTGCTCGGCTCGTTCATCTTCATCACGCTCTACATGATCGTGAACCTGGCGTATCTCTACATCCTGCCCATCGGTATGATGGCGAACGTCGAGGGCGATCGTGTCGCATCCGCAATGGCAACGAACGTGATCGGTGGCATCGGTGGCGGATTAATAGCGGCGCTGATCATGCTCTCAACGTTCGATGCGACGAACTCGACCATCCTCACGAATGCTCGCTGCTACTTCGCAATGGCGAAGGCAAACCTCTTTTGGAAGAAGACAGGAGAGGTGCATCCGAGATACAAGACCCCACATATCTCGCTGATGATGCAAGGCGCCTGGGCGATCGTGCTGCTCTTTTCGGGGTCATTCTGGACGATCATCGATATGTACGTGTTCGTCAACTGGATCGTCTATATCCTGATGGGTACAGGCGTCTTTATTATGCGACGCAGACACCCGAATGCCGAGCGCTCCTTCAGCGTACCTGGCTATCCTATCGTACCTGGACTCTTCGTCCTCTTTGCGATCACCTTCGTGACGCTCTCGCTTACGACAGACATTCAAAATTTCCAGGACGGGAAGCAGGAATTCCTTAACAGTGTTATGGGGCTGCTGATGGTACTCTCGGGGTTGCCGTTGTACTACCTATGGAAGTATCAGAATCGCTATCAGAACACTGGGCAGCAGGAACTGCCCGAGTAACTTTATCCCAACTGCTACATGGCTGATCTGGCCGGACTTTCGCCTGTCGATCTTGTTGCGCTCGCTGCACATCCCGATGATGTAGAGCTTTCGTGCGCAGGCACCGTGATAGCTGCCAAGCGCTCTGGCAAGCGAACGGCGATCATCGATCTGACACTCGGTGAGCTTTCCACACGCGGCAATCTTGAATCACGCGCCCGCGAGACGGCAGATGCTACTGAGATCATGCAACTCGATCATCGAGTCAATCTCGGGCTACCCGATGGCGGCGTGGCCGTGACCGATGAGAACACGATGCAATTGATCCGCGTACTGCGAGCATTGAGGCCACAGATCCTGCTCACTCCGCACAAAGAGGAGCGTCATCCCGATCACGAAGCTGCATCAAAGCTGGCTCAGCGTGCAGTCTTTCTTTCCGGATTAGTGAATATTCCGACTCAGGATGACGATGGAAAGCCGCAGGAGCCGCATCGTCCGGTGCTGGTCTTGCAATACATGCAGACGTATACGTTCGAGCCGAAGGTCATCATCGACGTCAGCGAAGTAATGCCTGTCCGGATGCGGGCAATGGAAGCCTACGCCACGCAGTTCGCTCGACGGAAGGAATCTCAATCCCAAATGGGTGTAGGCAAGGACGCGACTGAAGTTAAAAGACAAGAGCCAGAGACCTTCTTGACACAGCTGGGATTTTATGAATGGATCGAAGCTCGCGCGCGCGCCTATGGAATGATCATCGGCACCGAATTCGCCGAGCCGTTCTGGTGTCACGAGTCTGTTGGGGTTAAGGATGTCTTCTCTTTAGTCACGAAGCGAGTCGCCTAAGTCACTGTGACAAATCAGCGCTCGGTCAGTAATGCCGTGCCTTCATCGTCGTCCTATAGATGATGAAGTATCTCTATATGCTCGCCCTTGTCACGCTGTGCGTTGCTGGATGCTCGGCACCGCAGGTGATCCGTCAGGAGGATTGCCAGCCGCCACCACGCCCGCAGTGTAGGCCTGGCCAGTTTACCGAGACCCTCATCGACACGAGCTACCCAGGTCCGGGCAGGATCTATCAACAAATCAAACTGCTTCCGGCGCACATCAATACAGAAGCGAATGATCATGCAATTGCAGTGATCCCGCACGGCAACGCGTTGCAAGGGCTTGTCACCTCCAGCCGTGTTTCGGCTGAGTCAGGATCGCCGCAGACGTTTGAGCAGAAGCTGTATCTTACCGATCTCTCATTAAGCAAGTTCGCGTCCGCAAAGGCTGTGAACCCAGGTGATGCGCCAACGCCATTCGGAAGCGCATACTTTAGTGAATCTGACGGACAGCTTTATTTCTCAGCAAAGGCGCCGAATCGTGATCCAAATGATTATGACCTCTATGTAGCAAAGCCAACCTGGTCGAACGGCACTTTGGCGCTTGCGAATGTTCGTTCGCTTGCTTCTCTGAACGAGGTGGCTTATTTCGAGTCGCAGCCAACACTCACTGGCGACGGCAAAACGATCTACTTCGCATCCGACCGCAAGGGTGGACAAGGCGGCGTTGACATCTGGTATGCGACGAGAGTGAGTGGCGATGAGTGGACGCGTCCGCAACCGCTAGGCACTACGATCAATACGCTTTGTGACGAGATCACGCCGTTCGTGAATGCCTCTGGCACGCTCATCTTCGCATCGAACGGCCACAGCACCGTTGGCGGCTACGATCTCTTTCAGGCCGCACCACTCGGCAACGGATTCGATATTGCGCAGAATCTTGGCAAGCCACTGAATACGAAGTACGATGAGTACTACCCATTCGCAGCGACAGATTCAACATTCTATTATGCCTCATCGCAGCCAGCATCGTTTGCTGGAGTGAATCTCTTTGTGTTGCTAAGCTCACGCGTCGGAGGACGCGCACTCGCCGTGAGGCCTCGCACACGTCAAGACTCCATTCGCGAAGCGAAACTTGAGCAGGAGCGTCAGCGCCTCTACAAGGAACCAGCAACCGTGCATGGCCAGATCACCCGTGGCCCTGACAACGTGCCTGCTGAAGGTGCAGAGATCTTCGTTCGCGATAACTCGACGCAGCAGGAGATCGAGCGCAAAGAGCTTGGTCCCGATGGCGAGTTCAGTGTACGACTCGAAAAGGGCAAGATCTATGACATCGGCGCAGAGACAGGCGAGACGTTCTACGCGATCAAGACGCTCGACCTTCGCAGGTCGCTCGATACGAATATTGTGCTGGAGCTGAATCTGCCGGATACACTCGTGCTGCGTATCAACTTCCCATTCGACGATTACTCGAATCCGTACGAGTTCGTCATCGGCGATAACGGTGAGCAACTTCCGATGAGCTGGCAGAACTCCCTGGATCTCGTTGCTCGATCGGCGAAAGCATCGTTAGGCACGCTGAAGGAGATCGTGGTGATCGGCCACACTGATTCGATGGGGACCGACGACTACAATAACCGTCTTGGTGAGCGCCGCGCTGCCTTCATTCGCGATGAACTCGTCAAGCGTGGTGTCCCGAAAAATAAGATGAGACTGGTTTCGCGAGGCAGAATGCAGCCTATCGCAAAGCGTGCTGACGAGACCGACGAGATCTATCGATTGCGTTCTCGACGAGCTGAATTTATCAAAGTATTCAAGTGATCTCAATGACCCTAATGACGAGATCGAAGTATCTACACATCATAAGTGCGCTGCTCTTCGGCGTTCTAATCTCAAGCTGTGCGATCACACGCACAGAGACCGATTATTACACGATCGTTGTAAGAGACACGACCTATCGCGAAGGCGTACGCAACGTGCCCGGATCGCCGGATGATAATGGCGTCGTCTTCCCGTCGTCACGGGAGACCGATATTCGGCACTACACGATGACGTATGACTCGACATACGACCGGAAGTATCCGAACTTCATGCGCCTTGGCGGACTCGAACTCGCCGGGTTTGTCCTCACCTCAAGCAAGAACGGCGTCGGACCTGGATTGCTCGGGGCTTATGCTATCGCCGATTCGAATACGATCAATGGCATCGGCAGCGTTGCGAATCCGGGCGGTACAAGTCAGAACAATTTCTTCAAGGGTAATCTCGTACGTCTTGTACCGTACGAAATGCGGTTACGATGGTTTGACGATGCGCCCGACTGGACGATCGGAACAAGCCTTTTCGAGACGATCAACCGAAATGAGGACGAAGGCTTTACGAGCTACCCCTTTATGAACGTCTATATCCGTAAGCGATTTTACTTTAGCGAGAAGATCCCATACATCTATGCTTCACCGTTCGTCGGTTTTGGCGCAGTGCCTTCGATGTATGCGAACATCGGCACAGAGCTCACGGTCGGTTCTTATGGCGGATTCAATCTGAAGGGATATGTTGGCTTCGCGGCCGGCTTCAACTGGAACTTCGATAAGCGTGCAGCCGAAGAGAACAATGCTCCGACAAAGGCTTTTGGCTTTCCTTATCTCGGATTAGGTGTAAGCACGCTTGATTTCGTCAACAAGGCAGAAGAGACAGAGCGCGAGTGGAAGGATTATGTACACTCCGCGATCGAAGTCACGATCTTTGAAGGCCAGATACTTCGCGCGTTCGCCGATTACACGAATGCGTTCGATACCGTACTTGCGGCACTGCCGTTTACCGGAGGCCTTGCCCGATTCGGCACCGCACATTATCCAATACCCCTTTTTGATAGCAATTTCTTCGTTGGTACATCACTCTTTCAGTACATGGCTCTCGGCTTCGAGCAGGCGAGCTTTAGTGTGTTGCCGATCCGCGCTGGTTACCGCACACATCTCATAGCTGAAGATCTGTCACTTGAACCGTTTATTGAGGCCAACTACTATCCTTCGATGTATGTGAATCTCGGTGCGAAGTTGCGACTGAACATGTTCAACGACATGAATTTTGGACTTGTCATTGGCTATTCAAATGGCTCCAGCGGCGCGTTCCTGCCGAATTCTTTCGTGCAGGAGGGAAGCCCAATCGGCTCATCATTCAGTTCGGTCTATGCCGGAATCACGATCGGCGCAGGAAGCCGCATCTATACCCCGCAGTTCGTTTGGCAATCAAAGGCAAGCGAGCAGTGATGAAGTATCTTTCTATCCTCTTGCTTCTTGTGCTTGTTGGCTGCGGCGATCCGTATCGCTTCAGCATGGGCCATGACAGCGCGATCGGTGTGAAGATCCGCTCGCCGCTGAACTCGGTGACGAAGGGGAAGTCGCTCGTCCGTCTGCGCGACACTGGTATGATCTCGTTCGGCCGGTATGGCGTGACTCAGTTCCAAACGAGATTCGTGCTGAGACTCGATCGCGGTGAGGGTGCAATGCTCTCGTCACGAGGCCTGGTCCGCGATCAGATCGTTGACAAAGGCGTGACGGTCCGCTTCGACCGCGATGGCATCATCATCGATTCATCCGGCAAGCGAATGCTTGAGCGCAAGGGTGTTGGATTTGCGCAGGACTCGGTGCTTGATGTGCGTGTCTACTCAGACGCGCGCATCTTTCAGGTAGTAGCCGATTGCGATACGCTCATACGCATGCGTTACCTCAAGAGTATGGAGCCTGACGAGATGCTCTTGCAGGCGCTGCCGAATAGCGAGGTGAGTATGATAGATCCGGCGTGGGATTATCTCCCCTGGTTCTGGTGAAGTAAGCGCAATCCTCTAGTGTAGGTTGATGAATCGTGGCGCGTCAGGCGACTCCGGATCGATGATCTGATCGGTCAACTCTTCCTTTGTGGCGCCGAACTTGCTGAGCACACCGATGCCGCCTTCATCTAGAGGGATGACGACGAGCCCGAACCAGCCGTCGTAACCCTTCTCAACGTTGCGGTATCGGACCAACGCATCGGCGATCATACGCGTCTCCATCACCATTGAATAGAGTTGCTCGATCTCCGAATCACGATAATCGCGCTCGTGGTACAGTACCCGACCCAGCGTAAGCTCTGCATCGACTTGGGAGCGATCGAGCCAGATCTTGTTCACGAAGGTGATCTTGAGCTTACTGTTGCAAACGATATAGGCAGATGTCGTGAATTGCGTACTTACCGCCTGCTCATCGTTCAGGATCGTCTGCACGAGCGCAAGCAATTCATCACGCTGCTCTTTCGACTGCACAGTGTAGAGATACATCATGATGTTCTCCACAAGCTCGGCTCGGCGTTCTACGCTCAGCTCAAGCACTTCCGACCTGCGCTCGGCGCGGGTGAAATTCAGGAGTTCATTTCTTCGGATGACTTGCATCGAAGCGTGGGGGGCTGTGAATGTCAGAACGTGATCCTACAAAAGTCGCTGATCGGGGTCGAAGGCGACGAATCAACTAGGGAGATCATTGGGGCTGCACAAATTTACGAACTTTCCAGAGGCCATAAACAATTTAGAGCACGAAATGCTCAAAGCCGCCAAGGGCTCAAAGACGCCAAGGGCTCAAAGCCTGAAACGGATACCCAGG
>JBKJTP010000029.1:0-10647 GCA_046590195.1 Kapaibacterium sp. (SeqCode) | reverse complement strand
AAACATTCGCGAAGTCCTGATCCGCGTAATTCGAGAACTGCGAAGGTGCGATGCTCACAACGCGCTCTTCGCCAGCTCCCAGCATCAAACCCGACTGATACAAAATGCTTCTGCCCGCCGAAGGGATATCGCTAGGAGCCTTCTCCCATGTAAAACCGGAGCCGCGTGAATGTTCTACCGGATCGCTGTACCCCATGCCGCCCTTTGAGTCGAAAGTAACGGTAAGATTATTCGCGTTGAGATCACGGTAATCAGGATTGATGACGAACGTGAAGAA
The DNA here is from genome assembly GCA_046590195.1 of Kapaibacterium sp. (SeqCode). Lineage (GTDB taxonomy): Bacteria > Bacteroidota > Ignavibacteria > Palsa-1295 > Palsa-1295 > JBKJTP01. Next base: position 10,370 of record JBKJTP010000029.1, on the reverse strand, counting down.
GTCGACATCCGGACCATAACCGACCGTCTCGTCAAAGAATGATACCTTCACAACAACCTCAGCCGAGATCGGAGTAGAATCCTTGACCAGAAATCTGAAATCCGCCTGAAGATTCTTGACCGTCGAAAGTGTATTAGAAAGTCCGAATGTGATCTCCTTCGTGTTGGTCAGAATGAATTCACCATTCTTTACGAATTCGATCTTGGCCTTCAGCGATGGAAGTGGGCGAAGATAATTGAGCGCAGTGATGACGATCGCGCCAGACTCACTCGGTGCAACGATCTGGTCGTCATTGTCATCGAAGATCTTGACAGCGTCGATCCGAGCGGAGAAGAGATTGGTATCGGTGACCGCGCGATTGATATCGATCATGCCGCGCCCCATGCGGTCGCGTACTGTAGTATCAATGTTACCCTTCGCACTAGCACGGATCATCTCGCCGAGTTGTCCTGCATTGAGCGATGGGTTCTGTGCAAGCACCAGCGCGGCCGCACCAGCGACTTGCGGGGTTGACATGCTCGTGCCGCCAAGGAATGAGTAGCCTTCGAACGGTACGGTGCTTAGGATCGCAGAGCCGGGTGCGCCGACATCAACCTTGATGCTATAATTCGAGAAGCCATCACGCAAACCGCTAGGGCTGATCGAACCAACAGAAACAACGTGGTCATACGATGCCGGGTAATAATCCTCCTCGCGATAATTGTTGCCGCTCGCTGCGATCACAAGCGTATTCTTCGCGTATGCATATTGGATCACGTCATTCTCAGCTTCAGAGCGCTGCGGTCCTCCCCACGAGCAATTGACGATGCGCACGCGCATGTTCGCAGCATAAGCGATCGCTTCGTAACCGAACGAGATGTAGTTGGTGAAATTGTCAGCAGCCTTCAGCGGCATGATGCCTGCGCCGAACGCGATGCCTGCAATACCTTTGCGGTTGTTTGCCAGCGCTGCGGAGATACCTGTCGTATGTGTGCCGTGGTCGTTAGGATTGTCACGGTCTGGACGCGCATCGTTGTCGGTCGTCTCGCCGAAAGGTCCGCCGAAATCCCAGCCGTGCCAGTCATCGATGAATCCGTTGCCATCGTCGTCGATCGCGTTCGACCATTTCTCATTACCTTCATCATCGAGGCCCAACTCGCCCCAGTTCTTGGAAATGCTTGGGAGCAGATCGGGGTGGGTCCAGTCCACACCGACATCGACATTCGCTATGATGGTGCTCGAATCGCAACGCACATGATCCCACGCATCGAAGATGTTCATCGCTGCGAGATGAAATTGATCTTTCAGCAACGAATCGTTCGGGACGAACTGCGTCTTGCGAAGATAGCGCGGCTCTGCGATCTCGATGTTCGCATTCTTGCGGATCAATGCTGAAGCTTCAGTCGGGGAGAGCGATGCGTCGTAACGTAACTCGAACCATCGTGATACTTTGTCCTCGATTGCGCGGAGCTTCGCGTTCTTGTCAAGGGTCGGTGCAGCGTGTTGCACAAAGAGTGCTGGATTCAGCTTCACGCGTACGTCGGGAAAGACGACGCTATTCTGCGCGATGAACGGCTTGATCGCCGAGACTTGCAAGTGCGATGGGATGTCAAGCAATCCAGTGATGAGTGCACCATCGTTAACTTTGATCTCCCCAAGACTCAACTTCGGATCACGTGCATTCGCGAATGCAGCAACGAGGCTCTTCGCCGCCGCAGGCGTCAAGCGCACCATGATGCGCTGGCTTGCGGTGTCACTGGTGGGCTGGTTCACCCACTGAGCAGAAGCGCTCGCGGCGAATGCTAGTACAAGAGCGAGAACTGACGAGAATTTACCGAACATAGGCTTTGACCAAATACAGCGACCACTCAGGGCCCACATCTCAGGGCAACTACTCAGCACTCAGCACTTTCATCTCAGCACTCCCGCGAAGCGACTACTTCACGGCATAGATACGCATGCCGCTGGAGATGAAATGATTGACCCCTCTTACACCTAAGAACACGAGACGCTTGAGGAGGTTACGGGGAGTGCCGGGCCAGGGGGCAGTTTGGTCTGAGGGGGCGATCACTCCGGCGTTGCGGAGCTTGTCCATCAGCATATCTCCCTGGTTCGTGACCATCACCTTACCAAAGCCGACCTTCTTTAGATAGTTCGTCATTGTCCGGTTGGAGAAATAGTAAAGATGTCCCTCGGGCATGAAGTAGAACCAGTCCGAGCCTCGGAGCTTGCGCTCAGGGCAATCGTAGTTACCCGTCGCCATGAATAGAACGCCCCCCGGCTTGAGCCAGGAATGCACGGTTTCTAGCGATTGCTTCGGATGCGGCAGATGCTCAATGACCTCTCGCATGACGATCACGTCCCAGGAGTTCGGTGCGTCGTTCGCCGATTCGATCGACTCTGTCCTGACTGGAATGCCCATCTTCCTCACGAAATCCGCGGCGTAGGAGCTTAGCTCCAGACCTTCGACATCGAAGCCGTGCTGACGTGCCTTATCGAGAAATACTCCGGTACCGCAGCCGATCTCGAGAAGACGTAGTTTGCCCTGCCGTTTTCCCAAAAGCTGCTTGATCGCGTCCAGATCCCAGTCGTTCAGAGTGAAGTTGTCCTTCGCCGCACCCTTGGTGTGGTCCTTAACATCAGTGACGTAATCGACCGACTTATCGAAGCCGTGGCCTTGAAAATAATCGGCGTCATAAAGCTCCGTGATCTTTTCACCCTTCAACCGTGGGTTCGTGTAGACCATCTGGCAGTTGCTGCACTCGACGATGTTGAAGCCACGCTTCTCGTAGCGCTTGATCGGGGTATCCTTGCCACAAAGATCGCAGGCGACCGCTTCAAAGTCCGAGGGTTGAAAATTCATTAGGGAGAGGCTGGGTTATAAGGGACCAACTCAATACGAAAGAGGGCAAACAGTACCATGGGGTAGCTGGTTTTGCCATTTCTTACGTGGTAACGAAGACTCAATGCTTCGTGGCCGCGCCTTATCGCAGACGTATCTTTGTGGTCTGTTCCCCGTTCAACCTGTCACGCTGTTCAACACAATTTAGTCCGTGTTTATGAGATTCCGATCCCGTCTCGTACTGATCCTACTACTATTATGTCCGATCCTCGCACAGCCTGCATTGGCTCAATCGCAACCGCAGAACGTGCAGTGGGCATCGAAGCTCGTTAACTACTCGACGCAGTACGATGACGAAGAATTCGCGGCGAAGTTCGTGACAGGCCAACCAAATGTCCTCCCGCTTGGCGGCGACAAGGCCGGTGCCTGGGCAGTTGGCTGGGCACTGGATGATAACGATAAGAAGCAGGAGCTAGACGACGCGCAGTACATTTGGGTCGAGTATGCGAAACCGCAGAAAGTGCAGCAGATCGCGATCGCCGAGAATAACGGTCCGGGCGCTGTCTCGAAGGTCTATCTGTATGACGGCGAAGGCGATGAGCACCTCGTTTTCGAGCAAGAGCCAAAGAACGTAACGCTGACGCCGCGTGTGTTCAACGTGATGATCGAGCGCACGACCTACGATGTGGTGGGCGTGAAAGTGGTCATCGAGCCGAACATGGTCGATGGCTGGAATGAGATCGATGCGATCGGTATCGCCGATCATAAAGATCCGATCACATGGAAGATCAATCTCGCAAAAGATCTCAAGTGGACTGCGAAGCCGGAGAACCTCGGCCCGAACGTGAACTCCAGCGCAACGGAATTGATGGACGCCATCGCACCGGATGGCAAGACCATCTATTACAGCCGTCATAATTACTCGGGAAATATCGGCGGCGCAGAGGGAAGTTCAGATGCCTACTACAGTGTGCTTCAGGGCGACGGTACGTGGGCAGTGGGCAGACCGGTCGGAGGCATGATCAATAATTCCGGTAATAACTATGTGAACTCCATCACGCCGGATGGCAATGTGCTGTGTGTTGGAAACGTGTACGAGTCCGATGGCAGTAGCGCAGGCAAGAGCGGCGTATCGTTCTCCTACAGCACTCCGAACGGATGGGGTGTTCCGGTAGAAGCGGAGATCGATGACTTTTACGTGAACGGCACAACTTCGAACTACTTTCAATCGAACGATGGTAAGGTGTTACTCATGTCGCTTTCGCGCAATGATACCTATGGTGATAACGACCTCTATGTCTCCTTACTCAAAGGCGATGGGACCTGGACGGCACCGTTGAACCTCGGCGCAGACGTGAACACAATGATGGCCGAAACGGGACCGACACTCGCTGCTGATGGCAAGACGCTCTATTTCAGCGCGACGGGTAGAAGCGGATACGGTAGCGCTGATCTCTACTTGACACGGCGCCTTGACGATAGCTGGACAAAGTGGTCAGAGCCGGAGAATCTTGGCGACGGTATCAACTCGGCACAATCGGATCAGTTCTATTATATCGCCGCGGCAGGCGACTATGCCTATTATACGTCAAAGGCCGTCGGCGGCAATGGCGGTGGCGATATCTATCGCATCATGTTGCCAGAGGCCGTGAAGCCAAAGGTGGTGCTGATGGTCTCCGGACATACTTTCGATGCGAACACGAAGGCACCGATCGAGGCCGTCATCAAGTACGAGATCCTGCCGGAAGGTAAGGACGCCGGCGTTGCACGCAGCAGTAAAGGCAAAGGAGAATACAAGATCGTGCTGCCGACCGGAGCGAACTACGGATTCCGTGCAGAGGCGAAGGGATATTATCCAGCTAGCGATAATCTTGATCTCGCTTCGCTAGCAACGTACACGGAGATCACGAAGGATCTCTATCTCTCTCCGATCGAAGTTGGACAGGTCATCCGGCTGAACAACATCTTCTTCGAGACCGCGAAGAGTGAGTTGAAGCCTGAGTCTTATCCTGAACTCGATCGCGCGGTGACATTCCTCAATGATAATGCAGAACTCAGGATCGCGATCGGCGGGCACACCGATAACGTCGGTAATAACGCTGCGAATGATGCGCTCTCGACGGCACGAGCAAAGTCGGTGATGGACTATTTCGCTAGCAAGGGCGCCGCTGCGTCACGCCTGACCTCGCGCGGTTTTGGCGAGACAAAGCCAATGTCGACGAATGATACCGAAGAGGGACGTCAGCTCAATCGCCGTGTGGAGTTCACGATCGTTAATTAAGCGATAGGATGTTGCGACTTGCTGCACTCTACTTGACGATCTGCGTGCTGGTTCTGTGTGCAGGATCTGCAAGTGTAATTGCGCAGCACGAGACAGGTGCAGCTCAACAGCAAGACACTGGACTTACTCTAGTCGGCAGCATTCTCGATGAGGTAACCAAAGCTCCGATCGTCGCTCGGTTGGAGTTCGAGCTTCAACCGAGCAACATTCTCGTTGCATTTGATTCGAGCGAGGGCGCAGGAAGATTCTCGATCGAACTGCCGTATCTGGCGAAGTATCACATGCGTGTTACAGCGGATAACTACTTCCCGATCACCGAGACCATTGGCTTTGATCGATATCTGGAGACACGGCTTATCGAGCGCGACATCCGGATGAAGCCGCTCAAGCCAGGTGCAGTGATCGATCTTGTGGGGATCACATTCGAGACCGGCTCAGCAGCGCTAACTGACGCATCGAGACCGGCACTGAGCGCGGTGAAGCAACTCTTGCTCGATCGACCAACGATGAGGGTCGAGATCAGCGGACACACAGATAACGTCGGCGATGCAAATGAGAATCGTGCGCTATCACTTGCAAGAGCCGAGGCCGTGGTGCGTTATCTCGTCGAGGCGGGGATCAAGCACACGAGGCTTGTTGCAAGAGGTTTTGGTGAGAATAAGCCAGTGGCAAGCAATGCAACTTTGCAGGGAAGAGAAGTAAATAGAAGGGTGGAGTTCAGCATCATGGACTGAGTCTGATCATGAGGGCAGCGAAACTGCCCTCACAATTCATTAGGCCATAGCCATGGGTTCAAGAGCCTCGCGAGTAAGACGATACTCCTTCGCATCGGCAGACTTCACGTAACCTAGCTGCGCGTTCACGTGCTGCATGTACTTGTTACCTGCAAGCGTGTCGGTCGAGACATACTTCATCTCGGGATAGTCTTCCCGCAGCTTGAAGTAGACCATCGACTTGATCCACAAGCCGAAGCCTTTACCGCGGTGTTCGCGCACGACACCCGTCATGTGCTGATATCCCAGATCGGGATTGCGCAAGTCGATCGCGATGCTGCTCGCACCGACGATCTTCTGCTCTGCATCGTAGAGCACTGCACGAATGAACCGCTGATTCGGATCGCGAGACTCCTGACGTGCGATGAACTCGTTCGGATCGATGATCTCAACCTCGGTATAGCCCGGCATATCCTGCAAGAAGCCGGTGAAGCGCTCGCAGAACTCCGGCACGATCGCGTCCGGTAGCTTATCGAAGAACCTGATCTCAAAGCCAGGCAGTGATGCATGGCTCTCGATCGCACATTCCATCAACGCGGTGTTCGCGCTATTGAGATCGAGCTTGAAGTAGGTGAGTTCAGCATTGATCTCGCCGCCCATGCGCTCCATCGCATCGTGGATCTTCGTGTCGCGCGTCTTATAGAGCAGCTTCTTCGCATCGCGTAATCGGATGACATGGAGCGCTTGCTCGCGAAAGAGCTCGACGAGTTCATCATCGAACCGCTCGCCCAACGCATCGAACTCGAAGATGACGCGCTTATGATTCGTATCCATTCCGAACGCATAGCTGCGGATGTAGCCGAAGACCGCATCGTCTTTGAAGATGACCGCGCGATACGTCGTGGGGTTCTTCTCTAGGTCATTCGCGATCTCCTCGCGAAGTTGCTCCGCAGTGCGCGTGAGCGCGAGCCCATCTTCGATCGCGATGAGCGTGTTATACATGCTTGCATAATCCTCCCAGAAAGAGAGATTGAAGCTTTGATCTAAAGTTTGTAAAGAGTACATCATGTTGTCTAAGTTGAGTGGGGGATGATTAGTGGATGGGACAAGCCGCTTGCGATCATTGTGATGTGATCAAAAGAGACTCAGATAGACATACCGCACGAGCGTCGAGAGCTTTGTCTTAGCTGTCGATAATCTGGTGCCGCTCTTCCGTGCATTGTGATGCGGAGCGAAATGACGGAGCTCTTCGAGCTCCTGATGTACGAGTGACGCGTGCTCGTGTCCGAGCCCGCTATGTTCGAGCGCTTCATAGTGCTCGTTATGTCCGCCGAGGTGGCGACGATGATGGATGTAGTGCTGCATACAATAGATAGTGATCACGCGGCGAATAGCACCAGAGCTTGCACAAAAAGCGCATAGCTCAAGCACCATCCACGTTGTGGATAGAGATTAGATTAGTGAATAGGGAATCCGACCCGTGAGGTCGAAATGTGTATCCGTTGGGATTATGACATCGGCGTTAATAAGGAGCTGCTAAGCTCCGGGAGCGCCGCGCAGCTAGCTGTGAAACTAGCTTCTCCGTCCGCGTTCGGTCTCTAACAGACCCAGCTCTTTGTAAGCTGTGATGACCTATTTCCGACTATCATGGTACTTATCGTTCGTACGAGGTCGGGTTTGTTGGTCATCGATCCTAATGGGCTGTAGCTTGGGTTGTGCAGACCAGCGAGGGTCTGCCGTTGGTGCTAAGCTTTTGAGGATCGTATCAAGCGCGGTAAACATAAGGTCTACGACACTTGACAATTGGACGGCGACCACACGTTGAACTGTGGAGACGCGCGCCCACACACCGCTCTGAGAGCGATCGGACTTCTGCATCTGGTTCATTCGCGTGATCATTGTAATGGTTGTTTATTCTAAACGTGAAGTATCACCTGCGTTGCACAGGTCACACACCTATAAGAAACGCCGAAGGGCCTGTTTGTTACAGTTTGTGGAGAAGAAATCTGAAAAAATGTGGCGCTGGCTTTAGCCAGCAAGCCTATCTCACAATCTCGAAAGCCTGAGTTAGGGTAGCGTCCATCTGCAAATAGTATCTGCCAGAAGGCAATGATGAAACGTCAATCGTTTCTTCGCCCACACGTACTGATCGGTGAAAGATGGTGCGACCCATGGGATCAACCACTCGAACCTGTGTATCTGCTCGAGAAGTGATGACAAGTATCTCGCCTGATAGGTAGGCCGAAACTTTGTTTTCGAGACCATCGGCTACTTCCGCCATTGATCGTGAGGCGATGATGGTATCTGACATGTTGCCGACGCGGTCAGTGGCAACGAGCTTGAAACGGCTAGATGTCGATATAGGCCGAATCTGGTAAGTCGCGCGGCTGCTGTCTGCAGAGTAGGTGCGCTTCACGAACTCGATATCGTGCACATCGAGAAGGCGGATCGATCCGATACGGCAATCCCATGGGCGGTCATCGGCGATGGTGACGACCCAATCGCCTTCAGAATTAGTAGCTAGTTCAACTGCAGGTTTAAGAACATCTTTTGTTGTGCAGTACTCAATGAGTCGCACAGTCGGATGCTCTGCACCATCAATGACACGGATCAGGATGGTAGCGTCCGAAAGTGAATCCTGTACCGAGACGACCAAGGTTTCCGATTGGCTCGGCAGGATGCCTGCAGTCAAATTCCTGACCGCATAATTGTTCGCCTGATATGTGATAGATTTGATTCCTTTCTCAGCGGCTGTTGTATTGTCTGAGATAACAATCGTGTCGATCTGCGTCGTGCAATCTAGAGGTGTCTTCTCAATGATCGAAGCTGCAGTGATATCATTCTCTTTGCGCGGCTTCAGATCGATCGAGTACTTACATCCCGTCGTGTTCTTCGCGATCCCGACATTAGGGACTTCGTCCATACCGAGATCGAGGTCGCGTGTGATGTGCGACTTGATGGAAGCGTCTGCTATGAGATCGGTACTGAATGCAACGGACCAGCCAGGCAGACGTGCATCAAACGGCATAGTGACGTGGAGCATGGAATCAGGATGATCCGTCAACGAAAGTCCAGCGATCGTTAGCCCGCGCGACGCTTTGAGAGTTGCTGAAAATTTTTGGCCTGAGCTCTGATACCCATTCTTCTGATCGTACTTGAAATAGACATAGCACGGTAAGGTGCGCGACGCGAGGTCATCAGCAGGAGTGATCAGGCGCTTGGGATAAAAGAGCTTGGCCGAAATGCTATCGTGACACTCCACGAATTCAGCAGCACCATAGATGAAACTACCGATCTCCTTCGTGTTACCATCGGCAATGGACGTTGAATCCCAGATCACGCTAGTGCTGAATTGATAGATTCCGCCGGATGACCGATCGACCTTCATCTCCCAATTCAGCCAAGCATGTAGAGCCGATAAATCGCCCGTCATCAGCGCGCGCGGCCTGAGAACCTGATGAGGTGGGAAGCGCCAGTATGCTTCGGTCAAGTAAGGCTCAGCTAGGTAGGCGGTATGTCCGGGCACAGTATCGTAGTATGTGCCATAAGGAGGTTTCTGCGGAAGCTGATACGTCAGAAAACTGCGCGGCGTATTGATGATCGCCTGCGCCTCAACTTCTATCTGATTGACATTCGCCGTCGCGAAGTAGCGTGTGACGATCTTGTACTCATCGCCGGTCTGGAATGGATATACGATCTGCTTCAAGATACAATCGCTGAGATCCCACTCACTAATGAGCGTGTCATTGCTACGAGTGAATGTAGCTGGCGGAAGCAACTGACCATCATAAGCCGGTTGAGTCGCATTCGAATAATAGCGGTTCTGGACGCGCACTCCGAAGATCGCCTGTCCACCCCAATTGGCGTCCGCCTTCGCGCCATCATAGTAAGTCACAAGAGCACTTGCCTGATCGACCTGCGCATAAGAATTATCTTCACCAGTTCGATCAACCTGCGCGAGGGCAGGCGTGGCACAGAGAAGCAGGAGTGCTATGAGTTTGCATCGCATAAGTGTGCGTATTATGGGGCAATATAGCACCGAGATTTGCCTTCCACGTAAATTCGAATGTGTGACGATGCGTGTGCTTGTCTACCCGTGCAGTGTGAGTGGGAAATGCACAAACGCAAGAACCCCGGGCTTACACCTGGGGTTACCGTTATGTCACTCCTTCGGAGCTGAGATATAGACGCTTACCTACACACAAACGGGGTCGCAGTATCCGCTGAGATCTCGGTGCTGAACCAGCCGTTGACCACCTCTTCGTAGACGTTCTTCTTTTCGTTGTGGACGAACTCGTTCGTCCGGAGATCGTACGTGTAGTCCTTCGACCACTCTTCGATGTTCTCGACGACCTCAGCGATCGCATCGAGGATGCGGTCGAGATCGGCATCGCTCATCGTCGGATGTACCGAGAGCCTTACCCAGCCAGGACGCAGCGTCTGATCGCCCTCTTCGAGCGTCGCCATGATGGAGCGCGAAAGAGCCGGATCGAGATGCAGGAGATAATGTCCGTAGGTGCCAGCGCACGAACATCCGCCACGCACCTGAATGCCG
>JBKJTP010000173.1:0-8779 GCA_046590195.1 Kapaibacterium sp. (SeqCode) | reverse complement strand
CGCTCATCATTCATGCGCGATCCGGACTCGGCAAGAGTTCGGTGATGACGAATGCCTCCGGATGTTGCTGCGCGTAACGATCGCTGGCATAGGCCATCACCGAACTCTTGCCGAGTCCGGATCGCGCATGAATGATGAGCGGTGCGCTACCCTCTGCGATGAATTGATCGAGCCGTTCGAGCAGCGCTGGATCGGCAACATACGAGCGGGTGCGGTTGTGCGCGAACGAGCGATGCATCGCGCGCTCAGCTTCGAGCGGCGAGCTGAGCTTTGCATCAGGCCAGTCGCGTTCGAGAAGCGAGAGGAGATCGTTGAAGACCTGCTCGCCGAATGTTGCCGCATCGCTAAAGTGAGACAGCGGCAAGCCTGCGCTGCTAACTCGCTCACCAAGTTCTTTCAACCGCTCTCGTTCTACCGCGTCTTCATCAGGGAGTGCTTCACGTTGGTAGAAAAATGCAGATGGCGCGTGAGGCTTCGGTGGAGCGATCGCGCCATACGTGAACTCGAGATCGACAATGCTGCGCTCGCCATCGATGAACTCTGCAAGCCACGGAAATTTGTGTAGCGCCTCGGGGTCTTTCCCGAGGTCATCCTGCGTCGGTTGCCAGCCATAACGCGAGCCGATGATGCCGATGAAGTATGGCGCGCAGCGATCGATCTCTTCGAGACAAATGCGCACGACCTTACCGGTGCGCGCTTCGTCGGCAGTTATGCCCCACCGCAGATCGATCTCGGTGAGTTCTACGCCACGCCTATGGCACTCGCGGCGGATGCGAGGAAAGACTTTCCTGATGAGCTCGTCACGCTCACGCTGTAGATCGCGGAAGGTGGAAGAGACAAACAGCCGGAATTCCTGCTTTGCCATTTCCTGGGGTGAGAAATTATCTCACCAAATATACGACATCGCGATCGCGAAGGCGCCTTAATAGCATAAAAAAGCGGCGGAGTCTTGGCTCCGCCGCTTTGCGCCCATGCTAAAGCATGTGCTACACTTGACGTCTAATCAATGCCCATCATCACCATTGATCTGGGCTGCCAGATAATTCTGGATGCCGACCTGCTCGATGAGCTCGATCTGCATTTCGAGCCAATCGACATGCTCTTCTTCGTTGACGAGTATGTGCTCGAAGAGCTCACGCGTGCCTGTGTCGCCGACCTCGTGACATAGCGCAATGCCCTTTTGTAAGCGTGGCAATGCTTCGAGCTCGACCTGCAGATCGTTCTTCATCATTTCCTCAACGCTTTTACCGATGCGGATCTTGAAGAACTCGTTCATGTTCGGCGCGCCTTCAAGAAATAGAATACGCTCCATGAGCACTTCGGCGTGCTTCATCTCGTCGATCGATTCCTTGCGCATGTAGCCTGCAAGTTTCTTGAATCCCCAATTGGCGCACATCTCTGAGTGCAGGAAATACTGGCTGATCGCGGTGAGCTCGCCCTTCAGGACCTCGCTTAGCGCGTCGATGATACGTGGATCTGCTGGTTTCATTTGTAATTGAGAAAAGAAAAAATCTTGTGTAGCGATTAGTGCTGCCCTGATCACATAGTCTGCTAGCCCCACCAACCCCATCCGGCCTTCGGCCACCTTCCCCTTCGCAGGGGAAGGCTCATTTTATGACTGCTATTGGTAAACGAGGACTGTTCGTTTACCGGTTAAATTTCAAGTGTGCTCCTCCCCCTGCCAAGGGGGAGGTGGGCTTTAGCCCGGAGGGGGTTGGTCGCGCCGAGCACAATCCTGTCGTCGCTTCCCCACTCACCTAACTTCATCAAATTTACGGCTCAAATCCCACTAACCAACCAATCGAATTCGGATATGAATACGCGGTCTTAATTAAGACGCGCAATATTCAAGCTATGCTGGTCAATTAAGGAATCAATAAATAGCCAGAAATGTATTAAGATTCAGTCTTAATAAGCTTAGCAGACCACCTATTTGATGGGAGCCGCCGCACCTGCATTACATTCCAGCCACGAGGCATCGCCTCAGGCGCCCCAGAACCCGACTGAGCGGTTCAGGAAATTCCTGCAGGATGGCCAGTACCGCATCACGCCTGAGCGATTCGAGGTGCTCGAGGCGGTGCTTGCATGGGACGACCATTTCGATGCCGACAACCTCTTCATCTATCTGAAGTCGAAAGGCTCGAAGGTCTCGCGCGCGACGGTCTATAAGACGCTTAATTTGCTGCATGAATGCGGCCTCGTATCGCGCTATCGGTTCTCGCAGGGACACGCGCAATATGAGAAGACGACCGGCCGTCCCTCGCACGACCACATGGTCTGTACGAAGTGCGGCAAGATCATCGAGTTTGAGAATTCCGAGGTAGAGCGCGTGCAGTCAGAAGCAGCCGCGGTCTATGGTTTTAGTCCGTTGTATCATTCGTTGCAGATATTCGGTATCTGTGCCGAGTGTGTTGCCTCAGGCAACACCGCTCCCGGCAAGGAGCACGCCCCACAATCGCATGCGATCCCTCCGAAGGTGATCCAGGCGAAACCGTTACGTTGATAGTTAGTCCTCCATTAAATCCTGTCTGCGCATGTCGTTCGACCTCTTCTTTAGTCAGTTTGTGATCGCCTTCCGCGAAGGCATCGAAGCATCGCTCCTCGTAGCAACGATCCTCATCGCATTGCGTCAGCGCGAGGCGAAAGAGCTTACCAAGCCGGTGTGGTCAGGCGTTTGGACCGCGATCATTCTTTGTGTGATCGGCGGATTTTTCCTCTTCAAATTTGCTATCGGTGCAAGCGCACAAGTGGAGCTAGCGCTCTATTCTGCCGCAGCCATCACCGTTACCTCAATGATCTTCTGGATGCACCGGACCGGCAAGCAGATCAAGCAGGGTGTATTCGCGAAGATCGATTCGTTCAAGGGTCAGGCCACCTTCGCGGCAAAGGCCGGTATGTTCGCATTCGTCTTCTTCATGGTCGCACGTGAGGGCATCGAGCTGATGCTGCTGCTGATGTCATTCGCTGCTGTCGATGGCGGCTGGTCGCTGATCCTCGCTGTGATGCTCGGGCTCGGACTTTCGATCGGTATCGGCTTCTCGCTCACGAAGGGCCTGGTCAAGATCAACGTCGGTCAATTCTTGCAGTGGACCGCGTATGTGCTGGTGCTGTTCGTACTTCAGATCGTCGTCGACATTCTGCACGAAGGGATGGAGATCGGTCTCCTCCCTATTACGAATCCATCGACGGTCAGCACTATCGACTATCTCTCACATGAACTACCGATCTTCGCCTATGCTGGGCTGATCATGTTCACGTTCATTGCAGCCTACACGATCACAACCGGGAAGCTTGCGAGCCGAAAGGCAGCGCTGGAAGCGGCCTGAGTCTGGCGCTCCCCCACTAGCAGTCTGAGTGTTCAACGATGGGAGCCTTCCGGCTCCCATCTGCATTTAGTACCCGTGCTCCCCGATTCTGGTTTTCGTGCTTATGGTTTCTCCCTTTCCCGTCTGATGTTATGAAGTTCTCCGCGTTAGCAGTTCTATCTCTTGTCAGTCTCGGTGTCCTTGGCGCTGATGCCTCGGCACAGACAGCTCCGAAAGATTCTACCAAGAAGGCCACGCCTGCCAATTACTCGATCCGCAATCCACGCGTCGCGTTCGGCACTGATGATAAGCCGGCTGAAGACAATTCGCATGTCTCGTTCGCTACACAATTCGCAGGTGCGCTTGCGATCAAGGCAGAAGCAGGTCAGGATTTCATGAGCAACATCCATCAGCTCACGTTCGGAGGTGAGAACCGCGCGCCGTCGTTCTCGCCCGATGGTCAGCGTATCGTTTTTGAAGCGCGCTCGTTCGATGGGATCACGTGTCCGCAGATCTTTTCGATGACGATCGATGGTAAAGATGCGCACAGGATCTCGACAGGCAGAGGCCAGGCGCTGTGGGCAAACTACTCGCCGAAAGGTGAGCGCATTGTCTATGGCTCAACGCATGCGATGCTTGATGGCGGATGTCCGCCGCCGACAGATCTTACGCTGACGAATCCGATCGAGATCAATGGCTTGCACGATCTCTATGTCGCCGACACCACCGGCAAGCTGCTCTCGGCTGTCACGAACGACATGAAGGTGTACGACGGCATGGCGTCCATCTCACCGGATAACAAGAAGATCGTTTTCACTTCGACTCGCTCAGGCGATATCGATCTCTTCCTGCTCGATCTCGGCAAGAACGAGCTCCAGCAACTGACGAACAACGAAGGCTTCGAAGGATTTGCACGCTTCTCGCCGGATGGATCGAAGATCGTCTTCTCAGCGTCGCGCGTGATCGGCGGTGAGGTGAACACGTATCGCAAGAATCTACTTTATGGCAACGTCGATCTTGTACAGGCAGAGATCTATCTCATGAATTCGGATGGCAGCGAGATGCGCCAGCTAACAGCGAATGGCGCGTTGAACGCACAGCCGAACTTCTCGCCGAACGGAGAGTCGGTCATCTTCGCATCGAACATGCACGACACGACTCGCAAGGACATGGCGATCTTCGCACTGAAGCTATCTGGTGGCGATCCTGTGATGTGCCTGAACAGCGCAGCGAGCGAGCAATACCCGATGTTCAGCCCCGACGGCCGCAAGTTCGTCTACGTCTCCGATTACGGCGCCAAGAGACCAGGCGAGAAGAATATCTTCGTGGCAGACTGGAAGCATTGATCTTCCCGTAGGGCCACTTGTCAAAGTGGCCGCGTCGCGGGCCGAGCACTTTCCTACATCAGAATGCCTTGCGTGGATCGAATCTTCGTCTCACGCAAGGCATTTCTGTTGACGCACACTTACTTCTCCGCTTCTCGGCCACTTTGCCAAGTGGCCCTACGGAGATGACAATCTCTTTAGTCGGGTTCATATCCGTACTCGTGCCACCTGTACTTGATGACGGTATCTACAATGGCTCTCGAACCATCGGGTCGGCGCAGCGAGTAGTTGAGACGAATGCGAGTACCTTCTATGGAAAAGGTATCGATGAAGTGAAAGATGTATTGTCTGTTGGCGAGTCGCATCTCTGACGGCAGCGATTGAAAGTCAGCTGCACTTCTTCTACTGCGCAAGTCTCCCTCATTGAATACAGAAGTCTCAGAACCATAAGCATAATCAACCTCCACCGAGGCTGCATTATGCCAATTCGCTTCGTCCAAACGTTGGACTTGGGCACTCAAGTACTCGATCTCATGAGCCCTCACCCACCGCTCATATTCCGGATTGTTCATGCCCTGGACCGATGAAGATTCTCTGTACTTTGGAATGGATGGCCACAACTCAAACCATATCGAGTATGAGCTATTACTCCACGGAAAAGCTACACCCTCATCCATCGATGCCAAGTGGGTAATGCTTACACCTTTCGTTTGACGATCGCTTGACCGTTGCTGTGTTGTGCGAGATGAGCGACAAGCAAGTGATAGGGTGCAAATAAGGAGGAGCAATAGCTTGGTTAACGTCATGCTTTCTCAACCCCCCAAGATTTGAATAGTTACATAACGAGGAGCAGCCACGACGAGAGCACAAGGCTTGCCGGCTAAAGCCAGCGCCACATTATAACTTTATTCCTGCGCTGAGATAGAAGGCACGGCCATCGGCGGGGAGAATGCCAGGGCCGGGATAGCCATCGGCTCGGCGAGTATAGTACGATGCATCGAGCACGTTGTTCATGCCACCGGTGAAGACGAACATATCGTAGCGGTAATTGGCGGAGAGATCCATCACTGTGTATGCTGGGATCACACCGTTGATCGCACTCACTGTGTAGCGTGTGTTCGTTGCATCAGTAAATTGCTCATCGACATAAGACGCTTGTCCCGTAATGCTAAAGTCGCCAACCTTATACGTCAGTCCTGCGCGAGTGATGATCTCCGGTGCATACTCTACTCGCTTGTTCAGCACAGACTTGAACTCGGAGTTCACATACTTCGCATCGACATAAGCGAAGCTATTGAATAGCGTGAGAGATGCTTCGGTCTCCGGCGAGAGCAGCGAGATCAGATCGACCTCAATGAATGATTCAACTCCGAGCGAGCGTGAATCGGACACATTCGTGCGATAGCGGTACACGTTGAAGTTCTCGTCAGCCTTGTTCACGACTCCGATCCGGTCATTGTAGCGAAGATAGAATCCGCCGATATCGAATGACACTTGATCGAACAAGCGGCCGCGGAAGCCGAAGTCGAAGTTGTAGCCGGTGACATCGTTCAGACTTGAGTCAACGCGGAAGTTCGGGTTGATGACGCGCATGTCGTTGAAGTTGACACCGCTATACGCCTGCGAGAAATTAGCGTAGACGTTCGCGTCCGGCGTTACGTGATAAGCCATGCCAATGCCAAAGAGCGGGAACGTGCGCTCCGAAAGCTTCTCTTCGTCGATCCGTTGACCGTTAAACTTGTAGTATCCTTTTGCATTAGTGCGGATCAGCTCGTATCGCACGCCCGGGGTAATGGAGAACTCCGGTGTTACGAGGAAGATGTTCTCCGCGAAGACAGCCGCATTGATGCTCGGGAAGCTGAAGTCGGAGCCTTCGAGATCGTCAGGATTGAGGAAAGTGAAGTCAGCGTCCTTGCCGCTTGTGCCGTCGCCCTGCATACGCTGAGTGTTGCCGCGATAGTAGCGTATCCCTGCGAGCGCCGTCGAGAAATTGCCGAACGCTTCGTAAGTCTGGATGAAGCGTGACTCGACGCCATAATTCTCATAGTTATCGACGATGAGATCGCGGTTAAGCTTTGTGTCGAACTTGTTCGGTGCTGTGAGATTGCCGACAGAACTACGATCTGCGATGAGCGCGAAGAAGCGTGAGTTGAAGCGCGAAGTCGATGAGAAATTGTAGTCGAGCGTGATCACTGGCAGATTCCAGTCGGCGTTGAACCAGTTGCGATCGCGGTTCGATTGACGCGGGTCTATGTTGAACTGCTCTTCGGTGAGTCCACCCGGCTGCTGCATATCGTAATGCATCTTTGTCATCTCGATGCCTAGCGTGAGATCCTCACTTGCGGCTAGCTTCACCTTTGCGTAGCCAGTATTAATGCCATACGCGGTGTTCGCACGCCAGCCATCGCCTTGCTTGCGATGATAGAAGCCAAAGTAATTCAGATCGCCAACGGTGCCGCCAACGCTATTGTACGAATTGAAGAAGCCATTCGATCCGCCGGTCTGCACGGAGTTAAACTCATACGCTTTGTCCTTCGGTCCATCCTGCATGACGAAATTCAGCAAGCCGCCAAACTGACTGCCGTATTGCAAGCTTGCTGCACCACGCACGACCTCGATGCGGCGCAAGCCCTCCATCGGTGGCGTGTAATACGACTCAGGATAGCCGAGCGCATCCGCGCTGATGTCGTAGCCATTCTGACGCGAATTGAATTCGGTGATGCGGTTAGGGTTCAGACCGCGCACTGCTACGCCAAGCTGAATGCCGCCGCCATCGTTCTCGATCACGTTGATGCCCGGCACCTTGGAGAAGACCTGGCGCGTGTTGTTCGTTGCCTTGTTCGCATCGATGTGCGACATCATGATCACTTCATTCTTCTTGCCTTCGTAGATCGCTGTGCCCTGCACCGACGGCATGAACGCGCGGCTGGTGCCTTTGTAGCGGTCCGCTGTGATCGTCACATCATCGCCCTTTGTCTTCTCGGCTTTCATCGCGAGATCGAGCCGCATCGAATCGGTTACTTCCACACTATCGAAGATAGTGACGTATCCTCCGAGTGAGACGCGAACGACATGCAAACCCTCCGGCACATTGGTGAACGAGTAATTGCCATTCGAATCTGCAACCGTGCGCGACTTCATATCCATGATGTCGATGCGTGCGCCTGGTAGTGGCGTGTGCTCCTTATCAGATGTGATAGTACCCGAAACAGGCAGGCGCTTGCTGTCCTTCGCATCGGACACCGACACGAGTAGAATGAGGACGGCAAGATAGGCGAAGATCTGTTTCATTTATAGGCCAGCCTTGATCGGGTTTTGATTGGCGGCTGTATTGAGCAGGGGCGCTTCGTCGAATGGGAGGATCCAGCTTTTTGACATGAAGCCATCGTGCTGTTCAGTAAGATCGACAGTCGGGTCGATCAGTGTGCGGCCACGCTTGCCATTATAGGCAACGTAGCTATCGGCATGGACAGCAACGTCATTATGTCCGCGTTGCTTCATTATGTCTTCGATATGATGTGCGAATTGCAGGATCATATCCGGCTGCATCGACATCTGCTTTTCTTGCTGCTTCGTCAAGTGATGGCGAACTGGTTCGATCCATTGCTCGCCTGTAGTCTTGTCGAGCACTGTGAACTCGATGTGGCCAGCCTTTTCGATCAGCATGATGTTCCAGCTCCAGCGGTAGGCCTCTTCGGTCCAGAGGGAGTTGCCTGGATAGAGGGCATACCTGAAAGGCAGCAATGCCTGAACTGCGAAGAATGCCGCGATGCCCCATTGAAGATATCTTCTGTTGGAAGAAGATATATGTTCTATAAGACTTATAGGTCGTATAGGACCTATAAAACGTTTTCCCAATACTGATAATTTGTCGAGGACTCTTTTGTGAAACTCTGCTGAGAAAAATCCCAGCGTCGCGATCGACATGATATAAGGAAACATCCCGATCTGGAAGAACTGCGCTGTGAGGAAGTGGAACACGAGCAGCACTGCATATCCATAAGGTCGCGCCTTACGGAAGCAAAGCACGAATGCGATCGAGAGATCGAAGATCATCGCAAACCAACTGAATGCGAACGCGACCCACTTCTCGTTCAGAAGCGATCCGATCACCGGCATCCCGCTATTCGCAGCAAGCCAGATACGGAG
>JBKJTP010000168.1:0-6356 GCA_046590195.1 Kapaibacterium sp. (SeqCode) | reverse complement strand
GACAGACGCTCGCAACCGTACACCGCATTCGTGTCGCTGGTGCTGAGATCATTCTCAATGCTCCTGGTATCACGAACCTTGCTGAGATCGGCGACGAAACACCGCAGCGCGATCAGGGTTCTCCTGATGACATTCAGCCTGGTGACAAGATCTCGATCTCGTTCACCGGCCTCGCGAAGAGCATGCCGTTCCCGAACGATGCATTCGTGATCGAGACATCGAAGGATCCGATCGACTTCGGCAATCCTAGCCTCTATCTCGATACCGTACTCGAGCAGGTGCAGGTTGTTCCGAATCCATACATCGTTACACATTCTGGCCAGACGTCGACAGACAACGCAAAGTTGTACTTCACACGCCTGCCGCCACGTGCAACGATCGAGATCTACAACCTTGCTGGCGATCTGATCAAGACGCTTGAGCACAATGCGTACATCACCGGAAGCGGTGGCGCAACGGAGCTCGCAAGCAATGCAACGATGCTCGAGTGGAATCTCCTTTCTGAGGGCAGACAGCGTATCGGTAGCCAGGTCCTGACAGCTCGCGTTATCGCGAAGGATCAGTCGGGCAATGCGACCGGTGAGGTCATCAAGAAGTTCGCTGTTGTCGTCGGTGGTTACCGAATCGTCCGCTAATACAGTTTTGCTTGTAGCCGGTCATGAGACAATGACCGGCTTGAGCAACCACTGTCACCTTACGTACACGTGATTTTGAGTTGTCGGAGTTTTTGATTATGTTAAGTTCACTACGAAACAAGACTCAGCATTTGGTGAAGGGCGGACTTGTTGCACTTGGTGTATCGGCTTGCACGCTGATCGCTGGCACAAGTGCATACGCTCAGTCGACCACATCTGAGGATTTTACGAATGAGGGTTCATCGGGCAGCACATTCCAGAAGATCTGGGTTGGTGCTCGTGCAGCAGGTATGGGCGGAGCGTATAGCGCGCTTGCCGATGATATCACTGCGCTCTACTGGAATCCAGCAGGCATCGCGAAGCTCGAGGCGACAAACGTCGGCGCTTCCTATACACGCTGGTTCGCTGATATCACCCATAACTTCGTCGGTGCTGTGATCCCGCTTAGCGATAAGTATCGCATCGGTGTCAGCCTCACCGTTGTCGATTATGGTTCGATGGAGCGCTCAACACTCGAGAAGGATTACAATGCCGGTACGTTCAATGCCAATGATATGGCCTTGGGCGTAACCGTTGCAGGTGCTTTGACGGAGCGGTTCTCATTCGGCGGTACTGTAAAGTACGTCCGCAATTCGATCCTCGATCTCAGCGCTGATGGTATCGCGTTCGATGCCGGTTCTCTGTATCAGACAGATTTCTATAACACGAAGATCTCTCTGGCATTGTCGAACCTGGGACCTGAGCGTTCCTTCCAGGGTAACTCGCTTTCGCTTCTCGTTGAGAACGGCGGCGGTGTCAACCAGGTAGGGCGTCCGCTCGATACGCGTCTCGCGACAAATCCTTTCCCGATCCCGCTCTCATTCCGCATCGGTGCAGCCACTGATGTGTTCCAGAATACGGTCGAGGATCAGCAGTTGAACATGGCTTTGGATTTCGCTGCACACAGCGACGGTCCTGAGACATTCAACATCGGTGCAGAGTATCTCTGGAATAACTTGCTCGCGCTTCGTGCAGGTTATGCATTCAACCAGGATCAGTTGGGTCTCGGCGCTGGTGTCGGTTTCCGTTATAAGTCAGAAGACTTCAACGGCAACATCGATTATGCGATCAGCCCGACCACGAGCCTCGGTTTGATCCACCGCATATCGATCGCAGCGATGTTCCAATAACAGTACGCCCTAACGGGCTACCAAAGGTTAACGCAAGCTGAATGTTGCTCAGGCAGCATTCGCGATAAGAGCGCCTTCGGGCGCTCTTATCGTTTCTGATCGTTGCTTGTAACTTTGTGTGACCACCGATTCATCCCAAACTAGGAACCACGAAAGTGATATGGGCGATATACGACTGCCCTTGTTACTACTCGATCGATCCGGCAAACTGGCTATATTTGCGATGTATGGGCCATAGTTTCCGGTCTGAAACCTTCATCCTTCGACTCGTATACTTCGTACGATTCGTATAGTAGCATCATCCTATTTTTTGCGTATGAGAAAGCTGACCTCTTTTTTCCTGTCCATCGTCCTAGCCGTAACGCTAGCGGCGTCGTTCGATGCATCGCCGATCTCCGCCCAGACGGGTGGCGAGCTCGAGTTCGATGCCGTAGCATTCCGTCTTGATCCAACGAAGGCGCAGGTCGAGCTCTATTATGGCGTGATCTATCGCGCGCTGAACTTCAAGCAAGCAGCGAAGGGATATTCTGCCGCGATCGACGCACGAGCAGAGATCCGCGAGAACGGCAAGGTCATTGCAACCCAAGAGATCAGCAAGGATGTGAACTTCAATGGCTCGAAAGGCGATCTCGATCAGTCGGGTGCGATGAAGGTACTCGATGGCGCGATCTTCACAGTGCCGTACAGCGATAAGCTCGAAGCTGTGCTCATCTGGACGCAGACCGCACCGAATGGAAAGAAGAACGAGATCATCAGGACCGTTGAGCTCTCCATCCCAAAGCCCGATCAGAACTTCGCACTGGGTGGTATCGAACTCGCGTCAGAGGTTGTAGCGTCAAACGGCAGCAAGAGCCCGTTCGAGCGCGTCGGCTACATCGTAACACCTAACCCATCGAATGTCTACGGCGATCTCTATAGCAAGCTCTATTATTACACCGAGCTCTACGTGCCGCAGGCTTCAGTCGATCCGAACAAGCAAGTCGAGATCGTAACGCGCATTCTCGATTCGAAGGGACTGCAGATGTATACGAACACGCGCGCGGAGTCACTCTCTCAACCGATCATCCCGGTCATCGGAACGGTTGCGATCGATGGACTACCGACCGATCGTTATACGCTTGAAGTATCGATCAAGCAGAATGGCAAACACGAGGGCGAATCGAAGAAGACCTTCTTCTACGACAGCGGCATCGAGTTCGCTGGTGAAGAAGATGCAGCACCGACGATGGACGCGGCTTCTGAGCAGACGATCTTCATGAGTTCCGAGATCGCCCGACTCTCTGAGGGCGAGCTAGATGACAAGATCGCGCAGGCGAAGTATGTCGGTGAAGAGAAAGACTCGAAGCTTTTTGCACAGGCAAAGACCGTTGATGAAAAGCGTAATTATCTCTATGCTTTCTGGCGCGCCCGCGATGCCAGCCAAACGCCACTCACAGCATACACCAACTACTATTCTCGTGTAACCGAGATCGATAAGAAGTACAAGGTCATGAAGACGCCAGGTTGGAAGACTGATCGCGGCCGCATTACCATTAAATATGGCGAGGCAACGCATGAAGATTTCGAAGGTCATACCATCGGCACGAGGCCGTATATGGTCTGGCAGAACTCCAACTATCGCGGCAAACTCACGAGTGGATCGATGGCCGAATTCGTCTTTGTCGATCGACAGGGCGGCGGCAATTTTGTACTCGTCCACTCCAACGTCCTCGGCGAGGTTTCTAACCACGATTGGTACTCGCAGGATGCGGTACAGATGCGATAAGGAAGTTTCTCGGCCCCGAAGGGGCGCAACGTTGGCGGCCCCGGGCGTAAGCCCGGGGTTTGTCGTTGTAGAGACGCGCTACAGCGCGTCTCATGAGAACATTCAGGCCACCACAAAGATCTATTCGTGCCGAGAGCTTCCAGAGACGCGCTGTAGCGCGTCTCTACGTCAGATCGCAGCGCCACTACATTGAGGCGCCGGTTGTTATCCCCACCATGCAAACGGTGCTCGCGGCGCTCGGATCGTTGCTCGCAAGGGCGGCATTTACTGTTGGTATTCGCAAAAGCGTGACGATGGACAATCTTCGTCACGCTTTTCGGTCGTTGCCAGAAGCCGAGCTGAACAAACTCGCCAGTGATAGTTATGGCAATTTGGGCACCGTCTTCTTCGAGATGCTCTATCTCCGCTTCGCTTCACGCAAGGTGATCGAGAAGCGCCTGCACATCACAAATCAACCGGAGATCGAAGCGGTACTTCGAGAAGGCAAGGGGATGATCCTGCTCTCGGCACATCTTGCCAACTGGGAATGGATGGCCGTTGGCACAGCGCTGAAGCTGAAGCAGCCGCTCTATGTCATCGTTAAGAATCAGCGCGATGGCTACGCCGAGCGTTTCCTTCAGATGATGCGCACGCGCTTTGGAAACATCATGATCGGCGCTGGAGATGTGCGAGCGTCGTTTCGTGTGCTGCAATCAGGGAAGATACTCGCGATGCTCGGCGATCAGGCAGCGCCCGCAGAGAGTGTCAAGATCGAGTTCTTTGGCCGCAAGGTCCCGACCTTCGAAGGCGTAGCTCGCTTCGCCTTGCGCACAAGCGCGCCGATCTATCTCGCTGAGTGCGTGCGCACGAAAGATGGCGGCTATGAGATGACATTCCATAACGTGCCTTTCACCGATCTCACAGGTGCAACTCCGGAGAACGTGGAAGCACTTACCGCACGCCACACTGCACTTCTCGAGAAGATCATTCGCCAGCGACCCGAGCTTTGGCTCTGGCAACACAAACGCTGGAAGGACGCGCGCGAATGAGTCAGCAAAAGTATAGCGGCATCAACGCGCTGGTCATCGAGATGGCATTCCCTGGTGATGTCGTGATCTCGCTCGCACTGCCCGCAGAACTCAAGCGGCTTGAGCCGACAGCGCGCATTATCTATCTCACGCGACCCGACGCAGCCGAACTTGCAAGCGCATCGCCTGACGTTGATGATGTCATCGTCTTCGATAAGCGCGGCACCGATAGCGGCACCGCAGGCATCGAGCGTATCGCAGCACAACTCAACGCCGAGCGCTTCACGCATCTCTTCCTGCTTCACAGTTCAAAGCGCAGCATCGAACTTGCAAAGCGGTTAAGCATCGCAACGAAGATCGGCTTCGCGAGCGATGCTGAGTTGACACATAGAGTAGAAGAGCCACCATTTGGCACACCGAGAACATCTCGCGCGATCGCGTTACTCGATCCTCTATTTGATTATATTAGTAAGCTTGCTCTTCCACGCTTGAATCATCACGCGTCAGAGTTCAGCGAAACGATCGCTGAGAACACGATCGCGCTTGCACCTGGTAGTGTATGGGCAACGAAGAAGTGGGGCGATGACAAGTTCGTGGAGCTCGCGCATTTGCTCTTGCAACGGGATATCCACATCGCTGTGATCGGCGGACCAGCAGAGCGCGAAGTAGGAGAGAGGATCAAGGCGGTCGATCCAACGCGCGTGATGAATCTTGCAGGTAAGACCACACTCACGCAAGCTGCGGGAGTCATTGGCAAGTGCAGGCTCTTGATCGGCAACGACAGCGCACCGATCCATTTAGCAACAGCAGTCGGGACGCCAAGCGTCGTGATCTATGGACCGACGGTTAAGGAGTTTGGCTTCGCGCCTCCGGAATCGATGTCGCGGATCGTTGAAGCGGAGGGACTCTGGTGCAGACCATGCACAGCGCATGGCAGCGACGTTTGTCCGATCTTCACCCATAAATGCATGAAAACGATCTCCGCTACCGAGGTAGCAAAGATCGCTTTCATGTTTTTTATCTTTAGAGAAAAGATCGTTGGTGGTTAACCACCGTCCTTTGAGACGTTTTATCTCTCAGACTCAGTACTTAACACTGCACCCGTAAGGCTTTGTTTCCGGAATCGAGACTGATTTCCCGGCCGCAAGCTCATCAATTGCTTGAGCAACGTAATTGATCGTCGCGTTCTTTCCGCCGTCAGCTGAACGATCATCATCGATCGCGCCGGCATAAGCGAGCACACCCTTCGCATCGATGACATAGAGGTGCGGTGTCGTGCGCGCTTCGTAGAGCTTTCCAACCACCCCATCAGCATCGCGAAGATGTGCAGTCGCTGTTGACTTCCATTCGTCTACCAATAGAGCAGCGAACTCCTCGTTAGTGCGAGCATTCGCATGTGATGCGTTTGTGGAATTGATCGTCAGCCAAACGACACCTTGATCAGTGTACTTCTTCTGCAGACCCTGCGCGTTACCAGTCGTGTATTGCCCCTTCGAATATGGACAGAACGGATTGATCCACTCAAGCACAACGATCTGGCCTTTGTACTGCGCGAGATCGACAGACTTGCCGCTCAAGTCCTGCAATGTAAACGCAGGCGCAGCAGCACCGACAATAGGATCAGCCGACGCATTCGAGGTCATAGCAAAGAAGCCAATAACGAGAAGTGTAAAGAGAGTTTTCATTGGAGTTGGGTATGGAGGTAAAACCAGCGACTGACCTAATTTATCCCTCAAGTTAGATGGCCGGCATCCCGTAGGGCCACTTGGCAAAGTGGCCG
>JBKJTP010000119.1:0-17811 GCA_046590195.1 Kapaibacterium sp. (SeqCode) | reverse complement strand
GAATCGCCCATGACAAATCGATTCTCATCACGCCACTGTGCCGACACCTTGCCAGCGTACAGCGCAGAAACTATTAAGGCAGACACTAAGTATCGGTACCACATTTTATACCCTTTCCTCTATATTTGTCGCAGAGATTGATTTCCTCAGGCTTACCGCAATGTGCGAAGGTTGGTTCAGTGCCCCCACAGCCGCAGATACCAGCGATTCCTCAAGTGAATGACCACCCTTGACAGCGGTGATTATCTTCTGAAGGGTTAAAGGTCGAATAGTAGCGTCAGAACAGCCACTGATATTAACCAAAGCAACCAGCAATAGTGCTGCTAGTCTTGCCGAGCCAATTGGGTGAGACTTTATCATGCTGCAATATACGAACTTTGAAATGTAACTTGAACTCTCCTGACCGTGTATATAGTCAGTTGTTATGTTGTCAAGTCCCAGTTTCATGAAAGCAATTCTCTCCTTCGCACTTCTGTGCCTGCTCACCACATCTGCTTTTGCCCAGATCTCCGGACTCCGCGAGCTTATGCCACCGCCGAAGGTGGCGTATCTGACTAAGGACGACACCTCCAGAGTCTATCTTCCCACAGGTGTTATAGGCATGTGCAGCATTGATCCAACAACTGACAGGATCTCTGCCTTCAATCGTATGCAAAAGCTTCTGCTGCGCGCATTCAGTGCACAATATGGCGCTTCGAGCATTGCATTCAAGAAGTATCCAAGCGAGGTGCCCGCTAACAACAGATTCATTGTGGGGGTCTTAGGGGACAATGAGGCGTTCGATTCGCTGGTCCAAGCGCATCTCACCCCAGGTGAGAAGTTAGATCAAAGTGAAGGCTACCTGGTCCACGCGGCAGAAAACTTCATCCTCATAGCAGGTTTCGACACCGCTGGACTCGTGCACGCCGCAACCCGCTTCACCGAACTCTGGGCTGGTGGCAACAAGTATCTTCCCGCACACATCCTCGATTACCCCGACTACCCGAATCGTTGGGCATTCTCGATGCACAATCTTCGAGGCACAAATGCGGTGAACGTGTTGAAGAACATTCTCGACACGATGCAGCGCTATCACTACAATGGCATGCAGCAGAATGACTTCAAGTATAGCATTCTCGAACAACAACCGTCATGGTACTTTACGAACGCGGACACGATCATCACGCATGCACACGATCGCAGCATTGAGATGATCCCGGGAGTTGCGCCATACGGATATTCTGAAGGCATCCTCTGGCACGATCCGAATCTTGCTGAGGGCTTTCCCGCGAATGGTAAGTACATCATTGAATCGGATACTGCGAGGCTTATCCCCGATCCCCCAGTTGAGATAGCGAACGGCGGCTTTGAGAACGTGAACGGCAATGGCGCATTTACGGGCTTCGGCTTTTACGATAACGAGAACGGCGCCACCACAGCCGACATGGCGATCAAGCATTCCGGTTCGCAGAGCGCACGGGTGATCGACCCTGCCAAAGCCAACGGCTCAGGCAATGCGCGATTCAGTTTGCCGATCACAACAAAGCCCAACAAGCATTACTATCTCTCGGCCTGGGTGCGGACCGAGAATGTTGACCGTGGAGAATTCCGAGTGCTTGCTATTGGTGCGGAAGAGGGAAAGACCGCATTGTCGCTCACGCACACAGCGTTCAATGTGCCTTCGACGACAGATAGAGCAAAGAACGATGGCTGGATCAAGCTCGGTGTTCTCTTCAGCACGCAGCACTACTCGAAGATGAACATCTACTGCGGAATCTGGGGCGGCAACAAAGGCACGATCTGGTGGGATGACTTTAAGATAGAAGAGGCAGGCTTTATGAACATCCTTCGCCGAGACGGTACGCCGCTTAGTGTTACGACGTCGAGCGGTCAAGATCTCAATGAAGGTCAGGACTTTGCGCCGCTTCATGACTCCATCATGCTGAAGCAAGGCGTGCTGTATGACTTCCACAAAGCTCCGACATTGAAACGACTTCCGAGCGGCAGCCTTGCGAACGGCGACACCATCAACGCATCCTTCTATCATGCCTTCACAACCATCCAGGATGTGAATGGCTACGGTCAGAACATGGCATGTCCATCTGAGCCTGCGGTGACTCAGATCGTGCAGGATCAGATCACTCGGGTTCGCGACTTGCACAAGACTCCGCGCAAATACATGATGGGACACGACGAGATCCGCCACCTGAACTGGGATCACTCGTGTCAAAGCCGCAGCCTCACACCTGCAGAGATACTCGGAGCGAATGCCTCGCTCACAAGTGGGCAGATCAAGGCACTCTCAGTGGACAATGAGGTCTATGCATGGAGTGACATGTTCGATTCGCTGCATAATGCGCATGACGACTTCTACGCTGTCAATGGCGACCTCGCAGGTGTTTGGAACATGATCCCGAAGGACATCACGATCGTCAACTGGAATAGCGGCAACCGCGATAAGAGTCTGGCGTTCTTCGCAAGGCATGGCTTCGCGCAGATGTCGGCACCGTATTACGACGCAGGCAACACAGTGAACATGCGCGAGTGGCGCCTATCGCAACAGAACGTGCCGAACATCAAGGGCATGATGTACACCACATGGAGTTCGGATTACAGTCACTTACGCCCGTTCAGCTACTACGCATGGGGTGCAGGGCCGTATATCATGCACAAGCCGATCGACTCGCTTTCTGCGGCAACAACGTCCAGCATCACGGCTGAAGTCACAGCCGATCCATTCGATGGCACTGATGGGATCGTAAGTGTAAAGGCGATCTATACTCCGCGATCGGGTACTATGGATTCTGTTACCCTCGCACCGGGTGCGAAGAATAAGTACAGTGCTGCACTATCAAACCCCATCTCTTCGTATAAATTGGTGGCATTGAACAAGCAAGGTCTCGTGCGCCAGACACCGACTTACACGTATGCTTCAGGTGGTAACGCGAGCGTTGGGCTGGAAGCTCTCGACAACCGACAAGCTATCTATCCGAATCCAACCAGTGATGTACTTGTAGCTCAAGAAGGCGCGATCATCCGCGTATTGTCGCTAAGCGGCGCCGAAGTGCTGCTTGCGGAGAAAGGCGAGAGAACGCTCAACGTCTCATCACTGGCCGCGGGCGCTTACCTCGCAGAGATCAAAAGCAATGATGGCAGCTTCCGCACGGTGAAGTTCGTCAAGCAGTGACCTACTTCTCGTACATCACAATAATATGCCCACGCTTATCGATCGCTTTGTTCGCGATGGTGTCTGCGGCAAGCCACGCTTTGTATGGCAAGTGCTTCATGAGCGGATGCGTGCGTAGATGAAAGAGCGCCTTATTGCCGAAGGTGCGCCACGTCACTCTCGCAGATTGCGGCGCATAGCTTAGGAGCTTCTGCTCATCGAAGCTTTGGATGTGCGAATGATAAGGCGTCGATTGGTTGCAATGGATGCAGAGCGTGTAACGCAGCTTCTCTTTGTATGGCGTAGTGATGATCAATCTGCCGCCTGGCTTGAGTGCAGCAAAGAGCGAATGCACGAAACCCTTAGGGTCCACCGTATGCTCGATGATCTCGCTTGCGATGATGACATCGAACGAGCTATCCTTGATCGGCAGATGAAATGCGTCGGCAACGAGTCCGACATGATCCTCTGATGGAAACCTCTTCAGCGCTTCTCGCGGATTGTTCGTGCTAATATCCATCGAGCAGACGAACTTGCCCAGCTTCACATATTCCTGCGCCACCCATGCTGTGCCGCATCCGGCATCGAGTATGCTCTCGGTGCTTGCCGGGATATAGGACATGATCGCTTCGTGCACCCTGCGCTCCTCATGAGCGTGCTCGCCAGTGTGCTCTTCGAAGTAATTGAAGGTGTCGGCGTCGGCCTGGTAATGTTTCTGGTAATCGAACTCCGCCATCGGCTTCTCTTGCTTCGGGCGAAGATCAGGGATGCTGCCTTGGACAGGATAGGCTACGCCCGTCACGTCATCGATGAGTTCGCTGCCCTGCTGTCGGAGCGGGTTGCCTTCGGGAGATCGGAGGATGTCGAGGAATTTGGGGGGGATCACGTATTGGCCTTGGACGAGTGCGCGGAATACTGAGGGGGATTGCTTCGTCGCCCAGTTTCGCTACCGCTCACTGGGCTCCTCGCAATGACAGCATAAAAGAACAGGGCTCGCCATTCCTTCGTGCAACTAGGATTTGCCTGGCGCAATAGAAAAAGCCGGTGGAATTCCCCCCACCGGCCCTAATGCCTTCGGTTAAAAAAGGCCTTATCATATCAGAAAACTTGCCAGCAAGGTTACTCCCCACGTGGAGGCTGTTAAGGCCTCCCTATCGAATGCGGATCCGGTTAATCGGCTCGCATTCAGCACGCACTCAGCATGGCTCGACAGGCAAATTGTCTCCTCAGATCATCCCCAAAGAATTGACCCGTTGGCTGTTCTCTGGCGTTGGTGTTAATCCGAAGCCCGAGTGGACCATTGCTGGTCCCGGAGACGTATTAAAGAACTTGGCTCGTAACCATTTGTTACACCCTGCCGTACCTCTAGAAGGACATTACAGCATTAATTCATTCTCACTGAAGGCAAGCCATCCTGTGACAAGACACCCGAGACTCTCCTTCTGCATGTTGCTGCTGCTCGCAGCTTCCTTCCTTACTTCCCTACTGCCGACAACGGCACAGGCGCAGCTTCCGCCATGGACGCGCTACACGATGTCGAACGGCCTCGAGGTCCTCATCATCGAGAACCACCTGACACCGATCGCCACGATCGAGCTGGCGGTAAAGAACGGCAGTTTCACGGAGCCCGCCGACTTCAACGGCCTCTCGCATCTCTACGAGCACATGTTCTTCACGGCGAATGCAGTCGACACTAGCGAGGATGACTTCCTCCGTCGCATCGCCCGGAACGGCATTATCCGCAATGGCACCACGCATGAAGAGAATGTAGAGTACTACTTCACACTGCCGAAGAAGAATCTTGTTGGTGGGCTGGAGTTCATGGCCGACGCCATTATGTCGCCAGCGTTCAAGGATGATGAATTGAAAGAGCAGATCGCGATCGTGCTCGGCGAATTCGACCGTCATGAATCGAATCCGTTCTTCAATTACAACCGCAAGCTCGCACTTGCACTCTGGGGGCCGAGCCACATCTCTCGCAAGCAGCCGCTCGGCGAACGCACAACGATCAGTGCAACGACAAGGCAAAAGATGCTCGCGATCAAAGAGAAGTATTACATCCCCAACAACTCGCTGCTTATCGTTGCAGGCGATGTGAAAACGGAGGAAGTGAAGCCGCTGATCGAGGAATACTTCGGCCATTGGAAGTCCGGCCCCGATCCATTCGCCACGAATCCACCTTTGCGCACCCCGCCCCTTGATAGCGTCAAGACCATCGTTGATTACGTCGATGTGCCAACCGTTCACGCAGGACTTCGCTGGCATGGCCCATCGATCGGTATTGATGACAAAGCGACGTTCGCTGCTGACGTCTTCCTATACATCGTTCTCCAACAAGAGCATGAGTACCGCAAGAAGCTCGAAGAGACTGGCCTCGCGCAGAACATCACGTTCTGGTATTACACGCAGCGATATGTCGGGCCGATCTCTGCTGACATCACGACAACTCCCGAAAAGCTGACAGAAACGATGCGCACGTTCTGGCAGCAGATCAACAAGTTCGACGATCCGAACTACTTCACCGAAGAAGATCTCGAAACAGCCAAAGCAGTGCTGCGCAACCGCATTATTCTCGATAGCGAAAAGCTGAGCGAATTCGCGCACACGCTCTCGTTCTGGTGGGCATCTGCAGGACTCGATTACTACGAGGCGTATCTCGATAACCTCAACAAGATCACGAAAGCCGACATCCGCGATTACGTGCAGAAGTATGTGAAGGGCAAACCATACGTCTTGGGTCTCACGATGAGCGAAGCATCGAAGCGTAAGATCGAGCAGATGACTGGCAAGCCGTTCGATCCGCGCAATTACCTCCACACAACAGTCAATCCGTAAATCACATGATGAAGATCATTGCTCGTGTTGGAGTGGTCCTGCTGTGCGCGCTTGTTGGCTTCGGATGTGCATCTTCGAAGTTCGGGAGAGCTGTCGATGTGACGGGTGTGCAGGAGTTCGAGGTTGATGGGCTGAAGGTCCTGCTGAAGCAGAGCTCGGAATCACCGGTCGTAAGTGCTATCCTCTACATACAAGGCGGATCGAGTGCAATGCCAGTAGCGAAGCCGTTCAGTCTTGAGAGGTTTGCGCTGAGCGTAAACGCAGCAAGCGGTACGCGCTCGACGCCAAAGGCGGTCTACCGTCAGAAGATGCTACGCATGGGTTCGGGTATCGGCGGACAGGATTCGCGCGATTATTCGCTCATGCTGATGCGCTCAACGCGCGAGCACTTCGACTCGACGTGGAAGCTCTTCGCTGAAAAGGTTACCTCGCCGATGTTCGATCAGATCGAGTTCGCGAATCTGAAGAAGAATGCGCTGCTGAATATCCAGGCTGTCTCCGCGAATCCATCAGGTTATTCGCGTTTTCTTCTTGACTCGATCTACTACTCTGGCCATCCATACGGCCGCAGAACAAGTGCTGCTGACATACAGCAAACAACGATCCCAGCGATGGAAGCGCACATGAAGGAGATCATGGTGAAGTCGCGGCTGGCGCTTGTCGTTGTGGGTCCGGTGTCGCGCGAGGAGATCACGAAGAAGCTACGCGATCATGGTGTGACCACGCTGCCTGAGGGTAACTTTGTCGATGCGCCGCTTACTCCATCGGTGAATTCCGGCAAGCCGAACGTCACCATCGTGAAGTCACCTCGAAAGCTTCCGACAAATTACGTCATCGGGTATTTCAAGATCCCGCCGCGCGGAAGCGCAGATTATTATCCATACATGCGCATGAGATATTTCCTCGGCGGCAATATCTTCAATCGCATTCGCGTCGAGCATGCGCTTGCTTATGCACCGAGCGTGGACGAATCCGAGTGGGAAGACCCGGTCGGTGTCATCACCTTCGAGACCGCACACGTCGATAGCGCGATCAATCTCGTCTACGAAGATGTGGAATTCTTCCAGAACTACATCATCAAGCAATCGCTGATCTCCGGTAACGTCGATATGCTTTCCACGTCGATCTTCATGGAACAGGAAACTGCGCAAGCTCAAGCCGAAGCCATTGGCGAAGCATTCATCATGACGGGCGACTGGCGTAATGCGTTCATGTCGCCAGATAGACTTGCTTCCGTTTCTGCACAAGCTCTGAATCTCGCGGCCAAAACATATCTCAAGAATTTTAACTGGCTGGTGCTTGGCGATAGCGTGACCATCTCCAAGCTGCGCTAGCATTTATCTCTCTCTACCCACTCGATCTCACACATGCGTATATCACGTATTGTTCTTGCATCCTCCGTTGCGCTGGCGCTCTTATCACAAGTATCGCTGACTGGGTGCGATACCAAGCCCGATCCTCAGATCGTAGGCGACACGATCCCTGCTGTTAATCACAAGGCGATCCCGAGCCTGCCGGTGCCGCCGTTCGATGAACAGCGTGCATATAAGGACATCGAGAAGCAGGTCTCGTTCGGACCACGCGTCTCAAAGTCCGCGGCGCATAAGAAAGCACTCGCATTCTTCGAAGAGGAGCTGAAAGCAGCTGGCGGCAACGTCACGATCCAGCGCTTCACTGAGCAAGGATACAACGGCGAGGTGCTCGAGCTCGCAAACGTGCTCGCATCATTCAATCCGACTTCAACAGAGCGCATCCTTCTACTCGCGCACTGGGATTCACGTCCTCGCGCTGATTTCGATCCGGATAGTTCAAAGCATAACCAAGCGATCGCAGCAGCAAATGATGGTGCATCGGGCGTCGGCGTGTTGCTTGAGATCGCTAGACAGATGAAGGATCATCCACCGTCTATCGGCGTGGATATTCTGCTCACTGATGGCGAAGACTACGGCGATTCCGAGATCGATGACATGGATAAATACTTCCTCGGTGCGAAGCACTTCGCGAAGAACAAGCCACAGGGCTATTATCCGAGACTCGGTATCCTCCTCGATCTTGTCGGCGATAAAAAGGCCGTCTTCAAAAAGGAGGGTTACTCCATGCAAGCGGCACCGTCGATCGTAAACTTCGTCTGGAACACCGCGAAGGAGCTGAATCTGAAGACCTTTAACCAGGAGCTTGGCGCCGGCATCAGCGACGATCATCTGCCGCTCATCCAGTCCGGAATGCGCGTGATCGACATCATCGATCAGGATCTTGTCGGTCACAACACGACCGACCCCGAACGTAAGTACTGGCACACACATAACGACACGATGAAGAACATCAGCGCTGCAACGCTTGATGAAGTTGGCACGCTGCTGCTCACGTTGATCTACGACCGTCTGCCAAAGAAGATCCAGACTCTGTAATCACCCCCACCTCACTTCCAATGGACGAGACTCTCGTACTGACCTTTCGCGTCGCTCTTGAAGACGAAGACGATCTGCAAGGCTTCCTCATGGTCACGGTCGATGTGCAAGGGCTAGAAGAGCGTTCGGACGGACTGCTCGATGTCTATATCGCAGCGGAAGACTGGACGGAAGAGTCGCAACATGCCGTTGCACAATTCGCTGCATCGCGGAAGTCTGTTACGCTCATGGAAGTAAAGCCGCTCGAAGTCAAAGATTGGAATGCTGAATGGGAATCGAGTATCGAGCCAGTGCTGGTGACGAACGAGGTCGTGATAACGCCATCATGGAAGCTCGAACAGTCGAAGGAGCTTCGCGCAAAGCATACGCTCATCATCGATCCGAAGATGAGCTTTGGCACTGGGCATCACGAGACGACGCGCCTCTGCATGCGCGCGATCGAGAAGATCGAGACACAAGATGCGATCATTGCTGATATCGGCACAGGTTCAGGAGTGCTAGCCTTTTATGCATTGCAGCGTGGCGGTGAGCGTGCCGTAGCGATCGACACCGATCAGTGGTCGATCGATAATGTCAAGGAGAACCAAGCGCTCAATAATATTTCGGATGACGTCTTCGACTTGCGTAAAGGTGAACTCGAAGAGACGATCGCAAACAATGAGTCGTTCGATGTGATCATTGCGAACATTCATCGCAATGTTCTGATGGCGATCTCTGAGGGCATCGCTTCACGGTGCCAGCCTGGCGCTTATGTTATTCTTTCTGGCCTTCTGATCTATGATGGAGAGGAAGTTCGCGCAAAGTATGAAGCGGCCGGCCTCACGTTCATCGAGCAGTTGCAGGAGAACGAATGGATCTCGATCATTCTTCGCAACGAGTCGATATGAGGATTGCCACTATAGACGCCGGCACGAACACCGTTTTGCTTCTCATCACCGAGAGTGATGAGAAAGGCAAGATGCGCGTGATCGAAGATGTGCATGCTATTGCTCGCCTAGGCGAGGGGGTCGATCAGCACCGCGCGATCACACGCGAAGCGTTCGAGCGCTTTCAGGCTGTCCTCCGCGATCATCAGGAGTTGATCCTAAAGCACAAGTGCAATCATGTGAAACTCGCTGCAACCTCAGCAATGCGTGATGCAGCGAACAGCGCGGAGATCGCGAACCTCATCAAAGCGGAGTTCGGCTACGAAATGGAGATCATCTCTGGCCAGGAGGAAGCGGCGCTCACCTATCGCGGCGCATTGCTGGGCCTTGAATACGATGAGAGCAAGGTGCTCGGCGTACTCGATATCGGCGGCGGAAGCACTGAGATCTCATTCGGTTCGATCAAGCATTTCGTGAAGGGCGTCAGTATGCAGATCGGCGCGGTGCGCATGACCGAGCGATACCTGAAGACAGCACCGTACGATAGCAAGGATGTATCCGAAGCTACACTAGCGATCTCACAAGCTGTGCAGGCGACAGCGAAGAATCTTGCCGCACCCGATCATCTCATCGCTGTTGCAGGCACACCGACGTCGCTTGCGGCGATGAAGCTAGGGCTAGATACATTCGATGCTACGAAAGTGAATGGCGTCGAACTGACATTGCAGGAGATAGAGATGTTCTTAGGCGCGTGTCTCACACGCTCGACTGAAGAGCTGCTCGAATTCTTCCCCGTCATCAACAAAGCGCGCGCAGACATCCTGCCAGCCGGCACACTCATCCTCTTCTCGATCATGCGGCTGCTCAAAGCGCAATCAGTAACGGTTAGCACCCGTGGCCTCCGCTACGGCCTCGCCATCCGCGATCATGAGCGGCATTATGTGACGCAACCGATTGTGTGGGAGATCAAGGGATAGTAGAAATGCACGCCTAGCCTCGCAAGAAGTATCTACCCAACCGCGAAGCGGTCTCCTAAGGTAGCCGGGGGTGAGCGAAGCGAACCCCCGGATGGACACGCCCCCGAAATCCCCAAAGCCACGTAGTGGCGACCTAAACTGTAACAACCTCGTCCTCCTCATCAAAAACATATTTGAGATCATACACGATCTCAAACTTCTGAAGCAACTCCAAATACTCCTCGCGAAAGCTCTTCACCTGGTGGTGCTTCTTTTGATTCTTGATATAGCGGATCACTGGTCCGCGCTGTGATTGTGAGTGTGACACTGCGCAGTATCCATCCTGCCAATGAAACTTACGATTCGCCTTTCGCTTCCTGTTAACGAAGGCTGAGCTGGCCGACTTGACATCTCGCATCAAAAGTCCCGGCGCTTGCATTGGGTGCAAGCCAACGAAGATGTGAATGTGATCGGCTACTGAATTGATCGCCAACACCACATTCGACCGCTTGTTGATGATGCCTGCAATGTATCGATGAAGCTCTTCGCGATATTCATCTTGTAAAGCGTTCTCACGACCTTTGACAGCGAAGATGAAGTGGATATTGATCTGTGTGTGAGTTGAGGCCATGTTCGTATCATTTGTGTGATACAAATATGGCAAGGTCGCCACTACGTGGCTTGAATTTATTTGGTGGGCTGCTATCCCGGGGGCTCGCTTCGCTCACCCCCGGCTACCTTAGAAGACCGCTTCGCGGTTGGGATTTTGTTGGGAGCCGAGCGAAGTGTTACGCGATGAACGTCTTCAGCACCGCAACAAACGCATCCACCGCGCTCTTCTGCGAGTAGCGACTGAACGACACGCGGATGCTCTTCGACGCTACTTCCTTCCCCTTGCCCATCGCCATTAATACATGCGATGGCTGCACAGTGCCAGAAGTGCAGGCGGAGCCATTCGATATCGCGATGTTTTCGAGATCGAAGCGAATGAGCAACGCTTCGCCATCGAGCTTCTCGAGCACTGATGGGATAAAGCTAAAGTTGACAATCGATTCTATGGAGCGCGTTGGATCGGTGTTGAGTACAACTTCTGGTATCTCTGCGAGCTTCGTCAAAAGATAGCTTCGAAGATCAGCGAATTGCACGCGCGATTGTTCGAGCGATGCTTGCGCCAATTCTACCGCCTTCGCAAAGCCTACTGCCAGCGCGACGGATTCCGTCCCTCCTCTGCGATTGCGCTCCTGGGCACCGCCATGCATCAAAGGCTCGAGCTTCGTACCACTCTTGATGAAGAGCGCGCCGATGGCCTTGGGTCCGTGGATCTTGTGAGCAGAGAGCGATAGCATGTCTACGCCGAGTTCTCGAACATTGATCGGCATCTTGCCAAGAGCCTGCACAGCATCGGTGTGGAAGAGAGCTTTGTCGCTGACCGACTTGATGATAGGTCCTATGAGTCCTATAGGACTTATAGCTCCTACTTCGTTATTGACAAGCATTAACGAAACTACAGCGACATCTTTCTTCAGCTCTTTCTTGACTGCCTCTTCGCTGACAACACCAGCACTATCAGGCAAGGCATACCCAACCTGCACGCCCAGCTTCGCGAGATACTCGACCGGATGCAACACCGCATGGTGCTCCGCCGGACTCGTGATCACGCGCAGCGACTTGAATGCAGAGCCAGCAAAATGGCGCTCCATCACAGCACCTTTGATCGCCATGTTGTTCGCTTCGGTGCCGTTGGCGGTGAAGACGATCTCGCGGGCATCAGCGCCGATCGCCTGTCCGACTGCTCCTCGCGCTTCTTCGAGCGCAACGCGCGCGCGTGTGCCGAGTTGATATACGCTCGATGCATTGCCGTATTCCTCTTCGAGAAATGGCAGCATCGCTTCGCGCACCTCAGGTGCGATCGGTGTGGTGGCGGAGTTATCGAGATAGATCACGGATGCTTGAACGAACTTCGGTGGTGATTAGTATCGCGGTTTTGGATCTCTGCTTGCGATTACCTTCTACTCGACCCGAACGCTCCCCCCTCTAACTCCCCCCTCGCGGAGCGAGTGGGGAGAACCGGGTCGCATGCTGCGCATACTTATCGGTGCGAGTGCTTATGTGCCGGAGCGCCACCAACGTCGGTCAGGCAGTGCTTTCAGCTCTTCGATCCTACGTTTGATGCGATCAATTACGTCATCAGGATTTTGAGTCGCTTCGTCTGCTGTGAAGCGAATGAAATCGTAACCAAGTGCCTCGATGTCTTCTTGGCGATAGCGATCGTATTCGATCTCTTGTGGGAGGAGATGTGCTGGGCCGTCTATCTCAATTACCAGCCCTACTTTCGCGCAGTAGAAATCGACGATGTAATTGAGAATGCTCTGTTGCCTTCGGATATGTGTACCGATCCTCTTGCCGCGCAAATTATTCCACATCAAGGCTTCCGGCGCTGATGGACGTTTGCGGTTCTCCCGCCGGTACTCGCGAAGTTCTGGTCGATTAGTGATCTTCCCCTCTGGCCTGTCCATCTACAAATATACTCAACGCAATGAACTCGCGAAGCGAGTTCAGGTTCTCCCCACTCGCTCCGCGAGGGGGGAGTTAGAGGGGGGAGTGGTCGCGCGGGGATGAATGTCATCACAAAGTACTAACCCATTTAAAACAGGAACAGCCCGAGCGGGGTCTCGGGCTGTTCGGCGATAATGTGCGGTCGTTATTGGACTGATGTCTTGATCACTCAGGACATGAGGCCAAATTCAATTACTTTTTCCTTCCTCTACCTTTGCCACCACCGTGGCCATCATCGTCCCCTCGACCACCATTCTTCAGGCGGCGCTTGATGCGTTCTTCGATCTCGCGGCGGCGCTCTGGATCCGGACCACCACGCTTCATCTTGTCGCCACGTGCATCCTGCACATGCTGCTTGACGCGCTTGTTGAATTCCTGCTCGAAGGTCAGAAGCTTCGCGCGCTGACGAGGGCTAAGGATCGGCTTGAGATCGTTATCGAGTGCGATCTGTCTGCGTTGGATCTTGTCAGTGAGGTCGCGAACGCGCTCGATCGTTGGATCGACCTGCTGATCGGTGCCTGCACCCTGCATCAAACGATACAGCTGCTTCAATTCCTGGTTGCGCTGCTTCGAGAGATCCTGAATGTCGCGCTCGGCAACACGGTAATGCTCGAAGAACTTCGGGGCGGTTGCTTCATCGAGTGCAAGTGACTCGCGAAGCTTGCGATGCTTGACCTCCATCACCTTGTCGCGCAGCTGTTGCAAGCGCTCCTGGTTCGGACGGCGGTCTTGTGCCGGCTGGGCAGATGCCGTTGAGACCGAGCTGGCCACAGGCAGGCCAACCGCTCCGCAGAGCAGCCAAACCATCAGACCAATTCGTACAACTTGCTTCATCTTGATACCCTAACCTTTAACTAATTATTCTATACTTGTAAAACGCTACACTTGTAAGACTCTACTTTATTCGACGCCGTTTTGCCGTTCGGGTTTAACACCGATGAGATTAATTCATCTCCTCAACACTCGCGAGCAAAGCCTGAAGCTCCGACTCGGTCATGTCATCAAGGCTGGTCGATGGACCCTGGATCCCGAGATCTGCGGCCAACAAAGGCGCTGCGATCTCAGACTCCGACATTGTCGCAACAGTCTTCGGCTGCTCAACGGCCACACCATTCTGTGGAGGCGTTAACTCCGGTGCCTGAGCCATTTCAGGCTGCTTAGCATCTGGCGTGATGACCTCTGGTGCGATCGGAGTTTGCTCCTTCTTGCCAGTGATCGAATCGACAGTTCTAACCTGCTGCTGATCCTGCTGAGTGGTCTGGGCAACCTGACCACCAACGTTGCCGCTTCCGGCCTGATCTGCCTGCTGGCTGAAATAAACCCCACCTAATAGTACTGCTGCTAATCCTCCGCCGACAAGCCCGGTCCTAAGACCCGACTCCCAAAGCCAGCTTTTCGCTTTGGCGAAAATGCTGATGCGCTCTGGTTCTTCGACGCGCTCCATAACGCGAAGGCGGAAATTCGCCCAATAAAGCGGGTCCGGCTCTTCGGAATAGGGCATGCCCTGCTGCTTGATACTATCAAGCAAGCCCCGGATGTCCTCTTCTTCGTTATGGTTATTCTGAGTGTTCATACTTTTCTGTGAGCTTCATCTTGGCTTTATGACCTCGATTCTGCTGCTTTCTTGATAGGCGTTTCTCGGGCCGAAAGGTTTAAATACTCCCCGATCTTTTTGACCGCGTGAAAGTAGTTGGCTTTGAGGCCACCGACCGAGGTCCCCAGGATCTGCGCGATCTCCTCGTACGGCATCTCGTCGTAGAATCGGAGCAGAAAGACCTCCTTTTGCTTGGGCGGCAGCGTCTCGATGGCTTCTTCGATCTGCCGGGTCGTCTCGGCTTTCGTCATGAGGTCATCGCCACCAAGCTCGCCGGATTCCATCGTGCCTGCCATGTCGTCGATATCGACATGCTGGCGCGCCTTCGCCTTGCGCGAGCGACCGATCGCCGTGTTCATCATGATACGATAGAGCCAGGTATAAAGCTGCGACTCGCCGCGAAATTTCGCGAGCGCTTCGTATGCCTTGACGAATGTATCCTGCGCGATCTCGTCGGCATCGGCATGCGAGCCATTGGCCATACGCTTAGCCGAGAAGTAGATCTTTTTCTGATAGCGATTAACGATCGCGGTGAACGCGCCATGCGGATCCTCCTTCTGGAAGACCGCCACTAGCTCCTCGTCACTTAGCTTCTCGTACTCCGCTTTATAGGCCATGCGTTGTGAACAACGCAGCGTCTAGCGTCTAGCGTTCAGTGGCTAGTGATCCATCCACCCCGCCCTATCGAGCACGAAGTACATCCCGATAAGCCACGCCACTACAATACCGAGCAGCACATACACAACGATACCCAGCACACGATTGCGCTCCCACGCATAGCGCCCAACAAAGAACAGCCCGACAACAACTACGATGATAAGTGGAAACAGCATAGGCATACCCTACTATAGAACCCCAGCCGCTGACTACTGACCGCGAGACGCTAACCTCTTGAACATACAATAACAGCGGCATAACAACAGCGTCATCGCCGAGCGCTAACTTTGCATCTCAAACTTTGCAAGAGATTGCCCAATGAATTTTTCACCTCACGTTGTTCAAGCCCTTGGTGTTATACAGAACTGGGACTGGTCGTCCGTCGCCGCGTTGAAGATAGCGTTCGATCAGATCAGCAGATCGAAGAACTCGATCTACTCCAGCTACCTCGATGATCTCATTCGCGAGCTCTCGAAGCAGACCGAGGCCCAGGTGATACTGCCAGTCTATCCGCGCCGAATCATCGCAGTCGATCTCGAAGGCTTCGCACTGACCGGCACCATTGACGATCTCAAGATCGAGCGGCTCCCCGTCGATCCAAACTACCACGCCTAGCTCGACCCCTGACTATCCCCTCTCAGCACTCAGCACTTTCTACTCAGCACTAAAAAAAGCCCCGCTCCGAATAAACGGCGGCGGGGCTCCGACACGCACAAGTCGTAACGAACTCCCCTGGGGGAAGACACTCGGCTTGCGTCGAAAGGGAATATACGAACAAAATTAACTTTCTCAGCCGATTATATTGCATCGTCCCAATTATTGTCGTATATTTGCAGATTCTTAGCAACGTTTACTTACTATTCTATGAAGCTTTTCACTAAATTCCTCGCAATCGCCCTACTGGCGGTCGCTGCATTTACCTCAGATTCCCAGGCGCAGTCACGCGATCTCGGCGCTCGCCGTCTCGAACTCGATAATGGCTCGGGCCTGACGATCACCCTCGAGACCCCGGCTGGTGGATGGGTCGGAAATATCCCGTTCATCATCCCTATTCCGCCTCCAGGCAATCCTAGCTCGGGATTCACCTATGCTGGAACGGCTGCAAGCCAGATCCTGACATGGGTTTCGCCAAACGCCGTTGGACCAGCTCCGAATAACTATGCTGGCGGCGTGCAGGGATCATGGCAGCCTGTAAGCACTTCGTTCTTGAACATCGTCACCGGTACCGGCACGAACAACACCATCCCGAAGTGGACAGGACTCAATACTCAGGGCAATTCGCTCCTGACAGATGACGGCACATTGCTGACCTATACCGGAGCAACCGGCTTCAACATCAGCGGTACCACGAACATGGTTGCTGCAACCGTTAGCTCGGGCCTCAACATCACCGGCGGTACTCTCCTGATGGGCGGTACGTCAGTGCTCGATCAGGCACGCAATCTTTACAACATTACCAATATCTCCCTTGCTGGTTCGATCGGCACAGCTACGACGATCACTGCTAGCGGCGCGATCACTGGCGGCTCGTTCTCGACTGCAGGTACAATGACAGCAACTGGCGCGATCACCGGCGGTTCACTCACGACAGCGGGCGCGATCACTGGCGGATCGGTTTCGACAGGCGGCACAGTCACAGCAACTGGTGCTATCACTGGTGGATCGATCTCTTCAGCTGGTGCATTCTCGCATACTGGTGCTGCTTCTCCGCTTAGCCTCAATGGTTCAGCAGGCACTGCAGGTGCTATTCTTACAAGCGCTGGCGCAGGTGCAACTCCTACGTGGACAACAATGCTTAGCCCGGCAAACGGCGGAACAGGCGTTAACAACGGTGCAAGCACGATCACACTCGGTGGTAATTTCACCACTAGCGGTGCGAACGCTGTTACTCTTACCTCGACCGGTGCAACGAACGTAACATTGCCAACGACTGGTACGCTCGCAGTTACATCGCATCCTGGTATCGCAGTAGCATGGGGTGTTGTAAGCTTCAACCAGGGTGCTGGTACAGCGGCTCTAGTAAGCGGGTATAACTGCTCCGGTGTTACCATGGGCGGCGGCCCGTTCTTTAACATTACTGGTGTTAATACAGGTGGCCACGCTACCTTTAGCATGTTGGTCAGCTGGTATGGCGGAGTCGGTTCAGATATCGGCAATGCAAGCGGTCTACTCGCTGGTTGGTGGTCTGGCGGCTCTAGCTTCAGCTTCGCTGACTACACGATCGGTGGCGGCGGCGCAGCAGTTTGGCCGAAGAATTTTGTCAGCTTCGTTATCTACGGTAACTAAGCCGAGTTGATCCTTAGTTAACGATAGAGTTAAAGGCCCGCCATCTGGCGGGCCTTTTTTTATGTACTGATCTAAGCTCATCCGCCATTTCGAGCATAGCGAGAAATCTGTTCGCTCATAGCAGAATGACCTCGTAGCCGTTTATACCCCCTCGGAATACTTAAACAGATCTCTCAGCCTCGCTCGGCTCGCTAGCGCTCGCCTCACTTGGCTTCGAAATGACGTCGTAAAGAAAATCCCCACTCAGCACTCAGGACTCAGCACTCAGGACTCAGCACTTTGCTCCCTCCCCAGACGTTATCCCTCACATGAACAACACTCCCTCTCAGCAGCAGCACGCGACCGTCAATCTCCAGAACATCACTTGGGCGATCAAGGAGATCACCGTCGATAGCACAGCGTCGAGCTCCGAAGAGCTGACCTATCAGACGAAGACCGACATGCAGATCCGCAATGACCTCAAAGGCATCGCGCTCGATCTGCATGTCGGTCTTCGTCTGATAGGTCA
>JBKJTP010000080.1:0-3757 GCA_046590195.1 Kapaibacterium sp. (SeqCode) | reverse complement strand
TCTTTGCGATCTCCCTCAACTTACCGCCACCGAACCCGGTCACGCCAACTGTGTGCAATCCATTCGCATTCGCCCACTCGATCGCCTTGATGACGTTCGGCGAGTTACCCGATCCGGAGATCGCGATGACCAGGTCATTCGGCTTTGCGAACGTACGAAGCTGTTGCTCGAAGATCGTCTGATAACCCTCATCGTTCGCGAACGCTGTCATGAGCGCGAGGTTATCCGTGAGCGCGAGCGCCTTCAGGCGCTTAGTCTGGTCCATTGACTTCAGCGTACCCTTGACGAGGTCGTTCGCGAGATGCGATGCGTTCGAAGCGCTGCCGCCATTGCCGATAACGAATACCGTGCGGTCGTTATCGTACGCATCGACAACGAGTTCGACCATCTCCTCGATCTGCTTCGTGTCGAGCGATGAAAGGGTATTGTTGAAGTATTCGAGATACTGCGAGAAATCCATGAGCGGCTACGATTTAAGGGACAAGAACGGGCTAAAAACGGCAATCCTGAGCGATATTGCGACAACAGGGGCAGGGGAAAGAAGGTGCGAAGTCCAGCCCGTAGGGCCATGCCGTTGGCATGGCGGTTTGAGGCCACCAGAATAACCGTGTTTGGGCAGAGGATTCGCAATGCAGGTGCGCTGCAGCAGACGTGTCACAGGTTAGCGAAAAATTTCTCTTCCCGCGCGACCCGACATGCCAACGGCATGTCACTACGGTTAATGTGTTTTTACCACCGATATCTCCTCTGATTAAAGATCACGCTCGCCCCGTGCGAGTCGAGCATGAAAGGCATCTGGCGATACGCGCGTAGCTCATGACGAACTGATGCCTGGTGCTCTGGCGGTACATACAGCAATAAGAATCCACCGCCGCCGGCGCCT
This sequence comes from Kapaibacterium sp. (SeqCode), assembly GCA_046590195.1. GTDB lineage: Bacteria > Bacteroidota > Ignavibacteria > Palsa-1295 > Palsa-1295 > JBKJTP01. Next base: position 2,874 of record JBKJTP010000080.1, on the reverse strand, counting down.
GCGACCTTTCCGCCGAGCGCGCCGCCGCGCATTGCGGCTGCATACATCTCATCGATCTCGCCGGTCGAGATGCCGCTCGCAAGCTGCTTCTTCAGCATCCAATTCTCATGCAGCACCTTGCCGACCTCATCGAACTCGCGCTTGCGAAAAGCAGTCTCGATCCTACGTCCGAGGTCGTAGATCCCTTCAAGACTTGAACGGCGCTCGCTCGTCTTCTCTTTTTGCTCCGTCAAGATCGATGATGCCTGACGCGTGATGTTTGTAAAAAAGAGCATGAGGCGTCCGCCAAGTTCATGGCGGTCTCGCTCGCTCAGATCGATCCGCTCTGTTGTAACGCTCTCATCCTTGTTGAACGTGATCGCACTCAACCCACCATGCGCGGCAATGTATTGGTCCTGCTTGCCGATCGGCTTCTGCAGCGTGTCGATCTCGATCGCGCATGCTTCTTCCGCGAGCTGATCGTTCGTCACCTGCTTGCCCATGTAGTTGTACATCGCATTCAGCAAGCCGACTGTTAAACTACTCGATGAGCCCAGACCTGAGCCTTCTGATGGGATGTCTGCAAATGTTGCAAGCTCAAAACCGCGATCGATACCAGCGATCTTCGCTGCCTCGCGTACGAGCTCGTGCTGGATATCGCCGATCGAATCGATGATCTCCTTACGCGCGGCGTAATTGAGATAGATCTTGTCATCGAAGCGCTCCTTGATGAGTACGTAAACGTACTTATCGATCGCGGTCGATACGACGAAGCCTTCGGAATCCTGATAGAATGCTTTAAGATCGGTGCCTCCGCCAGCGAAGCTAATGCGGAGCGGTGTCTGACTAATGAGCATGCGTAGAAGTCACAAAAAATTAGGGCGGGCGAAGTAAGGGTCAGGTCAATTCTTTGACAACTGAAGCCTGATCTTCTCGGCAAGCTCGATCATCTGATCCTCAGTGATCTCGCGGGAGATCTTCGGATCGACGAGCTCGCCGTGGCCATCGTCCTCATAGCGAGGGACGAGATGGATATGGGCGTGCGGGACTCCGATGCCGCCAGTGTCAGCGATGATCCACTCCGTCTCAAATACCTTTTGCAGCGCTCGGGAAACGCGCTTGGCCTTGATGAACAGCCTCCCAATATCGGCATTGTCCATATCCCATACCCAGCGGTTATGCTTCTTGGGGATGAGCTGGGTGTGCCCGGGATTGAGCGGGTACTTATCCAGGAAACCGATAAAATCCTCGTCCTCATAGATCACGTAGTGAGGATTCTCACCTTCGACGATCTGGCAGAACAGACAGGGCATTCCGTTGACGATCTCGGGCATTGCCTATTTCTTATAGCTTGGGGAAGTGTGTCAAGTAGCTAATTGCTCTACGAATATACGAGAGAATCGAGCGATCAGGTGCGTAGATGCGCCGAATGTGGAAAAGAATTCAGCCGTACGCCATCGATTAGCCAACAAAAAAAAGCCCCGCAATATTGCGGGGCAAGGGAGGACCACTATCTATCAAATAGAAGTCTTATTGTGGGAGTCTCGAATATTAGTCACGTAGTCGGACCAATCATTACTTCACTGCCGGAGCTGCTGCGGCCGCGCGAACTGCGCCACCGCTCTTCTTCTTCGGAGTTGCGCGCTTCTTGGCGACTGGCTGCTTTGCTGCGATCGCACGCTTGAGGTCAGCAACCTTCTGCTGAGCTGCTGCGCGGTTGAGCTTTGCGTCCGCTACACGGACTTTGTCCTTTGCGCGGACTGCCTGTGTGTAAGCAAGCTTGCTTGCCTTATACTGATCCTCAGCCGCACGGAGTTGGAGTCTGAGCTCTGCCATGGTTGGCTCATGCGCGACTGCCTTTGGAGCCATAGCTGGCTTTGCCACTGCTGCCGGAGCCGAGCGCATTTCCTTATAATCGAGATTCAGGATCGCGTTCGAGTCGACGACCGGTACGATGGTCGGGCCTGTCTTGACAAAGTTCGTGGCAGCAACAGAATTGCGTGGTACACCTGTGCTCATATCGCGAGGCGGCACCGGGCGCATCGCCTGTGCATTCGCTTCGGTGGCCATAAGGCCAGTGATCAACAGTGCCCCAAAACCGATGTTTCTGAATAGATTTGTCATAATGCCTCCTAAAATTACACTCGTAGTATCAATCGTGAATAGCTTCTAACGTTTTGTCATTTTTCGGTGAAGAAAGTCTACAATCACCGGCTCTGGAGTAGTAATGCAACATAAGCGTGCCGGGAGGGGCGAGGGTCTTAGGGTCTTAGGGTCTAGGGGTCTAGGCTTGCTGCGCCCATAGGTCCATTTAGACCTATGGGCCATCTAAGACCTATGGGCTCCAAACTCCTCAAACTATCCTAACAAATTCCCCCATTACTGGAAACTAACCCAGACCCTTATGCGTATTAAGACTTAGTCTTAATAAGCTAAACGGTAATCTCACTATGTCCCGTGTTAACTCTCTCAAACTAGCCAGCTTCTCACTTCTGGCAGCGGGTGCTCTCTTCCTTAATTCTTGTGCTGAGGATACGATCGTCCCCGACGACGATCAGGCAAAGACCACATACGATTTTGCTCCTGACATGAGCTACAGCGGACAGACCGTCCGCATCCTGCTCGCCGATTCACTTTTGAAGATCGTGAAGGGACTCGATGATGCAGGCGCTACACCCGTCACCAAGGCACATCTCGAATCACTGTTCGACAATACGAACGCTCTCTTTGCGGACATCGCAACAAACAAGAAGCTGAGCGACAAGGTCTCGAATCAGCTCAGTGCGAATCTCGCTGGACAGTACCGTGCGTGGTTCGATACGATCGCAACGCGCAGCACGATGTATGCAGGCACCGCGGCGGCCGTCACAACAGCTGACGGACTGTATCTCCCAG
>JBKJTP010000058.1:0-5015 GCA_046590195.1 Kapaibacterium sp. (SeqCode) | reverse complement strand
GCGATGCGTGAGTGAAGTTGCTCGTCGCCGCTTTTCCAGATCAAACGATCGACAAGGATGCGAACATCCTCCGGTGCGATGCGACTGGGGTTCTCTTCTGAGAGCTCGATGATGCGCCCTTCACCCTTCAAGAATAAACGGAAGAAACCTTGCGAGCGAAGATTCTGCCACTCTTCATCGAGAGATCGGTTCTCGTGGCGATGCATCGGGAAGGCAAGATAGAATTTCTGCCCATCTTTCGATTGCGCCTTGATCGAATCGACGATCGTCTTCGGTGTGTCTCTCGTGACCAGCCGGCCGCAGTGCGAGCAATAGGTTTTGCCTAGGCGCGCGTAAAGCAAACGGAGATAGTCGTAGATCTCGGTCGTGGTGCCTACAGTCGACCGTGGATTGCGAGTGAGCGTCTTCTGCTCGATCGCAACAGCAGGTGAGATGCCTGTTATCGAATCGACATCCGGCTTCTGCATTCGCTCTAGAAACTGGCGAGCGTAGACCGAGAGTGACTCGACATAGCGGCGCTGCCCCTCGGCATAGAGCGTATCGAACGCTAGCGACGACTTTCCAGAACCACTGACGCCAGTAAAGACGATCAGCCGATTGCGCTGAAGCTCGAGGCTGACGTTTTTCAGATTATGCACACGTGCACCACGCACCGCGATAGGACGCCTGCTTGATGGCAGCGCAGGGGCATTATGCAACGCAGCCACGTTCGGAGTAATAATTGCCGCCGCTACGCCCTTCGTCTCCTTCTTTGCCTTTGTCGCCTTTGTCGCCTTTGTCCCTGCGGCTTTCGCCTCTGTCTTCGCCAAAATTTGCCTTGCTCCTGCTCAAAAATCCCGTATAGCTCGGTTTAAATGCTTTCTGGGTACGAAGAATTCGCGTTCGAACCGAATGGATGAACGCGCGCGCTGAATTAGAAAAGGGACGCTAATAGCGTCCCTTTTCTGCAAAAGCTCGGCTCTGGGTATCACTCTGCAAGGATCATTGGTTCTTCCTTCGGCACTACTCCCTCAGTCGCGGCAGATGCTACAAAGCGCTCGATGTGCGGACGGATCGTTGCGAGATCGATGAAGTGCTTGCCGACAGCATTTCGAAGCTCACGAGCGATCGTATCTTGCGTTGATGCAACGATGACGCGCTTGCCGTAACTGCGGAGAAGCTCAACAGCCCGCTCGAAGTCACCATCACCGGTTACGAGCACTGCTGTATCATACTGCGCAATCGTTGTGAAGAGATCGATCGCCAGCTCGAGATCGAGATTAGCTTTACGTGTGAGCTCACCCGAAGCCTCGTCGCGGAAATACTTGATGCTCTTCATGCGGACAGTGTAGCCAGCATGATTGAGGTAACCATAAAATCGTTGTTCGCGCGGATCGGGCGGCATCTTCTGCGAGGCGTACCAAAAGGCATCGCCGATCGTGGAGGCAGCTGTGAAATGATCCAGGAGTTTGCGGGGATCGAAGAACCACCCAAGCGAGCGCTGGGCGTAGTAGGCGTTTTCTCCATCTACGAAGACCGATATTCGGTTCGTGGGTGTGGAGCTAAATAGCGGATGATTAGCAATTTCCATTATATTGTCAATAATAGTGCGATAAGAACCCACGGCTTACAACTGCCCTTCGTTGAAAGGCTACCGTTTCTGACTTCAAAAACCTGAGACCCCAGATCTAAGCCTAGGAGATTCTCTTGCCTGTCGCTCCGTCAAAATAGTGGACCGAACGTTCAGGTATTATGAATTTAATGGTATCTCCGAGTATAAAGTTCTTAGAGACACTCTCGCCCGACTCGTGAGGGATGCTAGCGACGAAGCTCCCGCCCGATGCGCCAGGTACCTCGATGTAAACGTGTGTGACGCTTCCGATCGGCTCGACAAGCATCGCTTTGCCTTCGACTGTGGTGCCAGCTAGGGCCGTATCGATACTCACTGCCTCTGGCCGTATGCCCATGAAAGCCTTGCCACTGATATTCGGTGCAGCCATCTTAATTGAGCCCGCAGTGAAGGTGCCATCTTGTACTTCACCTTCGATAACGTTCATTGGTGGCGTGCCGAGAAAGCGTGCCACGAAGACTGACGCAGGGTTATTGTAGACATCTGTCGGAGTGCCGAATTGCTCGACCAGCCCTTTGTTCATCACCACGATCCTGTCACCCATGGTCATTGCCTCGATCTGGTCGTGCGTGACATAAAGCATGGTTGCGCCGAGCCTTCGTTGCAATCGCTTTAGCTCCGCACGCATCTGTGTCCGAAGTGCTGCATCAAGATTGGACAGCGGCTCATCGAACAAGAATACTTTCGGCTTGCGCACGATCGCGCGGCCTACTGCAACGCGTTGGCGTTCACCGCCAGATAGCTCTTTCGGCTTGCGCTGGAGGTGATGAGTGATGCTGAGTAATTCGGCTGCGCTCTCGACCTGCTTCGTGATCTCGTCCTTCGGCACCTTCCGCATCTTCAGCGGGAATGCCATATTCTCGAAGACGGTCATGTGAGGATAAAGCGCGTAGTTCTGGAAGACCATCGCCACATCGCGGTCCTTGGGCTCCTTCTCATTGACACGTGTGCCGCCAATTGCGATCTCTCCACCTGTGATCTCCTCGAGGCCCGCGACCATGCGAAGCGTGGTGGACTTTCCACAGCCCGATGGCCCAACAAGCACCACGAACTCGCCATCATTCGCAGAGAAGTTGATCCCCTTCACTGCAAAGGTGTCGTTATCGTATCTTTTTTCTACGTCGCGGAGTGTGACTTCAGCCATGATTAGTATGGAATTTCGTAAAGAGCTGTAACCATCTCGATAATACCCTCAGGATAAAATGGCGACGACGACTGCACGATCTCTTGCTCGGTAAGCCAAACAGGTCTTAACGCTTTCCCCTTGAATATCTCCGGAGTTATGGAAAGTGGATCGAAGTCCTCAGGCAACTTAGTATGGTACACAAATACAACATCATGTCCCGGCTTTCCTTCGAAGGAGAATCGATTCTCCACCACACCCAATAACTCATGTTGAGCCACGACAATGTTGAGTTCTTCCTTGACTTCTCTTATTGCTGCATCTCGCGATGACTCGCTAAACTCCACGCCTCCGCCAAAAGGCATGTAAAACGTCTCCGCCTTAACCCGGTCCTGGCTTTCTTCGAACAGGAAACGACCATCGTGCTCGATGAGCATTACTGCTTTTACTCGGATCATTCACTTATGCTTGATTACTCCGCTCAAAAATACAGCTAACTCGACTTGTTTTCCTGAAGAGGGAGTCTCATGCGGAAAGTGGTACCTTTCCCTGGGGCACTGTCCTTTACAAAGAGCTTGCCGTGATGGTAATCTTCGATGATCCTTCTCGCGAGACTGAGCCCCAATCCCCATCCTCTCGCTTTTGTGCTGAATCCGGGGCGGAATACGTCCTTCCTGCGGCGCATCTCGAAGCCTTTACCAGTATCCGAGACATCGACAAGCACGGTCTCGCCTCGTCCCCGTTCAATATGCACTTTGATCAGGCCGTCTTTGCTCTCGATGGCTTCAAAAGCATTCTTGATCAGGTTCTCCATCACCCACTCGAAAAGCTCGCGGTTGATCGGCAGCACGATCTCGTCCTCCTCCGTATCAAGCTCGAGCCGGATATTGCGACGAAGATGGGGCATGCGACCTTCGAAGTAATTCATCACGTCGGAGATGGCTGCCACCAGGTTTGTCGGCTTGAGATCAGGCACCGATCCGATCTTAGAGAAGCGAATGGCGATCCGATTGAGCCGCTCGATGTCGCGCTCGATCTCACCAGCTATCTTCATGACCTCACCCGGTTGTTCTGCCGAGAGACGTAAGAACTCCGCCCAACCTAGCAAGCTTGATAGCGGTGTCCCCAGTTGGTGCGCCGTCTCTTTTGCCATGCCAACCCAGATGTTCGATTGCTCGCTGCGCTTGAGATACGAGAAGCTGAGATATCCGATGAGCACGATGACAGTACCAAGCAATAGCTGGATCAGCGGCAGTGACTCGATCTCATCGAGCACAAGCGAGTTGCCGTAATGAATGTAGTTTGTTATGGTCGTATCTCCGATCTCCGGGTCGACATAAAACATTTCGATCGGCTCATAGGCCTGATCCATCACACGCAGCTGATCGTGAAGATCTTCCAGCCTTGAAAGCGAATCCTTCGTCGAATCGAGCGTGACGTTGAAGTTGAACTTGTCGAAGTGTTGCAGCGTCGGCTGGTCCTTCGTATCCGTCAGGATGATCGGCACTTCACTTTCGCGAGCGAAATCGATGATCATGCGATAGAGGGAGTCGTTCGGCTGATCAGCGTTTATATTATAATAGGTGGCTTGTGCAAAGAGCTGCACCACCCGGTGCTCACGATTGCGGAGTTGATCGACGAGTTGTGAGGAATAGAGCAGCGATCCGAGTACGATCAGGATCGAGAGGAAGAGTAGAAAGAACTTGATGTTCGCGGAAGTCGGCAGCGAGTTGCGCTTCCGCTTTCGCCGAGGTCGCGGGCGCAAACGCTCAAGCGCATGCCGTGCGTCGGCATGTTTGGGTTGAACGTCGTTTGGCTGCGTGGCGAGTTTACTCAATCAAGATTAATAAGCCTGATATGAAAAGCCCTGACGAGTCACTAAGTGCCAGACGTCAGGGCTATACATTGCGAATTACCTAATTAGATTATACTTAACGCTTTTTCGGTGCAGGCTTCTTTGATGCCGGTCCTGTCTTCGTCGTCTTGGCGGAGCCAGTCTTCGTTTTCCCCGACTTCGTAGTCACACCCTTCTTTGGCAGCGCTGCCTTCGGCAGATTCTTCGGAGCTACTTTCGCTGGTGTCTTCGATGCAGAGGTCTTGATCGTACCTGAAGCTACCTTGCCTTTAGCTGCTGGTGCTGGCTTGTGAGCTGGTTTTGCAGCAGGCTTGGCAACCGCCTTCGTCGCAGGTTTTGCTGCAGACTTCGACTCGGGCTTAGCTGGTGCTTTTGCAACAGGCTTCGCAACAGGTTTAGCGGGCTGCTTTGCTTCGTGCTTCGGCTCT
>JBKJTP010000306.1:0-7844 GCA_046590195.1 Kapaibacterium sp. (SeqCode) | reverse complement strand
TGCCTTGCGGTTATCCTCGCTATTGGTCAACTCCTCAACTTTTGCGATCACATCTGGCAATGCAGCGCCGCCATAATGTCCTTTGATCTTGAAGCCGTTGTACTTCGCTGGGTTGTGACTCGCGGTGATCATCACTGCACCGGCTAGCTTCTTCTTGACGATCGCCAGGGATGTGGCTGGGGTTGATACGATCGATGAGGCGATGTAGGTCTTGATGCCTTCGCTTGCGAGAACGCGTGCGGTCAGCTCAGCAAATTCACGAGAGAGAAAGCGGGCGTCGTAACCGACGACCATGCCGTTCTTGATCTTCTCATGACTCTTAAAGTGGAGCGCGGTGCCGCGGGCTACTCGATGGACGTTCTCGAAGGTGTATCGATCGGCAATGACGTCACGCCAGCCATCTGTACCAAACTTGATCTGCATGAGGGAGAAATTCTGAGTTCTGAATGCTGAGTTACTTACTACAAAAATACGATACGAAAGTGACGGACAAAAGGAAGCCTCGATTTCGTTAGGGCCAACTGGTGTTGAGCCCTCAGAAACCGAGGCCAAGTTCTAGTTGATTGGGCGCCTAATGAACGCCGTGCACTTGGCGCAAGCTGCGCGTCGTAGACGAGGTGCGTTGATAGCCCTCGAGCTGCGTGCGGCCATGAACGCTTGGGGCGCGCTGACCGACATCATTCGCTGGCATCGTCTGAGTCATCATTGCTATCATGACCTCACCAAGGCCGAGCAATACGTGTGGCAACCAGCTCATCGCCGACTTCTTCTTGAAGCCGAAGATAAATGGCGAGGCTGCAAGGAACAGCCCGTTCATCACATCGAGCGTCAGATGGGTCTTCATGCTCATGACTGGTGTTAATCCCATTTCATAGTCTGTCATCGCGCTGGCACCGATCGTCATCGCACCGAGACTCATCGGTACTAATGCTTCAGGTGAATCGAGTTCATAACCAAAAATGAGTGGGGCGCTCAGAAGCAAACCGGCCGTGCCGTAATCTACCACACCATGAACCTTGGTCGAAATTGGCTTATTCATAATAGTATTTCCCTCCAATGCTTTTCTTTCTATTATACTCTAGCTTGATGAGCAAGTATAGGTAGCTCTTGCAATGATACTGCCAGTGCCGAATTATGGGGAAATAGATTTCTAAAAGTCGCTTCGCACCGAGCAAACTCAGCATTTTCATTGCTGCATCTGTTAATGACCGCGGCATCTATGTGCGACGACATTAAGCTTCGAATCTGTTAATGGACAGATCCTACCACCGCGGTGCCGAGTGACCCTACGGATTACTGCACCAGTGTCAGATCCCAAGCGATGGTATAATTCACTGGCAGCGTGATCGTTTCAGTGCCGAAGCTGAACATTGTTAAGTGATCGGTGCCGTGGTACGTACCTCTGATGGTGTTTGGATTTTGAGGATCGATCTTACCGGTCGTCTTCATAGCTCCACCACCAATGTACGGAATGAAGTAAGGCGCGAAAGGTATGGGTGCTTGACTAGGAGTTGTCACTACCTGTTCGGGCAGTTCGCACGAATTGGTCCATGTTGTATAGGTGCTCGCGGCCGCTGAGAGACTCGTTGAAGGCCCGAGCATTATCGTGTATGTTCCATCGTCGGCGATCGTGATTCCAGCCCCCGTGACCTGCTTGCCGCCTTCATAGATCGTATAGGTCTTATCGCGATCTGTTATTGTTTTGCGGATGCCTCCATTACAGATCAGCTCATATGTTTGCGTCTCTTCAGACGTCTGACTGCTCGTGCCATTGAATCCGGCGTCATCCCAATTTGCATCACGACTTCCAAAATTTTCGGTCAATGCGATCTGTGGAAGTTGATATAGCAGGTTAGCGGCGCCAGCTTCAGACCGGACTTGCACAATGCCCCCCTGATCCCTTGTCCGCGAACCATTCAACGTCAGAATCAGAGAAACGACCCCTCCAACTCCTGAACCGCTTGTTACCGTGATGTTCGAGCTCACCATCATCTTCTCCTTAAGGTCAGGATGTGTTAGGGTAGCCGTGACCGCCACAGGATTTGTACTCATGTTCTGTATCGACGCAGGAGCTGTGTACGTGGTAGAGACAGATCCCGTTTTTGGATTAACGCTCCCGTCGCTCTGGTTTCCTTGCAGATCACCATTGACGCTCCAGTCTACTTGTGCAAGTACCGGTGTTGGAACATAGACCAGCGGGGTCAGATCATCGTCTGTATCATTATCCTCAGCAAGCTTGAGGATCGCCACCTTTAACGATTGCGACTTATTAAGTCCGATTGTTGCTTGTGGGGGGGCGATCGATAAATATTTAGCCACATTGTAATCACTGAAGTGTGTCGTCGCTGCGCTCAATGTGCCTGCTGATCGATCGAGGACCAAATCATTCAGTGCATACCATATGCGATCCGCCTTTTGCATCGCTATTAAAAGTGCTCTAGCATCTGTCCCTAGTAGCTCATTCGCTGTATAGTGAAATCGCAGCGTCACTGGCTGAACGAATTGCTGGCCATGTGGCAGAAGTGAGAATCCAAGTCCTGCACCGAGAGGCGCTTCATTTGTGATGGGCTGGATGGTGATAGCGGTGGGCGCGCTTAACGCATTCGCGGGAATGATGACCTCCAGTCTGCCATCCGATGATATCACCGTCCCGCCTGATGCGTCGATTGTTGCAGAGACTGGGGCTCCCATCGGCGTTCCGACTGCTGTCGCAGTCCCTTTAGAATCGTCGGGCTGTGGGTCAGAGGGGGTCGAGCCGCATGAAGTGAAAAGAATGGATGAGGTAAGAAGAGCGAAGAGGAGAAGGACAAACGAGCTGAGATGTTTCATAGCATTGTTACTTAAATTGCCGAATGCTCCTTCTGGTCCGAACGCCTATATTCTGCGCTTCATCCCGCGTATCTTCTAACTGTGCACTTTGGCTTAGGAAGCGCCAAATATCGGATCGGCTACTGCTCAGCATCGCACAATTGTCGACCGCAAAACTGGCTTTGAAGTCCCTCAGCAATAGAGCCGTAAATTTGCACTATGGATCCAGCTCTCCTTCAAAAATATGAGCCCGTTATCGGGCTAGAAGTTCACGCCCAGATGCTCACAAAGAGCAAGGCGTTCTGCTCGTGTACGACCGAGTTTGGCCGCGCGCCAAACCACAATACGTGCCCGATCTGCCTCGGTCATCCTGGCACGCTGCCGGTGTTGAACGAGAACCTCGTGCGCTTCATCGTGCGTATGGGGCTCGCGACGAATTGTGAGATCCGCGAGCGTTCGATCTTCGCGCGCAAGAATTATTTCTATCCCGACCTTCCGAAGGGATATCAGGTCTCACAGTACGATACGCCGATCTGCCATGATGGGCATATCGAGGTTGAGCTGCAGGATGGCACGACGAAACGCATCGGCATCACGCGTATCCACATGGAAGAAGATGCGGGTAAGTCGATCCATGATTTCGGCAGCGAGACGCTCGTCGATCTCAATCGCGCCGGTGTGCCGCTGATCGAGATCGTCTCTGAGCCTGATATGCGCTCATCCGACGAAGCGTATGCGTACCTAACAATGATCAAGTCGATCGTGACCTATCTCGGCATCTGCGACGGCAACATGGAAGAGGGCTCGCTAAGATGCGATGCGAACGTCTCTGTTCGTTTGCGCGGAGCGGAGAAGTTTGGCCAGAAAACTGAGGTCAAGAACATGAACAGCTTCCGCAATGTGAAGCTGGCGTTGGAGTCAGAGATCGAGCGCCAGATCTTGCTCATCGAAGATGGCGGCAAAGTTCTGCATCAGACGATGCTCTTCGATGCGAACAAGGGCGTCACGCGCGCGATGCGCACGAAGGAGGACGCGCATGATTACCGCTACTTCCCGGAGCCCGATCTGCTTCCAGTTACAATTTCGGAAGACTACAAGTCGGAAGTTCGCAAGGAGTTGCCAGAGCTTCAGAAGGAGCGTCGCGATAGATTGGTGAGCGCGTTCGCATTGCCGAAGTACGATGCGAGTCTTCTCACGATCGATCGCTCCATCGCAGATTTTTTCGAGACCGCGATCGAGTCACTCGAAGCGAAGAGCAATGAGCATGTGAAGTCGCTGTCGAATTACATCATGGGCGATGTGATGCGCACAATGTCGGAGAAGAAGCAATCGATCGGAGAGGTCGGTATCGCGCCGTCGCATCTCGCTGAGCTGGTGTCGCTTGTCCAGGACAAGACGATCTCGAACAAGATCGCGAAGGATCTCTTTCCTGAGCTGATCAATGCGAAAGAGTCGCCGAAGCAGATGGTGGCGTCGCGTGGACTTGTTCAGGTAACAGATACCACAGCGCTGCGTGAGGCGGTGCGCCAGGTCATCGCATCGAATCCCGATAACCTCGCGAAGTACAAGTCTGGCAAGGTCACCTTGTTCGGCTTCTTCGTCGGGCAGACGATGAAGGCAACGCAGGGCAAGGCAAATCCTGAGGTAGTCAACAAGCTACTCAAAGAGGAGCTCGAAAAAGCATGACCAACTCAGAGCTGAGACAAACATTCGTATGCGGCAACTGGAAGATGCACGGCACAGTGACCGAGACAGAGATGCTGTTGCAGGCGCTGATGTCGCAGTGGGATGAGTCTATCTCGAACGTTGAGCTATGTGTGTGCCCACCGTTTACTGCGCTTGCTACTGCCTCATCCATGCTGATCTCTTCGCCGATCCAGTTCGGCGCGCAGAATTGTCACTTCGAAGCGAAGGGCGCGTTCACTGGGGAGATCTCGCCGATGATGCTAGCCGAAGCGGGCTGCAGCTATGTGATACTCGGACACTCAGAGCGCCGCACGATCTTTGGTGAGAAGGATGTGGAGATAGCAAAGAAAACAAAGGCTGTGATCGGCGTCGGAATGCGCGCCATCCTTTGCATTGGTGAGTTGCTCGAAGAGCGTGAGTCGGACAAGACCGAGCAGGTGCTGCACGATCAGCTCAATGGCTCGCTCGCGGGGATCATGATCGATGAGATGGAGATGGTGACGATCGCGTATGAACCCGTATGGGCGATCGGTACAGGTAAAACTGCCTCGCCGCAGCAAGCGCAGGATGCGCATGCGTTTATTCGCGCAAGACTTGCAGCGATGTACTCGGATGAAGTTGCTGCATCAATTCGCATTCTTTATGGCGGCAGCGTGAAAGGCGATAACGCGAAGGAGTTGTTTTCCCAGACCGACATCGATGGTGGCCTGATCGGCGGCGCAGCTCTTAAAGCTGATTCTTTCCTCGAGATAGCACGCGCAGCGATCTAAATGGTGTGGTAGTAGGCTTCAGCGTACTACACCTGTTAAAGATGTAGTACGGTGAAGCCTACTACCACACTTCTTATCGAGAAATGACTACTTGTGATGTGTGCGTCTCGTTATTTGCAGTAACGCGAACGAGATAGCTGCCTTGCGCGAGATCAGCAACAGAGATGAATGCATGATGTCCGCTGAAGCTCTTTACCAGTGAGCCGCGTACATCGAGGATCTCTACATTCTGCACGATGCGGTCGTCGCCAAAAATAATGGATAATCTATCGCGTGTCGGATTCGGCACAACGACCATTGGCGAAAGCGTGCCGTCACTCTGCCCAACAGCACCGGCAGGCTGGATGGCGAAATAGGGCGTTTCATCGAACGTCAAACCATTTGTCGACTCGATACGGATCGCGGCTTGAGGGACGCTGATGTTCGGTATGTCCCACGTGTAACTTGTGCTCGTTGTTGTTGCTAACGTATCGAAATCATCTAGTGGTGACTCACGGAATAGCACAACGAATGTCTCGACGCCCGTTGCAGTCCAGGTGATCTCAGCTGGCTTACCACCGTTGATCACGCCTGAAGGAGCATTGATGTTGATCGATCTGCCTGCCTCACCAGTATACGCCAACCTATAGACAACGCCTGCATGATCATCGGTCATGTAGAGTGCACCATCTGCACCTTCGGCAACAGAGACGAGGCGTCCCCAGCGGCTGCCATTTGCGAGTTGGAAGCCAGTGACAAGGTCCTCGATCGTTGCGTTGCGGCCGTTAGCATCGCTAAAGAATGCTTGAAGGCGGGGCGGTGCAGGCGGCTGACGATTCCATGAGCCATGAAGTGAATTGAGCAGCGCACCATGATAGCGTGAAGGCAATGCCTTGCCCTGGATGAAGTGCATACCAAGCGGCGCCGAATGCGCGAGCATCTGTCCGACAGGTCCGCTGACGGTCGCGAAAAAACTCGTATCGATCGGCTCACCGAACGGATACCGCATCTTGAACGCATAGCCATACGGCCAGCCATAATGCGCATCTTCGCAAACAATAAAGATAGGCTCCTTCGGATTCTCATTCGTGAGGGGATTGCCTTGTCCGAATACGTTGTCGGCATCGTTGCTGTTTGCCCAAAGCGCGCCGGTCCGCGGATCGATGTCCATGCCGACGGCATTACGCAGGCCCTTCGCATAGATCTTGCGACCAGTGCCATCCGGATTCATCTCAAGGATCGTCGCACGCTCTTCATCGTTTTCCGTGCAGATGTTGCAGGTCGAACCAACGCTTACAAATAGCTTGTCGCGCTTCGCATCGTATTCAAGAGTTCGGGATGCATGATTGCCTCCACCATCGAGCGAAGCGATAGAAATCGCATCTTCGATCTGCCGATCATCGTCATTGCTCACTAGCCGGAGAACCAGAGAGGTCGGAGAGACATAAAGCTGACCCTTGACGAATGCGATGCCGTGCATCCCGCCAGTTGACCCAGCGTACACGGTGATGGTGCTATCGACAACGCCGTCGCGGTTGTGATCGGGCAGTGCGTAGATCCTTGACCCGTTATAGCCTGTTGCGAAGATCACCCCGTCAGGCGAAAGGGCAATGCCGCGCGCGCCACCAACTTTCGCATACTGCGAGATGGTGAATCCAGGTGGAAGGGAGACCGTGCGCGATTCGTTATTAACGACGATCTGCGTGTCACGCATTGTAACAGAATTCTCCGGTGTACGCTCAGCATTTGGCGAGCCGCCGTTCATCCATTCAGTGAGTTCGCAGCCGGATTGTGCGGATGCGCTTGTGTAGATGAGCGTCGAGAGGAGAAAAAGGATTAGCGATCTGACCATGTTCTGTGTGCTTGAGGTTGAGGGCTCAAGATAAGCAACAAAGTCTGCTCCGAAGGGTGTCGCAGACAAGGCTATACGACATGAGTGCCATGTTTAAACAAGATTCTACCCCTGCGAAGGGGGAGATGCCGAAGGCAGAGGGGGTTGGTGGGGCAGCCTGAATGCCTGCTATTTGCACTACATTCTGCTCACTCGACCAACCCCCTCCCGGCTGAAGCCGTACTCCCCGTTCGCAGGGGGAGGATCGTCAAACAACAAATATGGCTCTTACTACAGTAACTTAGCTCTTCACTGCCTGCGCGGCCCAGCTTGGAGGGAGATTCTTCTCGATCTCGATATTGCCGAATGGTTGGGATTGGCGCGGACCAACTTCTTTCACCCAATCAGCCATGCGCTGGAGTCCTTCGGCAAGAGATGTCTCCGGGCGATGACCAAATGCCTTCTGGATCTTCGTGTGATCGGAGTACGCGCTCACAACTTCATTGCGAGCTGGAAGATAATTGATCGGCGCGGTCGAGCCCATCGATTTCATCACTTCCTTCGCAAGCACATTTACGGTCGAGACCGCGTCAGCGCCGACATTGAAGACCTCGTTGCGAGCTTCTTCGCGGGTTGCGCTCTCTGCGATGATGGGCGCGATGTCGCCAACGTAAGAGAATGCACGCTCTTGTCTGCCGTCGCCAAATACGCTGAGCGATTCGCCGCGCAGGATCAGATTCAAAAAGATACCGATCACGTTGCGGTATTTG
>JBKJTP010000296.1:0-31510 GCA_046590195.1 Kapaibacterium sp. (SeqCode) | reverse complement strand
GGCTGAGCTATGGGCTGCTACCGTAATTCGAGACGAGCACAATGTCTCTGCCGAGAGGTACCTCGACTGCGCTCGGTATGACGTGTGCGAGACATTGTGCTCGTCTCGAATTACGGTAGCAGCCCATAGCTCAGCCCGCAAGCTAAAGACTGCGCTTACAGGAATTCGACCGGATTCGCTAAAAACGAAAAAGCCCCGGAGGGGCTTTCCAAAATTTTCCAGCTGTAAGTCGAGATCAGGTATTCTGATACTCATAGCTCATTCCATATCCGCCGCCGAGCTTGGATTCGCCTGAGATCAAGCGTGCAAAGTGGCTGTCGCCAGAGAGCGTGCGCTTTGCCTTCGATGCGAAATCATCCTCAACACCCAGGACCAGATGATCGCCATCCTGCATGAGCTGCGGCGCGATCGACTTTGAACGGAGCAATTCAACACCTTTGAATGCGTCGGCAAGCGTCTTTAGTCGTGCGATGATGGTCATGTGAGTCCTTGGTAAATCGGTTGTTGGAAGTAACTTACGTGTCGGCTTTAGTCTGCTGACTTGGTCAGCGCGACAGTTACTTCTTTATCCGATTTTATGCCAAGAGACTTTTGCAGAACACTGAAGGCTGAGTGAAAACGCATCCCAGCTTTTGGAACGCGAAGGAACGGCTTCTCAACGAACTTGAATAGCTGAGCGCAAATAAGTATCGCTGCGACAAGCCATAGGAGTCGCAAGATGGTACGTGCCTCAAGCGAAGCGATGGGGTCTACGAAAGGCGCGATGAGCCAGAAGATCTGCAGATGAAAGAGGTAGAACGAGTAGCTGATCGTCCCGACCCAAACGAGGCGGCGCATCGGCTTGCTCGTTTGGAAGATGCTCTCGCGGTTCATAAACGCAACCGTGAGCGATGCGAAAGCAAGGCCGAAGATCAGGTCGGTCATCACCCAAGCGGGCCGTGAGAACGCGCTGAGGATACCGACCGCAAACAGCCCGACGAAGCCAGCCAGCGACTTCGAGCCAGAGATGCTTCGTAGCTTCCCGCTGACGAAGAGGTGCGCCACATAGGCGCCCATCAGCCACTCTGGCATCCTCGCCAGTACAGAACCCATCGCCGTATATGGTCCAGTGGATGCAACCGAGATGAGCCCATTGTCCAGACCATAGATCGCGAAGATGCGCCAGCCGATCGAGACAGCCATGAGCATCAGCATGGATCTGCCAATGCCGAAGCGGTCGAACATCTTAAGGAAAAGTGGGTAAGCGAGATAGAGCTGAAATTCGAGTGTCAGCGACCAAAAGACGCTGGCGATAGAATAGAATGATCGCTCGTCGAATCCATGCAGCATAAACGTGTGCATGAACAGATCGCGCAGATCGGGGATGGCGAGCTTGGCCGCCACATTGAGTTCGGGGATGAGTCCGCCGATGTTCAGCGCCAGGTAGGTCCCGAAGATCGCAAGCAGATAGGCCGGGTAGAGCCGCCAGATCCTGCGGAGGAAGAACTCGCGGTGTGTGAATTGGTAGCTTCCGGTTTCGTGCTTTCGATGGGCATAAGCTAGGTGGATGCAAAAGCCGCTGAGAACGAGGAAGAGGCTGACGCCAAGATATCCCCAGCGGAGAGGAGAGATGAGGTAGTGAAAGAGGTTTGGGTCGAACGTCTGGGTGACGACGCCAACCGACGGCCAGGGATAGATGCCATCCTTGCCCCACACGTGATAGAGCGCAACCGCAAGCGCCGCGAGTCCGCGCAGGGCATCGATGCTATCGAGCCTGAGTGATCGCTTAGTGGTGTGTGAAATTGTCGCGCTGCTTGTACTCATCCGTGCTCCCAGCAACTGAGCACTCCACACGCTAGTTTCTAGGCGCTGTGGTTTAGCCCTCTCGATCGAGCAAAGTTGAAAGCTCGCAAGTAATCAAACGAGAAGAGGCGCTATCACTAGCGCCTCCCACAGAAAATCAATTGCAAACTAAGCGGCCTTGGCCATCTCCTTTTCTTCCTTGAACGGCCCGAGGATCGCCTTGAGCTTCGTCAGCACTTCGCTGCGCGTTAAGCCGACCTTCGCTTGATAGACGGTCATCTTGAAGAGCGGACGCGTTGCTGTGGTGGTGAGGTTCGTGTGAAATTTATCAGAGTATTTCCAACCGGTCTCGCGGAGCGTCTCTTGGACAAGAGATACCTGTAGGCGTGAGAGTGGAGTTGCAATACGGATCGAGGGTTCTTCAGTACCTGGTACTAATTCCTTCTCCTTCGATTGCATGCGCATAGGCTACGATCTCCTTCTTATGTAATTGAGCTGGGCCAGCTATGACCCTGGGACTGTGAGCTTTTTCGGACAACCGCCGCAGTAATAAGAAACCCTAGGAGCGGTTTCGGCGCTTGTAATCTAACTCGTAAACTGGTGACTAAGCTCTTTCGAGCTCAAGCGAAACTTCCTTGATACGCCCAAAAGTGCCCCTACTTATCGCTCGAACGAAGCCTTTCTTTTTAGAGAATGCTATTGGCCACAGGCTCAGCTGGCTCGTACTTTCATTAACGATACTCTTCGGCTCAGCAGGCCCCGTTAAGGCACTTGACCTGACTAATTACGCGGTCAAGCTCGACCATATTACTTATCTGACGCGCAACTTGGATTCGCTGACCAAGGTGTTCCAGAAGCGGGGCTTCACCGTGACGCCCGGGGATTCGAAGACCCTGGATATGGAGCGCCATTTCGTCAATCTGCCCGATGGCACCTATATCGAGCTACAGTCAACCTCCTCGTTGGACTCAGCGGATTGGCGGGTCAGTGCGCTGAATTTCTACGGAGATCACATCGCCTCTGTCACCTTCCAAACTCAAAATCTTGAGCAGCTCCGTACGCAACTTGAGGGCACCTCAGTCAAGCTCGGGAGTATGCTTGAGGAGATGTACGAGGGCCGCTTGCTCTGGCGCGCGTTCGGTATCGAGGGATGCAAGCCGCTGGACATCGTCTTCATGCAGCGAGAACAAGCGCTTGTGGATCTGCCAGTCAGTCACGAGAACGGACATCGCAGGATCGAGTGGGTGATCTTCGCAACGAACAAGGAAAGAGAGCCCATGTTGCGCGATCTCTTCGCAGCGCTCGGTCTGACGAAGCGGCACGAAGGCTGGTTCGACTACTGGATGATGGGCTCGCCTGAATCGAGGCTCAATGTACGCATCGGTCCGCCATACAACCCAACGTCCGCCGCATCGAATGGCGTGTGCATTGAAGAGAACGGACTCGTCTTCGCGTATTGATCTTCGTGATCAGTAGAAACAGAAAGAGCGCCATGTGGCGCTCTTTCTTACAACTATGAATACTGCGATCTCAGGTGTGATAAAAACTACATCACTTAAGGATTGTAAGAGCGCGAGATCAATTCACGCGTCTTTGACTTCTTTGTGTAGTTTACGCCATCAGTCGTCGTGCGCCACTCGTCATACTGCTTGACTAGTCCTGTATTCACACCCCAATGCTTTGTTTCCTTGACAGGAGTATTTAGATCCTCGGTGATAACATCGAGTTCTGCTGCAGTGAAGTTGCCTGCTTCCGTTGAGACTGAGACGTCAGTGTTCGCAACCTTGAAGTACGTGTAGTTATCCCACGTTGCATACTGCCAGTCGTCGTTTTTGTTGAACTCTGTGTACCACATCTGTCGGATCTTGCGGAAGGTGGTGCCTTCAAGAAACCACAAAGACACGCTATCACCCTTTGCTGAGAAGTAGAGGCGGTCATAGCGGGTCAGGCGTGTGCCTGATACATTTGGATTGTCGATAAGGTCTCGTGTTGGACCCTCAACGGCGTAAAGGATCGTATCGATCGCGGAGGCAACTGAGCTGATGGAATCGAGATGCGAGCCGGTGAATCCTACAGGACTATTGCCAACGATGAATCCACCGTTGTTGCTATTACCCTTCTTGAAGTAGTAGAGATTAAAACGGTTCTTATTGGCAAAGTTGGAAAGCACGCGGTAGGACACGTCCACTGTGTAGAGGGTATCTCCAGCCTGCGTGATACTGGTAAAGCCGCGTGTGCGGAGAGTATCATAGGAGCCAGTCACGGTGCTGGCCACTGAGTTGGATGTGCCGACATACTCGGTAAACGTATTCTTATAGATGTACGTCCACCCAGCCTCGCGCGGGTAATAGTAATCGCGCATGTCCTTGCCAGCAAGGACGCCGTAAGAATCAGAGCCTGCACCGACCGGTGCTGAGGGTTCAGAACAAGATGCAACGCCAAGCCCGAGGAGGACGAGCAAAGCTGATAAATGGAGCTTCATAGAATTACGATTTGTCATAGCTGTGACAGAACTGATACTGTGGAGGATTGAAGAGTCCAGTCATTTCCGATGATCTCGTCGAAATGACAAGCAGCGGTGGAAACTACTGCAGATGGCTGATCAGAGTGAGCAGGCTGTGCGAACAGCGTGCTTCTCAGACTGATAGCAACTGCCAGATCTCTCTGGTCAAGCGCGCCATTGCAGATGGGGCAAGTACTCTCATGCTCGCGCATGGCGATGTACTGGCAGGATGGACAAATTTTGAACATACCTACAGGCAATATAAGTGATGACCAGTGAGCGTCACTGGCTAGTCAACAAAAGTCAAAAACAAAGGGTCAAAACTGAGGTCAGCAAGAACTCCAGATCCGCAGGCTACCAACAGTCGGAAGTAACTAATAGTAACTCGGTCGCTACGGCATATAAGAGGAAGAACGGCCTTCTTACATGCATACAATATAATAGCGCATCTGACAAGTGACTGACACTTAGCCATCTGCCTTGTCAATTTAGTTTAGAGGGAGGGAGTGGGCTATTCCAAGCAAATTTCGCTACTTAAACGGTTGATACTATTCAACCAGGGGAGCGAATTAATTTCTCAAGCAGCTGAGTGACTCGGTCGATCGAGAATGTTGTGTTCAGTTTTAGTACACCTGCCCGAGTCATCTAGCCGATCGCAAGCGAATCCGCGAGCCTCTTGATCGCAGGGTCGGGTTCAGACCTGAACTCGCGGCGGTACTTTGCAGCGAAATTTTCGTAGATGCCCTTCACCTTGTTGATCTGCTGCTTTTTTGCCGCGATCGTCAGCAGCGAGCGGATGGCGAGGCTATCGAACTCGTCTTCTAGCAGCAGCTCCTGACAGAGAGTCTCTGCCCGATCATAGGCAGAGCGGTCGATATTCAGGTTCAGTAGTCGCTCGATGGCCGTTCGCTTGAGTGCCTCAACACGATGTCGGACGCCGTCGACCCACTCCGCATCGACGCCCTCCATAAAGCGACCGTGGCCCAAGCCCTTGATCAGCCGCTCGTATCGGATCGCGACAGAGAACGACGCACCGCGACGAGCGATCTGGCGAACATCCTCTGCCTCCAGCATCAATTCTTCGATATCGCTCGATACGATATTAGAAAGCTCATACGCGCCTTCACCGAACGTGATGCTGTCGCTACCGCCGATCAATGCCCGCGCTCGTTTGATCGAAGTGTGCAATGCTGCAAGCTGAGCCTCAAAACTCGAATCACCCCAGAGCTTATCGCCAAGATTTTCCTTCGAGAGAGTCCGTCCCTCGATCCTGGCCACAAGTAGCATTCCGATGAGTGTACGGACTTTCGAATCGCGGCCCTTCCTCGGGGTTTCCTCCGGCGCTTCGAGATCTTCGACATAAAAACTCCCAAGAGTGTGTAACCGATATCTCGCCGGTGACTTCTCGCGCTTTAGCACTGCATGCTCAACGACCTGCTCGTAGATCGGTATGACAGGTGCGAACTCGCGGAATTCTGCAGTGATCTCCTTTTCAAGCTTTGTGGCTTGCCACTGACGCGAAAGATCGATCATCTCCTGCACGATCGCGCGCAATCGTGCGCGCGTCTCGAATCGCTTGTCACGAAACTCTGTCGCGCTCAACATCGATCGCACGAGTCTTGCCTCGGCCTGGATGATGCGATAGTAATACGGGCTCTTCTCCAGCGTCAACGCCTTGACACGCTGAAGCTCCTGTTCCGCCAGCCCCCATTCGTATTGACCAGCAAGAGCACCAACGAGTACGGTACGTGCCGTTCGTTCGGCCATCAATTGCTGGCCAAGCAAGAGTAAGCAATTTGTTGCAGTTGATAAGGCATCGCCATATCGACCAAGTCCGTTAAGCGCAAGTCCTTTCTCGTTATGGGCCCACGCTGCGAACGAACGGTACTCGTTGTTATTGGCAAGTCCGATTGCTTCCTCCGCAAGGAGGATTGCGTCTTCGTGCTTGCCGAGGAAGTTCATTGTAGTTGCGCGACTTTCGATGTAAGAGATCTTCCAAAGCAAATTGCTTGATGTTGCAAGGATCGCATCAAGGTTTGTGATGCATTCCTGCGCACGATGATCTTCATGTTGCACACCGGCAATGATCATGCGCCAGATGTTCGACATCACTTCCGCAAAACGGATACCGTATCTGCGGCCATAAACAATACCTTGATCGGCATAACGCATCGCTTCCACGACATCACCGGTGCTGAACGCAGCAACAGCAGCCTGGTACAGGAAGGTGGTCTCGGTGATCGCATCGCGGCGTAATCGGGCCTGTGCAATGATCTGCTCGATGAGTTCACGTGCTTCTCGATCCTTACCTTGCTTGAGCTTGCTATTGACCGCAAGCCGATAGAACTGGCTATGTTCATCCGGCCGTGTGTCGGCCAATTGCTTTGCGATCTCGAGGTTGTTCTCGAGCAATCGATCGGCTTCTTGCAGATGACCAGCCACGAGCAGTGTATCTGCTTTCGCACGAGCGAGCATCGAAAGCAAACGTGCACGTTCGATGCTATCGCTTTCAAGCGCAAGGAGTGCACTGTACGCAACCTCTGAGGCCTTTTCAAAATCTTGATTGCGCCCCTTGGAGATGCCGAGCATCGCGCGCAAGCAATAGACCTTGCCACGAGCGAGCTGATGAAATGTATCCGTGAACTCACCCTTTGCCGCACGAGCTGAGATGAATTTCTCTAGCACTGCAGCATTTTCAATCTCTTTCTCCGCTTCACCGTGCGAACCTGAACGCATGAGCGCTTCGATGAGCATGCTATAAAGATCCAGCAATGCGCGAACCGACACCTCATCAAGTTCGCCAGCAAGCCGCCACGTAATGTCATCACGGATCGGCCGAACCGCAAGCAGGAAGCGAAGCGTCTGCGCTGGCTCAAGAGACCACAAGGCCGATGCAACCGCTGCAGACCAACCGAGGAATCGGCTTACCGTCTGCTTCGAGCCTTCAGCTCTAGACAGTTGGAACGGTGCACCTGAGATCGAAAGAAAGCTGCTGCTGTAAAGCGGGAGCTGATCCTGCTCGGCGATCTCAGCGATCGAGAGCACCAGATCGTGCCGGCCGTTCACATACGACTTCGATGCAGCGAGTACAGTATTCCAAAAGTGCGGATGCGAGAACTCGTAACAGTTCGCTGCAAGCTCCCCCTCTGACGTGTTTTCCTGCACGCGCTCATTGCGTGGTGCAAAGAAGATCGAAGGGACTGCCTTACGAATGATCGACTTAAAGCTTAGCAGCTGGATGACACGATCGAAGAGATTGGTGTCAAAGCCAGATCTCGCGTGCTCGTTCTCCAGCAGGGTGCGAAGTAATCGAATGTCGAACTGTTCGCCCAACCATGCCGCATGCATGATTGCGATCTGTTCGTCTTTGCTCAGTCGCGCAAGTTCTTGCTCGAATCGACTCTTGATCCCTTGATCTTCCTCCACCGGCGCGATGAAAGCTGGATGCGCAGCTTCGGCCCAAATACCTTGATCGTATTCAAGTGCACCCTGTGAGATCAATCCACGAAGCATCGTGCGAAGCTCCAGCGGCTTGCCGTGTGTGACCTGCTGCACGTCGGCGGTCAATTCATCTGACGGCTCGATCTCGAAGAGTGTTTGAAAGAGCTCTCGAATATCGGTCTCGCCGAGCGCATCGATCTGCACAACTTTGAGACTCGCTTCGTCGCGCAACGCGATCTGCCGAGCGAATGCTTCTACGGCACGTGCGCGAGAATTCTCTTCTTCAATACGGTAAGAAGAAATGACATGCTTGGGCACCGTACCCAGACCCAACAGCATCTGGTCGAGCGCCATCAGATCATCAAGGTTATGAAGATCTTCGAGCACGATCACCAGCGCAAATCTTTTTCCGATCTCACGAGCAGCATCGAGTAAGAGCTGAAGCGTGATCGTGTCGGATGACGACTCGACATGCCCACTCGCGATCGCGCCCGTTTCCGGCAATTTCTCGAGCACCTCGCGGATCACGTGATGATGGCTGATGCTTGCTGCGAAGGCATTGAGGATCGGGGTCAGGGCAGCAACGTTACCTTCAAGATAGCGAGCGTGGACCAGTATGATCTCGTCACCGAATTCTTTCGTCAGAGATTGCTCGAGCTCGCGGACCAACCTCGACTTGCCGATACCAATGGAGCCAGCGATCAATGAGTAGCTTGAGACGCCTTCATTCGCAAAGAGATCGAACTGGGAGCGCAACGCAGAGATGTGCGTATCGCGTCCAGCGAACGGAAGGATATTCTGGTTGAGATATTTGTGGCAAACGAGATTCATCTAAGAGCGGGGCAGCGACTTGACAGAGTGAAAGGTGCAAGTCTAGAATCCATGGCGGGCCGACAAAGTTCTAGCTGTCAGCAGGACTGACAGCGCGTCTGTGAATTGGAAAGAGCTAGAGGAATGGCTCTTTATGGAGCGCAAAGCTGAATACGCTGCCCTCGCCAGGGGTGCTCTCCACCTGTATCTTGCTCTTGTGCGCTTCCACGATATGCTTGCAGATCGCAAGCCCGAGCCCGGTGCCGCCAGGAGTTGAGCGGGAGCGGTCCTTGTCCACACGGTAGAACCGTTCGAAAAGGCGGGGGAGGTGCTCGGCGCCGATACCTTTGCCGCTATCTCGCACACGGAGCATGACCATCTCGGAATTCGGCTCGTTGTTAATCAACTCCACCCGGATCGGCTTTGGATGGTCTCCGTATTTGATCGCATTGTCGATCAGATTCACGAGCACTTGCTTGATCCGCTCCTTGTCTCCAAAGACCTCTAGTCCGTCCGGCCGTTGGGAATTGGTGTCGAGCACGAGTGTCTTTGATTTCAATTCAGCAACCGGCGACATCTCGCGGATCACCTCATGCACGAAAGCCGTGATATCGAAGAGGCGGTAGCTCATTCGCATCTCGCCCGACTCGATGCGTGAGATATCGATCAGATCGCTAAGGAGGTTATTTAGCCGACTTGCTTGCAAGCTAGCCCGCTCGAGGAAGTCTCTGTTGACATTTGGGTCATCGATTGCACCGTCGAGCAGCGTCTCGATGAATCCCTGAACTGCGAAGATCGGCGTGCGGAGTTCATGCGATACATTGCCGAGGAATTCGGATCGCACTCGCTCAAGTTTTTGCATCGCTGCGAAGTCGCGGGCTTGTTTCTCACCGATCTCAGCGATCGCCTTTGCAAGCGTCTGCACTTCAACTGGGATCGCCTTCATGCCGTGGTTGGATACCTCGAGGCGCCCTTTGGCTACGCCATCGGCCTGAGGAACAAGATCGAGCAGAGGCTTTACGAGCCGTGATGAGAACCAGAAACTGACCCCGAGGGTGAGCAGGAAGAGGGTGATGCTAGCCGAGAGGACACTGGTATTCCAGCCGCTGGCGTCGCGAGTGACAAGGTTGATGAATGTCAGTGCGATTCCTACAAGAAGCGGGGGGAAGAGAAACGCCTGTCGACGAAGGGAGATCACAGTAGGGATGGGTTCGAATCTTAAGGCACAAAATTACGCCTCTTAAGGCACAAAATTACGCCTTCGGAGTGGCATCCCACTGATTCGGAATATCTTAGCTGCTGCAGGGGCTGCTAAACGACGGAGCTCTTAGCACCACGGGGATCTATTATGCCACGAAGCGGTAGCCCACGCCCTTGACCGTCTCGATCTTCTCCCCGAATCGGCCGAGCTTCTCTCGCACCTTGAAGATGTGAACGTCAACAGTCCGCTCGACAACGAATGCGCCATCGCCCCAAACCTGGTTCAGAAGCGTATCGCGTGAATAGACCCGACCAGGATGTGCGGCTAGGAAGAATAGCAGCTCAAATTCCTTGCGAGGAAAGAAGACCTCGCTGCCGTCGATCTTGACGCGGTACGAAGCGCGATCAATGTCGATCCCATCGATCTTGATCTGCTCTTTGTTCAGATCTTCAGAGATGACAGGTGCGGTCATATCGCTGCGGCGCAAGATCGATTTGACCCTGGCGACGAGCACTCTGGGAGAGACAGGCTTTTGAATGTAGTCGTCAGCGCCAAGTTCGAGACCAATGATCTGGTCAACCTCTGCAGAACGGGCGGTCAGGAAAAGGACAGGGATCTTCGCAGTTGCCTCCTGCGCTCGTATTGTACGACAGAGGTCGAAGCCATCCATGCCGGGCATCATGATGTCGAGTACGATCACGTGCGCTTTCGTCTGTCCGAGCTTTTCCAACGCTTCGTTTCCATCAGCCGCCGTTAGCACTGCAAATCCTTCCTTTGAAAGATTATAGGCAATCAGGTCTCTGATATCTTTCTCGTCATCGACGACGAGGACAGTCTTTGTCATATAGTATTGCTTGGGCAGCGGGCGAGATAAAAAGGAGGTGCTTTCCATTGTTGACGTACAAACGCGACCGGATTGCACACCGTGCTTCATCCTTGCCCCAACTAGCAACACTTGTCTAAGCCGTAATGGTCACGTAACGATTTCGTAACAAGACCCTCGGCATTTTACGGTTAGCGGAAATCAAGCCTGGCCCTTCTCTTTCTCCCAGAGTCCGTGGATGTTTCCTTCGGTATCTGTGAAGTAGCAGTAGGCACCCATGCCTGGTACCTCGACCTTCGGCACGACTAACGTGCCGCCGGCCGCCGTGACCTTCTCCATTGTTCTATCGATCGAATCTACTGCGATCGAATTCGCAACGGTGCCTTCGCGCTTCATCAGAGCGCCATCAATGCCTTCGCCGCCCTCACCGGTCTTTGCGAACTGATAATTCTCCATGCCGTAGCTATTGAAGCTCCATCCGAAGACATTCGAAAAGAACTCCATCGCACGAGCTTCATCCTTTACTGGGATCTCAAAGTGTACTGGTCGTGACATATTCTCTGTTTTGTTATCGAAATGCGGGGTAAAGATACCACACCCGAATGACTTGGCCTAGAAGAGTAAACCCGCCGCATACTTACTCGCAGCATCAAAGGCGGAGATCCCGGCGACCTTAGTGCGAATCCGCTTGCCACGGCCTGGATCCTCACCGGATACCAGATATCCACCACTGTGCTGAGCTTTAACCTCCAGCGTCCCGAGCAGATGATCCATGCTGTCATAGACCATGACCTTGACCGCCCCGCCCTCAACGATCATCGGTGCATATCGGTATCCAGGTGGCTTTGCGTGAAAATTCATGCTTTGCGAACCGTGCTCAGACCGCTTCAAATCCGGCGATTCCACAACAGAAATCGTCCTTTTTTGGTCTCACTGTCATATCAGACAAGCCTCGACTTCAATGTTTTCGCACCTTGCTTCGCCAAGAGACGTTACCACCCCGACTTTGAGTTTTTAGTTTTGAATTTTTAATTTCTCCCACCCCCTGTGGATCTCTTTCAAAAGTGTCGAGACTTCACCCGCGCGGATGACGTCAAGGAAGCCGGTTACTACCCCTATTTCAGAGCCATCGAAGAGAACGAGGGCCCGGTCGTCCAGATCGAAGGCCGCCGCGTCGTCATGGCTGGCTCGAACAATTACCTTGGGCTGACCGCCGACCCTCGCGTCAAAGAAGCTGCGATCAAAGCCACCGAGCGGTACGGCACCGGCTGCTCAGGCTCTCGCTATCTAACCGGTACAGTCCGCCTACACGAGCAGATGGAGGTCGAGATGGCCGATTACTTCGAGAAGGAAGCATGCTTGCTTTTTTCGACGGGATACCAAACGGCTCAGGGTGTGATCCCCACGCTTTGTCAGCGTGGCGATTATGTCTTCTCGGACAGAGACAACCACGCGTGTATCGTCGCGGGTAACCTGATGTCGAAGGGTATGTTCGGCGAGATCGTCCGATATCATCACAATGATATGAAGGATCTCGAGCGCCGCCTTTCGAGAGTGCCGATCGATGCAGGAAAGTTGATCGTAACTGACGGTGTATTCTCGACCTCCGGCGAGATCGTCGATCTGCCCACGATGAATGCGCTTGCGAAAAAATTCAATGCTCGCATCATGGTCGATGACGCGCACGCGACTGGAGTCATAGGCCGCGGTGGACGCGGTACGGCCAGCTACTTCGATCTCGAAAAGGAGACCGATCTGACGATGGGCACATTCTCGAAGACCCTGGCAAGTCTTGGTGGTTTCGTCGTTGGCGATGAGCGCGTGATCAACTACATCAAGCATAACTCACCTGCGCTGATCTTCTCTGCAAGCCCGACACCAGCATCTGTTGCAGCAGCGCTGACAGCACTTCAGATCCTACGTGCAGAGCCCGAGCGCATCCAGCGTTTGCATGACAATGCGAACTACATGCGAGAAAATTTCAAGAGGCTCGGCTTTAAGATCATCGATGGAGAGACGGGCGTAGTGCCTGTGATCATTGGTGATGATATCAAGACGTTCGTCTTCTGGCGCAAGCTGTTCGATCGCGGCGTGTTCGTCAATGCATTTATCTCACCGGGCGTCATGCAGGGCCAACAGATGATGCGTACATCTGTTATGGCAACGCACGAGAAAGTGCATCTCGACGAGATCCTTCATCATTTCCAGGAGATCGGTGAAGAGCTAGGCATCCTTGATGAAGATGAGACACTAGCGGCGGATGCAGGTCAGACACGCGCTGCTGCACAAGACGAGATCAATGCTGTTGCGAAGACACTTGAGCCACTGCGCACAAAAGAGACTGTTACAGTGCGTGCTGTCGAAGGCCGTAAGGACAAGCTGAAGTTCGTACGCCTCGTGTGGGATCTCTACGGTGAAGATTATCCGAACTGGGTGCCGCCGCTCGAGATGGACCGCATGCGCCTGATCGATGAAGACAAGAACCCATTCTACAAGAATGCAAAGATCAAACTCTTCATCGCTGAAGAGAATGGCCGCACAGTTGGCCGCATCGCAGCGATCGTCAACAGAAAGCACAACGAGATCTACAAGGACAAGCTAGGCTTCATCGGCTTCTTCGATTGTATCAACGATCAACTCGTTGCCAACACGCTTTTCACGGAAGCTGAGAACTGGCTGCGTGAACAGGGCATGAAGTCCGTTCGCGGACCGATCAGCCCATCGATGAATGATGAGATCGGCGTGCTCGTCGAAGGCTTTGAGTATCCGCCTGCGATGATGATGCCGTATAATCCAAGCTATTATCCAGAGCTTTATTCTGCAGCAGGATTCAGCAAGGAGAAGGATCTGCTCGCATGGCAGATCGAGCAAGCGAAGTCGATGACCGATAAGCTCATTCGTGTTACAGACGCAATGAAGCAGCGCTCGAAAGTATCGATACGTAGTATCGACATGAAGAACTTCCAGAAGGATGTCGATCTGATCAAGTCACTCTATAACCGTGGTTGGGAAGAAAACTGGGGTTCTGTTCCGATGACCGACGAAGAGATCGATATGCTGGCGACAGAGCTGAAACAGATCATGGATCCCGATTACATCCTCTTTGCAGAAGCAGAGAAAGATGGCAAACGTGAGACGATCGGCTTCTCACTCGTTGTGCCGGATATCAATCAGGCATTCCTTGCCGGTAAGAAGATACCGAAGGGTACGATGAACCTGCCAACGGCGATCATGAACCTGATGTCGAACAAGAAGGCGATCGACACACTGCGCATTATTTTGCTTGGCGTCATGCCAGAGTATCGCGGACGCGGCATCGATGCACTCATGTATCGCGAGATCATGGAGCGTTCGAAGGCCAAGGGCATCAAGTTCGGTGAAGCGAGTTGGGTGCTTGAGGACAACGTCATGATGACGCGCGCTGCGCAGATGATGCAGGGCACGGCCTACAAGCGTTACCGCATTTACGAAAAACCACTCTACCAAGGCGAAGAGAATCCGGATCGATTGATCTAAAGCAACATTGATCTAGATAACCACAACGAGTTTCCTTTTTCAAACTAATCTCAGATAATGAAGTCACTCTTACGTTCGTCCCTATTCCTTTTGGCTCTGGCTTTCGGTATCGCTTCCTGTAAGTCGGATTCCGACAACGGTACTGGCCCAGGTACAACCAACACGGTGGTTAAGGCAAAGACGGGTTCAACCTATACATACGATTCGACCTCCAGCGAGTCGAACACGACTGGAAGCATCACGTATAACATTGCAGCCGATAACCTTTCGGTTGGCAGCCGAACAGGCGTGCGCGTGGTAACGCAAGCACAGGATACCGCTTTCATGTTCGCCTACAATACGGACGGTACCGTTTCGATGTTCTTCCCAATGAACATGGAAGGCATGATCAGTAGTGGAGCGTGGATCAAGCTTCCTGTCAAAGGCGGCGCAGGCGAATCGGTTATCGTCATGGATACAACGATCGTCGATCCAGCATTTCCACTGCCAATGGATATCAAGATCACCATGCAATCTTCTTACGTAGCGGCTTCTTCGGTAGTCGTCAGCGGGAAGAGTTATGCCGGACAGAATGTCAAACTGGCAATGATACTAGAGAGTAGCTTAGGCAATGCTACCTCGGAAAGTACCATCACCTGGGTACCAGAGATCGGTTTCTATGGCAAGATGAACGGCAATTCCGGTGCTCCGGGATCTACAACGACCCAAACGGAGACACTTACTTCATTCACACTCGTGAAGTAAGCCACTTCTGATCTGTATTGATGAAAGCCGGGTCCAGCCCGGCTTTCGCTTTTTTGATTGATGGCATGTCTCAGGCCTAGGTATTGCTAAGCTTCCAGGTTGTAGCTCTAAGCTGATACTATTCTAACAAATATTCACGGTCCTATGAAATCTCTATTCAAAAGCCTGCTTCCGCTCCTTATGGGGGCATCCATTATGTACGGCTGCGCAGCCGAGACCGAGCCAGACTTCGACGGCGGTGCAGTGACGAATACGAAGCCCGCGATCGGGACGACCTACACTTTCTATCAGGTCGTTGTCGATAACGATGGTGTGGCCCAGAGCCAAGACACGGTCACCTACACCACCGGCATTTCGCCAGTCGACATCAAGGGCAAGTCAAACGCGTACGTCTTTGCGAACTCGACCTCGGCTGAAGACAGCCGCACTATCGCATACGAGACCAATGGCAACATCGCCGTACTTGTCCCGCTGATCACGCAATCGACGCAGGATGTGCAATGGATGACCATTCCATTGACAGGCTCTGGCGGCTCCAAGAATCTTCTGCTGGCCGAGTATGAGACCACCAATAGCGGCATCACAACAAATGTGAAGATCATTGCTAGCGCATCGCTGGTAACGACAGAGAATATGACGGTAGGCGCGAAGACCTACAGCGCAAAGAAGGTCAAGGTCACCAGCACGCTCACCACGACCAATGCTGGCATTCCGATCAGCAAGAACGATGATGACTTCTTCTGGTGGATCCCGGATCTCGGGTTCTACGGCAAGAGCGAAGAGGGTGGCATCGATGACCCGACTGGATTCTATGGTACAGACGTGACCACAGAGACGCTGGTGCGATCCTCTGCGCAGTAACTGAAATAAGTGAAGGTAAAGAAAGCCGGGCAACGCCCGGCTTTCTTGCTTTAAACATTTTCGCAGAGGTTTGTCAGGCGGCGAAAAGGTGATTCGTCAATCAGGCATAATACGCTGATAGCAGTCAGCGAACTTTGATAGAGTCATTTGATCCACATGCAATTCATCGCCAAACATATCCACCATCATGCGTAAACTTATCTTACTCCTACTTCCAGCACTGTTTCTCACCAGTTGCCGCACCGAGGATAATCCATCCGGACCCGGCCACAACACCAGCACCGGCCCGAAGACCGGCAGCACTTTTACCTACGATTACGAAGTTCGCGGCAGCGAGAATCAGATCGTTGATGAGGGCAGCCTTGTCAAGACGCTGGTCAAGACCAATGCTACTGCCTATGGCAAGTCGAACGTGTTCATCTACGTCGACAATAACGGCGATTCGAGTTGGTATGCGAAAGAAGCGAATGGCAATGTGTCGAATTACGTCGACCAGACATCGGCTGAAACGATCGGCCTCGGCCAGGGCTTCTGGATCACCTTCCCAACATCGGGATCAGGCGGAGAGAATCGTGTGATCGCGCAACAGCAGATAGAGTTTGAGGGTGTGCCGGCAACGCTCCGTGCGACCCTCACCAGTGAGTTCGAAGGCAATGAATCCATCACGATGGGATCCAAGCCATATCCGGTGAAGCGCGCAGGTGCAACCATTGTGCTCGACATACTCGTGGTTGGCCAGGTTGTCAATAGCGGCGAACTGATGACCGGATCATTCTGGTGGATCCCTGAACTCAATGCGAGCGCTGGAAGCCTACAAGAATTGACGGCTGAAGAAACATACGTCCTGGCGCAAGAGCTGACCGAGGTCAATATCAAGTAAACGTTGAGTGCACTTTGAATGTAAGAGCCGGCGCGCGATCGCTGGCTCTTTCCTATTGTTCTGGTCGCAGAGAAAACATGCATCGACCGATTGAATTCTTCAACGGTACAGCTAGTTCAAAGGGTGGTCACCCCTAAACTCCCAAGCGCTTGCTCCGCTCCGCAAAATTATGAAGATTCTTTCTTTCGTCGCGACCCTATTGGTCCTTTGTTTCAGCGCACCGGCCCTGGCGCAGCCAGGCTCACAGGAGCAGTACGTGCTTCAGATCGAGAACCGCGCGACGCGAGTGATCAACTCCACGATGGAGCAGGTCAGCGAACGCGCTGAAGATTTTAACAAACAGATCTCGCGCATCTTCGGGCTCATGCCGCTCGAATCGATCCATCTCGATTCCGCGACGATCCAGAAGAACATCGTCACGATCAATGACTTTCTTCTTTACCTCGAAGAGTATCGCGTGGGCGGTCAGGCGCTTTCAAGGACGCTGACCGATTCTATCGCGTCGATCCGTGCAGAGTTGCCAGCGAAGAACCGGAAGAAATTCCTGGTCTCCTTCGAGAAGGCCTACGCTAAGGATGTTAACGCATTCGACGGATACATTGTATCGCTGTCGAAGCTGTTCAAGCGTGTGAACACTACGCTGGAATTTCTTGCACAAACACCCTACGAGATCAGCAAGGCAAAGAGCATCGAGTTTACGACTGAGGCCGATCACAATCGCTTCAAGGATCTGATGGCCACGGTCGATGCTGCGAACAAGGAGCTCGGTAAGGCCACCGAATCCTCGAAGAAGGCTACCGCAGAAGCGAATACCGTCATGCAGGATGTTTATGGCAAGCAGACGCGTTGAGGTAACGGCCTGACCAACGTGTCAGGCGCCCAAGTTCGCGACCGTTCCCTCAAAGCACATGCACGCTAGCGTTACCATCCGCGAGATCTCAAGCTCGCGCGACAAGAAGGCATTTGTCCGCTACCTGTGGGATGTCTATCATTCCGATCCGAATTGGGTGCCGCCTCTCGTAATGGATCGGCTCAAGCTGATCGACGAAGCGAAGAACCCATTCTATCTGCACGCGAAAGCGAAATGGTTCTTAGCCGAGCAGAACGGCAAGATCGTGGGCCGCATTGGAGCGATCATCAATGATGTGCACAACACACTGCATCAGGAGCGCACCGGCTGGTTTGCCTTCTTCGAGTGCCAGCATTCGCAGGAGGTAGCCAATGCACTGTTCGCTAAAGCAGAAGAGTGGCTCCGTGTGCAAGGCATGGAGCGCGTGTTAGGTCCGGCGAATCCCTCGTCGAATGACGAATTCGGTTTACTCGTCGATGGCTTCGATCGTCCTCCGGTTATGCTGATGCCGTATAACCCTGCCTACTACAGCGAATTGATCGAGCATGCAGGGTATCGCAAGGAGAAAGATCTCTACGCGTATCTCATTTCACAAAAGACATCGCGAACACCAAAGCTCGAACGTGTTGTGAAAGCACTGCAGCAGCGCAGTGGGATCACCGTGCGTGCGTTCGACACGAAGCACTTCGACCGCGACGTGGCATTGATCAAAGATCTGTACAACCACTTTTGGGTGAAGAACTGGGGATTCGTGCCGTTCTCTGAAGCGGAGATCGACCACATGGCGAAGGATCTGAAGCAGATCTATGACCCGGATGTTGTGCTCTTTGCAGAGCGAGGCGGTGAAACGGTAGGCTTCTCACTGAGTCTTCCCGACATTAATCAAGCGTTCGCGGCAGGCAGGCGCATTCCCAAGGGTGTAATGAATCTGCCGATCGGTGTCTTCTCTTTAATGTCCAAGAAGAAGCACATCGATACACTGCGCATCATGGTGCTCGGTGTGCTGCCCGAATTGCGAGGTCGCGGCATCGACGGCCTGCTGTATTGGGAAACAATGGAGCGCGCCCTAAAGAAGGGTTATATGTTCGGCGAAGCATCATGGGTCTTGGAAGATAACGAACCGATGAACCGCGCTGCTGCACTGATGCAAGGCGAGCGATACAAGACGTATCGCATTTACGGAAAGCAACTTTGAGTGATCAATTATGAGCGTGACCGATACACAGCGCGATTTTCGTGAGGAGCTTTACAAAGGCTACGTCTCCGCGTTCAAGAAAGAGAACTTGAACGAGACGGCGCAGGCTCAGACTGCGTACGATCATTGGTCCAATGCACGCTATTTCCCACTCTTTGCTGATCTACCCAAAGCCGCTGCAATCCTCGACCTTGGCTGTGGCCCCGGCCGTACGATGCAATTCCTCAAGTCAAAGGGATTCACGAATGTCGTCGGCGTAGATATCTCTGAAGAGCAGACTGCGATCGCTCGCAATCGAGGATTGAACGCGATCACAGCAGACGTCAACGATTTCCTCGTTCAGCATTCGAACGAGTACGACATGATCATCATGATCGACGTCGTCGAGCATTTCACCAAGCTTGAACTACTCGATCTCTTCAAGCTCATTCACTACAGCCTCAAGCGCGGAGGCATCGTGATCTATCAGACGTGCAATGGCGAAGGTTTGTACCCGAATCAGATCATGTTCGGCGATCTGACGCACATGACCATACTCAGTGCAGGATCGAGCGAGCAATTGCTGCGTGCGTGCGGCTTCGATAATATTTCTTTCGCTGATACAGCGCCAGTGCCAACAGGAATCAAGGGCGTGCTGCGCGCGATCGCATGGAAGTTCATTACACGCAAGGCAAGCCTCATCCGCCGCATCGAAACAGGCAAGCGCCACAAGATCTGGACGGAGAACTTCATCTCCCGCGCCCAGAAAGTGTAAGGCTCAGTAACGCTGCGGAATGTGTTTGATCGCACGTACGGTATCCCTCGCGATCAAGAGCTCTTCGTTTGTCGGTATCACGTAGGGCCGCAACTTCCCGTTGCCGATCGGCCCCTCTTTGCCGCCCACCATCGATTCGTTCAACTCATCGTCGAATTCGAGTCCAAGCCAATTGAGATCTGTGCAGATGCGCTTGCGGATCTCTGGAGAGTTTTCTCCAATACCACCCGTAAAGATAATAGCGATCTCCTTTGGCGAAGCACCTGACGAGAGGATGCTCGTGATATAAGCTCCAATGTACTTCTTCACTCGATAGCAGAAGATCTCGATCGCGAGTCGTGCGCGTCTATCATCGTGCTCACGCTCTTCGTCGATGAGCTCGCGCATGTCATGCGTAAGTCCCGAGATACCAAGCAATCCAGAAGCGCGATTGAGGATCGACTCGATCTCATGCAGCGACATGCCTTCCTTTTGGGCGATGTAATCCATGATAGCAGGATCGATATCGCCAGCGCGCGTACCCATAACGAGTCCTTCGAGAGGCGTCATGCCCATTGATGTGTCGATCGAATTGCCCCGAGAGATAGCGCATGCGCTGCATCCGTTACCGAGATGCAATGTGATCGCAAAGACTTCCTCGCGCGGGATGTTCTTCACTGTGCGATAACGATAGGATACATACCTGTGCGATGTACCGTGAAATCCGTATCGTCGCACTTTATACCTGCGATAGTACTGATACGGGATCGCGTAGAGATACGAGTGCTCCGGCAATGTATGATGAAACGCAGTATCGAACACAGCGGCCTGTTGGATGCCTGCACCTAGCACCTCTTTCGTAGCACGAATGCCAGCAATGTTAGCAGGATTATGAAGCGGTGCGAGATCGATCATGTCGTCTAACCCTTTCAGTACTTCATCGTCGATCACAACTGATTTGGCGAAGCGCTCGCCGCCATGTACGACTCTATGTCCAACAGCATGAATGTCGGAAAGCGTTGTTAATCCTTCGATACCAGCAGCCGGGGAGACCAGCCAGCGCAGGACATGGTCGATCGCAGCGCGATGATCGCGTATTGGCGTGGCTGACTTCGCCGTATTGCCCGTCACCGCATTGTGAAGCGTGATCAGCGATTGCGAGCCGATACGTTCGAGGATGCCGGATGCCAGTGTTTGGTCTGTGTTCGAGTGGATCTCATCGAGACCGGTACGAATGACCTGAAATTTTAGACTAGATGATCCAGAGTTTAGGACGAGGACGTTCATTCTGTGGTTCTATGCTGAGTGTGCAGCGTTAGAACATCAATCAATGGCGATTAGAGCGGGATCAGGACTTGTAAAGAAGAGGGATAGAACACCCGATGTGGTCATACTGCTCAACAAGCCGTATGATGTGCTCTCGCAATTCACGCAGGATCATCTCGGCCAGCGTACGCTAGCTGAGTTCGGTCTGCCGAAGGATATCTATGCTGCGGGAAGGCTCGATCGCGATAGCGAAGGATTGCTTTTACTCACCAATGATGGACCGCTGATCAAGCTTCTACTCGATCCTGATCATGGCCATCGCCGTTCGTATCTTGTCGAGGTAGAAGGGGAGATCACCGAAGTGGCACTTCAGCAACTGGCGTCAGGAGTGAGGATCGGCGACTATCGAACAAAGCCTGCGCACGCAGAGAGGATCGATCCACCGAACATCGATGAACGAATTCCGCCCATTCGCTTCCGTAAGAGCATCCCGACATCGTGGATCAGTCTCACGCTCACCGAGGGTAAGAACCGTCAGGTGCGGAAGATGACAGCGGCAGTTGGCTTTCCAACATTGCGATTGATCCGAGAATCGCTCGGTGAGTTGACTCTCGAAGGCTTGCGACCTGGTGAACATCGCCAACTTTCGGAAGTGGAAATAAAAAAGCTGAAGCAGGATCTTTGACGATCCCACTTCAGTCTTTGTGACACTTATATCATGATCGGCTGAAGCCGATCAGTCTAGGTGCCTGAGATAAGGCTTTTAGCCTTTAAGATGCCTGACCTTCCTGTGTGAAGGAGAGACGGTATCCAAGCAAATGCAAGATCTGCTCAAGCTTCTCTAATGAGAAATGACGGCGCTTTGCAAGCACGTTCGAGAGCGTACCGCTATCGATACCCATTTGCTTACACAAACGGTAACGGGTAAGACCCTTCTCAGCGTGTGCCTTATCGAGAAGTGTGCGAAGGTCATCGCGGTAATCCGTACCGCCTGACTGTGCTCCTGCGCCAGGCATTGAGCCCTGCTGCAAGCCACCCATACCACCTTGATTCATTCCGTTCTGCTGCATACCACTCTGATTCGAACCACCTTGGTTCATTCCACCCTGATTCATGCCCACACCAGGATTTGTACCCTGACCTGCGCCTGGGTACGGTGCGCGCTGTGGATCTTGATTCGACTTCATTTCGTGGCTTGAGCCACGGTGTTGCGGATCACCGTGTGGCTGCTCCTGGCTCGCACCACCCATGCTGTTACGCTCAATATATAGTGACATATTCTGTTTCCCCAATATTAGTATCAATTCGCTGCTTCTTCGATCAGTATTACTGTACGAAAAAGCGTCCCCTGTGATTCGGCCCCTTGCACTTGACGATCTACCCGATGATCCCTGCCGGCGCTATCCAGCGAGTGATCCTAGATCATTGCCATTTGGGCATATGCCCTGGGCCTGGACTCTACGTCCCCTTGACCGCGCAGCCGGACCCTGGGGTCCAAACCTACTTGGTCTGCGCCTTGGGCACCTTGGGATACTACCCTCAGATCCTCAGCGAGTTTGCTAATTGCATAATATGCTTTCAAAAGACAGACCAATTGAGATTCCAATGGAAATTAGCCCCTGTTATGCGGGCTAAAATGCAAGTTTGCCTCATCCGTTTTTGATAAATTTTACTGTTTGAAATGGTTGGCGGGCAATTTTGCCGTTTCTGCAGAGCGTCAGGCGCTCGTCAGCTCCTGGAGACGGGATAGCGCGCGAAGGAATTTCTTGGTATCACCACCATGAAAGTAGCGCTGTTGGAAGAGCTCGTCCAGTGGCATTGTCGCTGAGACAAATAGGTCGACGTCGTTGTCGTAGATCTTGTCTATGACGTAGACAAGCCGCAAAGCGTGGTGCGCCTCTTCGATCGGAACAACGTTTCTGAGCGACAGGCTCTTGATCCCATGCAGACTTTGCCGCATGCGCATCGGATGCGCGCTTGAGAGAAGAGCGAGCAACTCCTCAAAGTCGAATTCGATCTGAGCTGTGGCGTTCGTCGCTTGACCGATGATCCATTGTGATCCATGACTCGATTGCGAATGCGCCATCCGATAGTCTTCGCCATCGACCTTGACGACCTGAAAGTGCGCAACGAGTTCACCCAGTTCTCTGGCAAATGCCTCGACCGAGAACTTGCCTTCGCCGAGTGCTCCGGGCGGTGTGTTCGAGCTCGTAAGAACATGGACACCTTTGGCGAATAACTGATCAAGCAGGTTTGTAACGATGCGCGTGTTCGCAGGATCATCAAGCTCAAACTCATCAATGATCAGCAAACCCAAGTTGGAAAGCGATGCCACTGCCTCGTTGAGGCGCTTGAGCCCAACATAGAACATCAGCTCCTGAAAGGAGAGATAGGCTTTTTTGCCGTGATATGCATGGAAGGCCGCAGCAAGCAGATGCGTCTTGCCAACACCAAAGCCGCCATCGAGGTAGAGTCCGTGAGGCAGATCCTTCTTCGGCTTGCGTCCGAGCAAGCGAAGCAGTACGTTGGGATGCTCAAGCTTGATATCATGCACATACGCACGAAGTTGCTTCAATGCATTTGCCTGCGCAGGATAGGCCCTGTCCGGAATATAATTCTCAAAGCTCGCTTTCGTAAAATGAGGCGGCGGAACAAAGCTCGCCTCGAGCTTCGCCAGATCGACAGGCTGCTCAAGTCGCTCGCGAAAAGACTTTGCGGTGAGGGTAGAATTCATCTTGCTGCCGCTCTACCTTATTCTCTGTCCAATGGTTTCAGATCGGATGATCCCGAGCCAACTGATGGACCAAGAATCCCGCGAATCGAAGGAATCCCACAGAACCCCGCTCAGAGCCCGTAACTTTGCCCATCTTTTGCTAACGAGATGGACGATGACCCAACTGACCTTTCAAAAATTAGGGCCTTACAATAGACGTGGCGAACTCAACGTTGTGATCGAAACGCCCAAAGGCCATCGCAACAAATACAAGTTCGAAGAGGAATATGGCACGTTCAAGCTGGCAGGATTGCTGCCGGCTGGAGCCGTATTTCCTTATGACTTTGGCTTCGTGCCGGAGACGCTAGGCGGAGACAATGATCCGCTTGACGTACTCGTGCTCATGGATGAGCCCGCTTTTCCTGGTTGCATCATTCCTTCGCGCCTCATCGGTGTGATCGAAGCGGAGCAGACCGAACGCAATGGCAAAAAGACCCGCAACGATCGGCTCATTGCCGTGGCGATGAAGAGCGAGGTCTATCATGATATCCTCGACATCGGCTCGCTGAACAGGACGCTCACAAGGCAGATCGAGCACTTCTTCATCTCATACAATTTGGTGAAGGGTAAGGAGTTCAAAGTGCTTGGCTGCCTAGGCATTGGCGAGGCGGAGCAGACGCTCAAGCAAGCGCTCGATCGACACAAGAAGGAAGCAGCAAACCTGGAATGAAATTTCGCGAGACACGTCAGCACGACATCGACTGCATCGAAGTAGAGATCGGTCCATACTCGCTTACCCTTACCGAGAGCTTCGGACCGCGCATCCTGCGATTTGGATTTGTCGGCGGACCCAGCGTATTTGGCGAGCACCCCGACGCTGCTGTCGATACTGAGTACGGTACGTGGCGGCCGCTCGGCGGTCACCGACTCTGGGTCGCACCGGAAGCAAAGCCTCTTAGTTACGCGCCTGACGACAAGCCGATCGAGATCGAAGAAGATGATGACGCGATCGAGCTCATTGCCCCAGTAGATGCAGCAGGCTTCCGTAAACACATCTCCATCTTGTGTACTGAGGGCGAAGCGCTGACACTCAATCATACTGTGACAAATGAGACCGACAAGGAGCAGCGCGTTGCTGCATGGTGTCTGACGATCATGAATGGCGGGGGCACCGCATACCTACCAATGGAGCCGCATAAGTCGCACGCAGAGGAATTGCTTCCTGCGCGTCCACTGGTCTTGTGGCATTACACAGACCTTACCGATCCTCGATGGACGCTGGGGAGGAGACTCATCTCGCTACGCGTCGATGAGCAATACGGGCATCCGCAAAAGATCGGTGCTGGCAACAAGCAAGGCTGGCTTGGATATCGTGTCGGTGACTTCGCATTCCTGAAGTCGTTCTCGCACGAGCAGCTAGAGTACCCTGACATGAACTCGAACTGCGAGATCTATACAGGCGGATCATTCGTAGAACTCGAATCGCTTTCGCCACTCAAAACTCTGAAGCCCGGCGAAAGTGTGACGCATGAAGAGAAGTGGATGCTGAAGCGAGCTAATGATTGGGGGACGGGCGAGAATGAGATCGCGGATGAGTTTGAAAAGATGAATATGCTCGTAAGAGGATGAGGCAAGTAAAAGGATGATGCAAAAGGTGATAAAGAAGCTAGCGATACTGACAAGTGGTGGCGATGCGCCAGGTATGAATGCAGCGATCCGTGCAGCAGTGCGGATGGGTTGCGCGAATGGACTGGAGATGTATGGAGTCCGCTATGGCTATCAGGGATTGATCGATGATGAGATCTTCTCGATGAAGGCGCGGAGCGTTGGCGGCATCATTCAGCAGGGCGGCACGATGCTTGGCAGCGCTAGGTCGCTCGAATTCAAAACTGACGAAGGCCGAAAGAAAGGGCTCGCAAATTTAGCAAAACAAGGTATCGACGGCTTGATCGTTATCGGTGGCAATGGCTCGCAGACGGGCTCGCATGCGCTGCATCAGTTGGGTTTTCCTGTTGTAGGGATTGCGTCAACGATCGATAATGATCTATATGGCTCCGAGATAACGATCGGTGTAGATACCGCTCTGAACATCGCACTCGAAGCGATCGACCGCTTGAAAGTGACAGCCTCTTCACATCAGCGTGCCTTCCTTGTCGAGGTGATGGGAAGAGATTCCGGATATCTCGCGATGATGGCTGGTATTGCTGGAGGCGCAGAGACAGTGGTCATTCCTGAAGTGGAGACTGATCCTAATGCAGTCGCACAAGAACTGATCGATGCCTATAGCCGAGGCAAGACGCACGGACTTGTAGTAGTTGCTGAAGGCGCGAAGTATGACGCAGAGAAACTGGCGTCATTCCTGAAAGAGAAACCGAATGGCGTTGGCTTCGACGTGCGCGTTACGACGCTCGGTCATGTGCAGCGCGGCGGCACGCCTCAGGCATTCGATCGCCTGCTCGCTACGCAGTTTGGTGTCAAGGCTGTTGAATGTATGATCGCCGGAGAATATGGTGTACTCGTTGGAAGACTTAAAGGTGAAATAGCTACAACACCTCTTGATGTTGTCATCGCGAATAAGAAGCAACTTGACCTGAGAATATATGAAATGTCAAAGGTACTCGCGACATAAATGAAAGCATGCAAGGTGAACATCGCTTTCAGATTTGTTGAGCTCTAGGTGATTAAAGGCAAGTTCTATTCGCAATATTTTTCCATGCGATGCAGATTCCGGTATGGCATGTGCGTTGTACCATTACTTAGTGTCTCGCGTATCGGGACACATTGAAAACAGACATTCGAACGTCCTCAATGAGGGGACGTCCTCTTATGAGGAAGTTAATTCGAGATGACCGATCAGTGATCGTTTCAACGGATCAGCGCAGAGAATGACTATCAACTACTATTGGAGGAAAATATCATGAGAAGTTCAAATTCATCAACTAAGCGTTCAACGCCAAGCGGTTCAAGTTCAAAGCGTTCAAGCGGTTCAGGCTCCAGCTCGTCATCGCGTAGTCGCGGTGGTAAGCGTTCGACATCACCAAGCAGCAGCTCGCGAAGCAGCCGCTCGCGTTCATCGCGTAGCCGTTCGTCGAGCAGCAGCGGTATCGGGTTTTGGGGCTACGTCATTGGTGGCGTATGTTTGACGGGTATCGGTTATGGATTGTCGCGCATTAGCAGCGTCCGTAGTTTTATGAAGCCAGTCACAGATCCAGTAAGCAGCCTTTTCGGTCTGCTCGAGGATGATGGGATCGACACGAACAACCTAACCCACGACCGCACTTATAGCGGATCGTCGGTAGGTTCAAGCTCGATGGTACATCAGTAAGCTCCAACGAGAGATAGTAAGCAAGATCAGGCCGCCCAGGAATGGGCGGCTTTTTTTGTTCTTCGCGTTACATTAGCAACGCTTCAAAGGGTCGTATCTTCGTCTGTTGTTAGCTTGCTCCTGAATGAAGTCTCTTCCTGTAAAGCCGATACCCTTTGCTATCGGCCTCCTGCTTTTTTGCGCCGTTGCATTCATCGATTCGCCACTACATCATTACGGTGAGTTCGGCGCACGTCCTGCATTTGCAGCCGCGACTGCGCTGATGATGGCGATCTGGTGGCTCACGGAGGCGCTGCCGATCTATTACACCGCTTGCGTCCCGCTCATCCTCTTCCCGTTACTTGGTGTATTCGGCAAAGGGCTCGCCGGCGACACGTGGGATTCGATCAAGCCTTACTTCGACCCATACATCTTCCTTTTCGCCGGAGGAATGTGCATCGCTGCAGCAATGCAGCAATGGGGACTGCATCGCCGGATTGCGCTAAAAGTAATGGCCGCGATCGGGACAGAGCCCAAGAGATTGCTGCTCGGCTTCCTTTGCGCGACCGCGTTCGTCTCGATGTGGATCTCGAATACGGCAACGGCCGCGATGATGCTACCGATCGGTATCGCCATCGTCGCGCAGCTCGAACATCAGTTGAAGAGAGAGCGTCTGCCATTTTACGGAATGGCGATCATGCTTGCGATCGCGTATGGCTCGAACATCGGCGGCATCGGCACGAAGATCGGCACCGCTCCGAACGCACAGTTCTCCGGCTTCATGAGTCAGATGGGCGTGGAGATCAGCTTCTTGCAGTTCATGGCGGTCGGATTGCCGTTCGTACTCATGATGCTGCCGCTAGCGTGGTACATGCTTTGGCGTGTTGCTCGCAAGGATGGCTTGCACGACGAGATCGAGCGCGATGTCATCTCGGACGAGCTCCTTGCACTCGGCAAGATCAAGCGAGAAGAGCAGAAGGTGTTGTTCATCTTTATTCTAACGGCTTCTGCATGGATCTTCGCGAAAGAGCTAGCCGATCTCTTGCGACCTGTGATCGCTGACAAGCTGACGACCGCCCACATCGAGGGCGGCGTCTCGACGATCGCGGCACTCGTGCTCATCGCCCTCCGCTCACGTGGCAAACAGGTGCTGACCGGCGCGTCGCTCAAGACAGTGCCCTGGGAGACATTGCTCCTGCTCGGTGGCGGCTTTGCAATGGCGGCAGGGATACAAAATAGCGGCCTCTCCGGCTGGATAGCGGAGCAGCTCATCGCACTCCGGACTCTGACCGATCTCTCGCAGATCTTGCTGACGAGCTTCTCGAGCGTCGGTCTCTCAGCTGTGGCATCGAACACTGCGACGACAGCGGTGATGTTGGCTGTGATCCGTGAGACGGTCAGCCCTGCGATCGTCAACTCAGCTTTATTCACCGTTACGCTGGCGGCCAGCTGCGACTTCGCTTTGCCTGCCGGAACGCCGCCAAATGCGATCGTTTTCGGCTCGGGCTATGTAACGATACCCCAGATGGCTCGTACGGGTGTGCTTCTTGATATCATAGCTGCCATCTTGGTCGCTTTGTGGTGCTTCCTCATTGTACCCGTAATTTTGTAGGACTTTCAACGGTGCTGCGATCATGCACTCAGGTGCTGCGATCATGCACCCATCTTTTCTCTATCTTACTTCGACGTTCACATGGAATGGTTTTCTGATCCCTCAGCCTGGATCGCGTTACTGACGCTGACGGTCCTCGAGATCGTCCTGGGCATTGACAATATCATCTTTATCTCGATACTCTCCGGCAAGCTGCCGCAGGATCAGCAGAAGAAGGCACGCACGCTCGGCCTAGCAATGGCGATGCTCATGCGCATCCTCTTGCTGCTGTCGCTCTCATGGA
This sequence comes from Kapaibacterium sp. (SeqCode), assembly GCA_046590195.1. Classification (GTDB taxonomy): domain Bacteria; phylum Bacteroidota; class Ignavibacteria; order Palsa-1295; family Palsa-1295; genus JBKJTP01. Next base: position 2,993 of record JBKJTP010000296.1, on the reverse strand, counting down.
TCATGCGGCTTACGAGTCCGCTGTTTCCATTGCTGGGTCAGGATATCTCCGGCCGCGATCTGATACTTATACTCGGAGGTCTCTTCCTGCTTGGCAAAGCGACGACAGAGATCCATAATAAGCTCGAGGGTGAGGAAGAGGAGACCGACCGTAAGGCTGTATCATTTGCTTCCGTGATCATTCAGATCACACTGCTTGATATTGTCTTCTCGCTCGATTCCGTGATCACCGCTATCGGCATGGTTGATCAGATATCAATCATGATCACAGCTGTCGTCATCGCCGTTGGTTTCATGCTGGTCTTTGCGTCACCGATCAGCAACTTCGTACACAAACACCCGACGGTCAAGATGCTGGCGCTGGCATTCCTGCTGCTTATTGGTGTAACGCTCGTTGCCGAAGGATTCGAACAGCATATCTCAAAGGGCTACATCTACTTCGCGATGGCATTCTCTGTACTGGTCGAGATGCTCAACCTGAAGATGCGGGCTGGCAGAAAGAAGAAGAAAGAACCAGTGGAGCTACGTATGCCGCATTACGGTACAGGCGTTGAAAATCAGAAATAACGTCAGAAGTACGCCGGGAGATATTTTGTAATTCTCTCAGAATTCGTGTGTCTAAGAGTGCAGCAGGCAGGATGAAAGGTCATCCACCTGACTGCACTCTTTCAATATATGCGGTATCTCTCTCTTCTCTTTGTTCTATACTGTAGCCTAGGTGATGCGATCGCGCAGAATGGCTGGAAGCAGACCTCCGGCCCTGAAGGCGGAAATGTACGATCCGTCGCGGCAAGCACCGATGGCAGCAGCGTCGTCGCCGGTCTTTGGAATGGCAATCTCTATCGAATGACATCCGCGGCTCCAACATGGACGCCACTCGGCGGGATCGAAGGATTGACAAGCCTCACGGCGCAAGGCAATATCCTTTTCGCGCAAAGCTACAGCGGGCTCTACCAGTCGTATGACTTTGGTGGTTCATGGGTGCCTGTCGTGCGTGGATCGATGAGCACGCTATACTCACCGATCGTTCGCGGGCGTGATGCACTATACTTCATCGCGAATGATTCGGTCTATCGGTCAACGGACGCTGGCGACAACTGGAATTACAGCGGCGCGACAGGGCAATCTGCGACCGTCATTGGGTATGTTGATAAAGAAGGCGCAGGAAAGCGGATGTTCGCAGCAGGTAGCTTTACCGGATTCTTCACTTCAACAGATCGCGGAGAAACGTGGACGCGTAGTGAGAACGGGTTGCCCGCGAGCTCGATGATGTCATCGATGGCAACAGTACACAATGCAAATGCTAACGAGTACACAGTGTGGGTCTCGATCGTCAATGAAGGCGTCTATTACATCGACAAAGACAACGAGTGGAAGAAAGAGTGCGATGGCTTGCCAGCGTACGGCGGTGACTATCCAAACATGTCGAGTCTCATCGAAGCCAACGGTAAGCTCTATGGCGTGACCGACCAGATGGTCTACGAGTTCGACTTTAGTAAAGAAGAGTGGACCAAGGCCGCGCATCTTGTTGGCAAAAACATTCAGGGCTATGGCGGCAAGCTCTACTCGACGAGTGCTGATGGAGTCGAGCTCTCGAACGACGGAGGCATCACATGGACAAAAGTTGGTCAGGACTTCCGCTTCTCAACCGTCGGCGACTTTGCTGTCGCTCGGAAGGGCGTACTTGCGGCAGCGCAAAACGGAGTCTTCCGCACTGTGACAGCTGGCGATGAGTGGACGAAGACAGGCGACTTTTACTCGGAAGATCTCACCGCCGGACATGGCGTGGCTTATGCAGAATCACTCGATGGCGTGCGCCGATCAACGGATGATGGTCTCACATGGGAGCTAAGCAACAGCGGCATCAACGAGGACCTCTATCACATGAGCTGCGTCTCCGCAAACAGCACGGCGGTCTTCGCAGGGTTCTACGATATATTCGGATTCCACGGCAACTCGCATTGGAATAGCGGCGGCATCTATCGCTCGACCGACAACGGAGATAACTGGGAAGCCGTGAACCGTGGCCTGAGCAACGATGGCTTCGCAGATGTGCCGATCAACAAGATCGAGGCATTCGATGACGCGCAGTTCGCACTGGCTCTCGATGGCTTGTATCGCTCGACGAACAACGGCGATCGCTGGAACAAGATGATGAGCGTCGATCCAACCAGCGATAGACTCGTCGACCTTTGGCGCAACGGTGATCTGATGATCCTGGCTTCAATGCGCTCGATGTTCCGCTCAACTGACGCTGGCGCAACCTGGCAGACATTTGCTTTGGGTCTTCAATCCGAGTTAGAGAATCATCAGGCCTTGCTCGCGATCAATGACACGATCTATCTCAAGAGCCACAACATGATAGGTGATCCGCGCTCCTATCTGCTGACAGGTGAGACATGGACAAGTGCACCCATCGCGGGTCCGATGGGGGTAGATGTAACCGAGTTCTTCCCCTTTGGCAGCACGCTCTATGCGGGAAGCAACGAGAACAGCGTCTGGACTCGTCAGATCACGCCGCAAGCATCGGTGGATCGCGATCTCACGAAGGAGATCGGTTTGAAGGCGTACCCAAATCCGTTTGCAACTTCAACGAAGGTCAGCTTCACTTTGGCGAAGTCGTCTTATGTCCGAGCCGATCTCTATGATCTGACAGGCAGATCGATACTCGAACTCGAAAGTGGGCATATGCCGCAAGGCCCGAACACGGTCCAGATCCCTGCGCTGAGCCTCCCCGAGGGCAATTACCTATGCCGCATCGTCACAGAAAGTGGCGTTGCCCACACCCAAGTGGTCCTCCTCAAATAGCATATCATAAGCATACGCAAGAAGGTCAATAAGAAGGTCAATGCCCTGAAGCAAAGCTGCGCAAGCAGCGATGCCTCAGGGCATTGTTAGTTTTGTGTCTTATCTTTGTACAGAGTCTTATCTCTGTTCTCGCATAGGGTCTAGCTCAACCCGTGCTCACGTGTGCATTGCCTGTTCGCTTTGATC
>JBKJTP010000010.1:0-9049 GCA_046590195.1 Kapaibacterium sp. (SeqCode) | reverse complement strand
GCCGAAGATCGCGGGATGGACGAGGAAGCGGAATTCGTCGACCAGGCCCATCGCGATCAATTGTGATGGAAGGCTTACGCCACCGACCGAGATATTCTTGTGCTGCTCTTTCAGCTTGAGGAATTCGCTCTTCAGATCTCCACGGTTGATCCTGTCATTGCTCTCAGTGTTCTCTAATGTTTTGGAGAAGATCACCTTCGGGATCTCGGCGAGCTTCGTCGCGAACGCATTCTCCGACGGTGTCCCGGATTGATCGCGCGCAACATCTGTCCAGTACGGGACCATCAGCTCGTAAGTCTTGCGTCCCCATACGACGAGATCGATGCCCTGGAATTGCTCGGTCGCATAATCGACCATCTCGTCGTTTCCGTCCAGTGCGGTATGATCGCAGCAGCCATCCGCAGTGAGATTGATGGAGTAGATCACTTTAGTCATATGGGGTTCAGTATTGAGTTTACTCTCATCAAATATACGAACCAGAACTTCACGTTCAGCAGCAACTGCCTTTCTCAGCGTTCGGTTGTCTGAACGCGGCTAAGACCTTGCTGTTAGTGAAGTCTCCTTTCACTTCACTTTAGCTCATTCTCTCTCCCTATGCTTTCAGTTATTGCGGAATTTGATGAAGATGAGCGGCTTGCGGAGCTTCGCTCGCTCAAGATCCTTGATACCGAGCTTGAGCAGGAATACGATGACATTACCTTTCTTGCTTCGCTGATCTGTCAGACTCCGATCGCGTTGGTCTCATTTGTCGATGAGACGCGTCAGTGGTTTAAGTCGAGGCGTGGTATCGACGCTAGCGAAACGCCACGCCCCAAGAGCTTCTGCGATCATGCGATCGTTGGGAGTCAGGATGTTTTCAGCGTTGAGGACTCGCGGATCGATGAGCGATTCCGTCAGAATCCGCTCGTGGTCGGTACACCAAACATTGTCTTTTATGCCGGTGCCACGATGGTAAGTGAGCGTGGTCATCCGCTGGGTACGGTCTGCGTGATCGATCAGAAGCCACGCGTTCTTACGAGTGATCAGGAAGAAGCGCTGCGTATCCTCGCTCGTCATGTGACGACACTGCTGCAGCTAAGAAAGCGAAGCCTTGAACTTGAACAGACTCGTGATGAACTTCAGACGCAGGTCGAGCGGCTGGACAAATTTGCGATGGTTGTGGCGCACGATATCAAGTCACCGCTGACGAATATCATGATGACGAATGATCTGTTGGCAGAAATGGAGGGCGACACGATCGACAAGGAATGCATCTCGTTACTTGAGGGTAATACAGCCTCGGCGCACCGCATTCAGAGCCTAATCGATGGAGTTCTCAGTTACTCGAGGTCGATCGAAGTGTCCAGTGGTTTCGAGGATATCGATCTTGCCACATTCTTCAGCGAGATGGGTCCTTTGATCTCGCAATCATCGCTGAATGTTGAGTACGAGATCAATGTGCCGTTGATCCGGTTCAACCGTGTTCTGCTTGAGCAGGTATTTCTCAATCTCATTAACAACAGCATACGGTATAACGAATCATCTACGCCCCGTATTGATGTCGTTGTAAACAAAGCAGGCCAGGACGTAGAGTTCACTGTGACGGATAACGGTATCGGAATCCCGACCGAGCATCTCGCTAAAATCTTTGACTTGTTCGAGCGCGGCTCCAATAGTCATGACGGGGAGGATCAAAGCCACGGCATCGGCCTAGCAACAGTCAAGCGTATCGTCACCACACATCGCGGTACGATACGCATCGAATCAGAAGTCGGTAAAGGCACAAGCGTTATCATCACATTGCCACTTATCAAAGATAGCGCATTAGAGTAACTGTACCGATTTAAGCTTGACGCACGAGCGTAATGACTCTCCGAGGATATCAGAGAGTGCGGGCATAGGTCCTCCTCAATTATTCATACTGCTTCATTCCGTATCTTTGCAGCATGATCACACAAGCAGAAGCAAAAGCGAATTGGGCGTCGATGGGGCCGGTGTTGGCCAAAGAGTATTTCGTTAACCGTGAGAGCACCGCAGAGGACGTTGAAGACCTCGGTGCCTACCTCAGCGCGGCGCTCGGGATGATCGGCGAAAAGCTCTATGTTGACGCGAGGACGAGCTCGGATGGCCCGATCTCCGAAATGCAGGAGCCGTTCAAGGAGATGTTTGAATCCGTGCGCGATGCATTCTTAGGTTTGATCGCGAGCATGGGTGCAAAACCCGAATAGCTTACGCCACCTGAGGCTTATAGCGCTTCGCGAGGAATCCCGTTGCGAGCGATGTGTCAATGTCTGCGTAGAGTATCCCCTCTTTACCGTAAGGCTGATACGTGATGAGGTTGCCGTGTGGATCGATCACTGCTGAAGTCGTCGGCGAGCCTTCGGACGCGTAGTTGACGGCTGCGATGAAGCAGGTGTTCTCCGCTGCTCTGCATAACATGGCTTTTTCGTGGAAGCTGTTGCCCTGCTCTGCGAAGGTCGTAGGCCGATGCGCACCTTCTTCCAAATTCGAATAGTGTGGATGGAAGACGATGTGCGCGCCTTGCCTTGCGGCTGCGCGGACAGTCTCGGGATAGCGGAAGCCCTCATGACAGATCGCAATTCCGAAGCGTAACTGCCCTGCTTCGAAAACTTGACCCGGATTCGTCCCTGCCGTATAGAGCGCTTCTTCTGACGGATCGAGTTGCACCTTGTCCTGTGCGCCTTGCTGCGTACCGTCGCGATTTATCACGAGTGCTGTGATGCGAACCTCTCCATCCACGATCCTTTCTGTGCCGAGTATGACCGCGATGTTCGCCCGCTTAGCAGCTTCTGCGATCTCTTTCCATGCGCGTTCTTGAAATGCCTGGTCCACTCGTGGCGGCATCATGCCGAGTCCGCGATAGCCTGGGATATATGCTTCGGGAAAGCAGATGATGGCTGCGCCGTTTGCACCGGCCTCCGTGATGGCTTGTGCTGCGAGTTCGATCGAGTGCTGCGGTGAATCAGGATATCGGACGTTGGCGAGTGCGATGCGGACGATAGACATGTGCAGGCTGAATTTGGAGTGCCGCAATATACGCATCCGAGATCTATTTGTGTCATAGAAAAACAAAAGCCAGCGTCATCGCCGGCTTCTGCAAATATCTTAAGATCACTTTAACTCAGAGCATCGGCTTCTTGCCGCTGGTTGGATAGACACGATAGACGATCTTGCGGATCGTGTCCAACTGCAAGTACGGATACATCCGCTGGATCTCGTTCATGACATCCATCGTGCGCAGGTTCGATTCTGCTTTGAGCTTTTTGAACTGCTGGCGGATCATGAAGTCGCGGAGTGCCTTCTCGTTGAGCAGATCGTTTGCGAGCAGTGTGTTGAAGAGCTCGTCGGAGAGCATGCCTGTGAGCGGGTTCTCCATGCTTCGCGTGAGCATCGGTTGCTCGGGCTGCATCGCTCGCACGGAGCTTGAGCCAAAGCTTGAGTTCTTCGATGCGCGACGATTATCGGGGAGGCCAGTGGTATATGGCGTAACCGGAAGAGAGTGCTGAGAGGTCTGCTGGCCTTGGAGGAGTTGTGACATACGCGTTCAGTTGTGTCTAGTGATACTTGCTTGCTCCGACCGCTCAAGAGATGATTGAGTGATAGCCGTAGCGGGTGTCCCTTGGTTGTGTCAAGTGCCTGTTTCGCCAGCGAACTGGGGAACAGGGCTCAGAGTAATTGAGCAGACGTCCTCGCGGGTGATCCCAGTCACTGAGATTCCCAAAGACCGCTCAGAGCAGTATCAAAGATGCGTAGCTGAACTGTATGTTTAAGGGTGGACGCAAAGCGAACCCATGAGCAGATGCCTTCGCGTTTGAAACTTACGTTTCCGAATACTTTATTAAGAACCTCAAGGAGGGCCAAAAGTTACACTCGGGCTTAGGGCACAAAAGAATGCCCTGTTTCTGACTGCGAAGCCCATGGGCCCTGTGCAGTCAGTTTCTCAGCTCGATTGTATCTAAAAAGCGGTAGCTAAAGTGCTATATCGTGCGGGATTGTACTGTTTCGTACGGTTGGTCTGCAAATATACAACATTCTGAGACCAAAGTCAAGAGTCTGGGAAAATTTATTTATCTCTGGGCTCACGACCCTTGCAGCGCGCTCGAATCTGCGATAAAGAGCTGCAGCGCCCCTCGCGAAGCCGAGAGCCTCACAAGCCGGACCTGACCGCTCGTCGGCTTCCAGACCGCGTAGCCCTGCTTCTCCTGGGGATGTTGGATCAGCTCGACAGCGTTGCCATAGGTCATCTCCATCCGGGTGCGCAGCATCCGGAAGTCGTTGAAGCTGGAGTCGGTACGGGAGAAGTGGATCCCGTGCCAGATGCCGTCTGGATGGAAGAAGTAGGTCGTGACACCGGGCAGCCCAGCCACCGGTATGCTATCCCCTAGCTGCTCATTCGGGATGTGCTCACGGACCTTATAGCCCGCCGAATCGAGCTGCCGCAAGACGCTCGCCTCAGGCTGATGGAGGATGAACGGGATCGGGGTCAGGGGCTCCTCGGCTGGCTCGCCGCAACCGATAACGCCAAGCAACAAAACCAGATAGGACACATAAGTCCTATAGGTCCTATGAAAAGCTGTCATGCTAACTGAACTAGTATAACACCAATAAGAGCCAACACCCCACCTGCGACAAAGTTGAGCGTGATGCTGGCTGTGCCTAGGATCAATGCAAGCACAGTCGTCATGACAGGTTGCAGGTTCTGGAAGATCGCGACCTTTGAGGTCTCGAGCTTCCCGAGCGCATAGAACCAGAGAAAGTAATTGAGTACCGATGCGATCAGCGCCATATAGAGTATCTCTTGCCACGAGATGAACGAGATGCTCGATACTTCGCTGAGGTTCGAGGTCATGATGCCGATCGGGAGATAGATCAGGGCACCGACGGCCATGTTCAGGCCGGTCGTTCTCAACGCGCCATATTTCTCAACCAGCGGCTTGCCTATCAACGTGTAGAGCGCCCACGCAATGACCGCTGCGAAGATCATCAAGTTACCAAGCGTGGTATCGGATGAAAGGGATGCACCCTTCTCGAAGATGATCATCGCCACACCAACAAATGCCATCACGATGCCAAGTATCTTCCACTTCGTCGGCGCTTCGCGGTGGATGAAAAGCGTCAGGATAAAGACCAGCGCGGGTGTCATCGCGTACAGCAATGCACTGTTCGCTGCGCTTGTGAACTGCAAGCCTTCGAGGAATAGCGCCTGATTGATCGGCACGTTCAATACTCCGAGCGCAATGATGCGCCACCAATCCTTCTTCTCGATCGTCTTGATACTTTCGCGCTTCGCAACGATGATCAGCAAGAACGCGACGGACGCAATAGTGGCCCTGAAGAGCAGCACGATCGAAGGATCGACATGCTTCCCAACATCTTGCCCGATGATATGCGTGCTGCTTGCGAGCAATTGCTGGAAGACCAGCAGGAAGTAGATCATCTGCGCTCAGCCAGCCTTTCTTCGAGCAGCACCTTCAGCTTGTCAAAATCCGACTCGAATGAATACTGCGATGCTGCCTGAGCGATCGCATCACCGAGCGAAGTCTTGCTCTCAATGGCTTGTGTGATCGTAGACGCAATGAGCTCTCCGTCCATTTGCTTCACATAATGCATGTATGGCTGATGATCGAAGAGCTCAACGACGTGCTTCAACTCAGTAGAAACGACCGGCAGGCCTGCATACAGGTATTCAAAGATCTTCGACGGCAACGCCAGTTCGTAGCTCGGAGAGTTCGCCTGAATGAGCGAGAGCCCGACATCGCACGCAGCTAGTATCGGCATCACTGTCTCCTGCTCGATCGAACCAGCGAAGATCACGCGGTTGCCCAGTCCTGTAGCTCGCTGCTTCAGTGAGGATTCTATCGCACCGCTTCCCACTAGGAGGAGCTTGTAGTTCTCCGGTAATTGATTCATCGCAACGATCGATGCTTCGAGTCCCCGATCAGTTTGCAGACCTCCGATGTACACAACAACCCTATCCCCTTCAGCGATGCCATGACTTCGCAAGAACGGAATATCTGGTTGCGGTTGTGGTGAGCGCAACGGAATATTTCGGATCAGCAGTGGTCGAGGCAGGAATGAATGCACACGGAAGATCGCGTCGGCATCGTGCGGCGCAGTGATGCTGATGAAATCGGTATTGAGCATCCCATCATGCTCGCACTTCTTCCATGCGTAGCGCACGAAGGGCTTCGCTTGAACTGCCGGCAACCCTGTGTAGAGCTCTCGTGCATCGTAGATCAATATCGACTTCTTATTGCGTTCTTTAGCTTGCGATGCAGCACGTAAGGAATAAAGATCGCAAGCGATGATCACATCAGCATGGGCGATCTCTGCGAGCTTAGTTCGCAACGCTGCATGATGACCGAGGAAGAGTCGTGGACCTGAGTCATGCCTCGAACCCAGAGAGACATAGCCGTTCGTCGGTGCACTTGCAGCTTTGCCCGGGATGCTGTAATAGATCGTTGGGGCAAAGCCGCTCTCCGCGAACATCTTTGCGAAGCTCTGGATGCGTCGATCCAGCTTCGGATCGCCGAGGAAGAGCAGACTGACGCGCTTGGGTTGCACGTTTAGAGTTCTAGAGATAGTGTCGATCGCAGCACTCCGCGAGAATCGAACTTCTCCTTGAAGCGGATGAGGCTGAGCGCTGGCGTCATGGGGTTCTCATCGCTTGTGTCCTGCGACACACCGATATCGATGAACGATAGTCCGTTCTCTTTACCCCAACTCGTGACGCGATCCATCAGGAGATAGATCGGACGCAACTCCTTGTACTCGTAATAGAGCATGTGATAGAAGATCACAGCCACGCGCTTGTTCGCGATAAAGAGCAGTGATCCTGCGATCGGCTGATCGCCTTTATAGACGAGAAAGAGCTTCATCAGATCTGGCAGCAACGCATTCAGTCGAAGCAACTCATCAAGATCGTGCGTCGGCTTTGTATTGTACTTCGCTTTGTTCTCGAGCAGGATCGGATAAAAGAGCTTTAGTCCCTCTTCCATCTCATCTTGCTGCACTTCGCGGATCGCGACGTCCGCGAATTGCTTGTACGTACGACGCGTAAATTTTCTTGCTGTCGCCTGAAAGCGATCGAATGGTTTGCCTTCCGGGGTGAGATCGATCGCGTGTGAGATGTAATGCCGCTGATAGAAGAAGCCTTTGTAGAGCAAGGCGAACTCGAGGTTCTGCGTGAGGATCGGCTGATAGATCACCGGAGCGCTCGTCAGGAACGTACGCTTGAATCCACATTTTCTCAGATAGCTCGTAAAGGCTTCGACGATCGAGAGCGCAGTATCAGCGCTAATATCCTCGACCACGAACGATCCGTAGCTCGAGCCCATCGGAGACTCGTAGGACTCCCCATCCTTGCTTCCTCCTGGCAAGAGTGCGACAAGGCGCTCGCCCTGAAAGAACAGCAGGTGTTCAAAGTTGAACTTGCCTTTAGCGTGATAACTGAGGAATTGCTGCTGGTGGAAAGCCGTACCATTCATCGAGGTCAGAACGAACGAGTCCCAGAGCTGCCTATGCAAGGCAGCATCATAGTGGACAATGCGGACAGGCAGATCCGCCACGTTCACCGGCTCTATGGCCGCTCTGGATCCGTTAGCTTCTTGTGGTGCAGACAATCTGTTGGGGCGTCAGAAATTCCTGGACTTTTGCGTACGTTTGCGCGAGCCAGTAATGCATGATTTCTATGGGAGAACTAGCGACTAACAAGCTCGGCTACTGTGAAAATTTCGCTATGGATTTCTTTTGCCCAGAATGCTGTAATACACGCGTTCTAAGGCAGAGTGTATGTAGTCGGGAGCTCCTCCCCCAACTACGCTCCCAGCCAATATTGAACGCTTGAACCGCAACTTGTTGTTGCCGAAGGACGATCAGTTCGTCCGCAACACCAGGGTATTTTGACCCCTGGAAGTTTTACCTGAGCTATTGCTGATCTCATTCAAGTACTGATGAAGTTACGGTCTGCCGCATTTGTCCTCCTCCTTCTTTGCTCCAGCCTTTTGACTGGCTGCCTGACTGCCGAATTTAAGGATATTCGTTTGAAGCTTAACACCGACGGCAAGTCCGGCACTGGTGTGATGCTGTTCTCTGGTATCTCATCCTCGCCTGGGGATACGCTCGATGTGAGCGCTGAGGATTTCCGCAGCTTGATCGACGAGTACTATCTGGGCAAGAAGATCGAAAACGAGAACAAGGGTATGAAGAACGTCAAGAAGCGTCTGTTTATGCAAAACGGCACGCTCATTGGCGAGGTGAGCTTCGAGTTCAATGATCTCGCAGAGCTGGGTATCACGCGTCACAACGACTCGGGACCATACATGTATTACACCGTCGCTGATGGCTTCTTCACGAGCGGTCAGTATGAGGAGTCCAACGGCACCTACGGCGGCGAGAAGCTTCCGCTCGTATTCTGGGAGCCTACAACGCGCGACTTCCACATCAAAATGGCGCTTTCCACTCCACAAGAGGTCCGCAAGCCACTTGCCTCACTCTTCGAGGATTGGCAGAAGAAAAAGTAAGATATCTGTAGGATTACACAAAGGCAGCTTCGGCTGCCTTTTTTGTTTTGAGGCGTTTCATCTTGGCACCTCCTTGGCTTGCTGAGTTCTAGATGCGACGCCTCTATTACTTCATAATTCTACTGTGCTGTCTCGGCTGCTCTTCCGACAATGAGAAGCCCGAGCAACCTGAGCAGCAAGCTCGGACCCTGCAGCCTTATTCGGTTCACACGCTGCCGCTTGGTATCAGGCTAGACTCGTTGCAGAAGATCCTGCATGGTCACTCCGCGCTGTTCAATCCGGTCGTTGAGAACAGGCTCTTCAGGATCATCCCACTGAACTCCTACGACAACTACGGGTACGGCGCAGTCGAGTTGCATCCCGATAGCACGATCCGCACCTACTACTGGTACTCGAACACGGATGTCCTCACGCCGGAGCAGCAGCGGTACTACACCGAGCCTAGACCAGCCTCGGATATAAAGCCGGTATTGGCGGCGCTCACTTCAGTCTACGGCGAACCGACGAAGATGGAGCCCTATCCTGAC
>JBKJTP010000045.1:0-18576 GCA_046590195.1 Kapaibacterium sp. (SeqCode) | reverse complement strand
GGCTTGACATCGAGTACCGTTGCGTCAGTTAACGTGATCATAGACGTCAACTATGGTACTTGGGGTGTTGCACGATTTGTTGGGCAGATCGGAATAAGCGGCTCGTTCATCCGCTCTGGTGATTCCGGTTCACTGATGGTTGATGCTAACAATAATCCTGTCGGGCTCTGTTTTGCTGGCGGAAGTGGAATGTCGTTCGCAAACGATATCGATGATGTGCTTGCAGCACTTGGTGGACTGACTGTCTCTAGCAACTAAGAGATTGTAAGGAGTTCTTCAGGAGGCGCCTTCGTGGCGCCTCTTTTGTTTTAAGGCTGACGAACGCAGACACCTCGGCAATTTATTTGCCGTGAACGCTCGTTGGCAATATCGTGACAACCTCTCAAAACACCACCTCCCGCGAGAAGCAGGCGAAGCTGCTTCGTCTAGCCCGCAAGATCCACCGCACGAGCGGTGCGCTGCTCTTCGCTTTCTTTCTTCTTATCGGCACGACAGGCTTTCTCCTCGGAGTGAAGAAGCACACGGGTGGAGTGATCCTACCGAAGTCTTATGAAGGTTCTTCGCTGAACATGAAGGACTGGCTGCCGATGGATACGCTGCACCAGGTCGCTATTGCTACGCTGCATGGCATCGATCCGACACTAAGCACGAAGCTCGAACGCATCGATGCGCGGCCTGAGAAGGGGATGGTGAAGTTCGTCTTCATCCATCGATATATTGGCATTCAACTCGATCTGGCAACAGCGAAAGTGTTGCATATCGAGCAGCGGAATTCTGACATCATCGAGAACATCCACGATGGCTCTATCCTCGACTATGCACTCGGCACTGAAGACGAACAGTTCAAACTTGGCTACACCATGATAATGAGCACCGCGCTGATCACGTTCTCCGTCACTGGCTTCTGGCTCTGGTACGGACCGAAGCGGCTGCGCAGCACGAAGCGCATGACAAGACACGGCCGCAGGCATAGCGAAGAGACCGCACCAAAAACGTAGAGACGTGCTACAGCGCGTCTCTGGAATATTTCGGTCAACTCCGAGCTTCGCGGCCGCCCGAAGCTCTCAGGAGACGCGCTGTAGCGCGTCTCTACGAATTCGTGAGCACGGGCTTTCGCTCAAGCTCCGCACCTGCTGCTACATGCACTGGCTGCAATGGCAGTGACACGTTTACCTTCACACGTTTTACCTTCTTCTTGGCAAGATAGGAGTAGAGTGCCGGGATAACATAAAGCGTCAGCACCAGCGAGAACATGAGTCCGCCGATGATCGCGACACCCATGCCGACGCGGCTCTTCGCGGCTGCACCAAGCGCAAGCGCGATCGGGAGCACACCGAGCATCGTCGCAAGCGACGTCATCAGGATCGGCCGCAATCGCTGCGCTGCTGCACCAATGACGGCTTCGTTCGTGCTGATGCCAAGCTCTTTCGCACGCTGATTCGCGAACTCTACGATCAGGATACCATTCTTCGTCACGATGCCGATCAATACGATGATGCCTATCTGCGAGAAGATGTTCAGCGTCTCGTTCGTGATATAAAGTGCGGTGAGAGCCCCCGCAAGTGCAAGCGGTACGGTGAACATGATCGTCAGCGGATCACGGAAGCTTTCGAACTGCGCCGCGAGGATCAGATAGATCAAGACAAGTGCGAGCAAGAATGCGAACATCAAACTGCTCGAACTCTCTGAGAATTCTTTGGAAGCACCTGCAAGCGCGAAGGAGAAGCTCGGGTCGAACGTCTCGCGTGCCACTTGCTGCATCTTCTCAATGCCCTGTCCAAGACTTACACCCTCGCCGGTGTTGGCCGACACCGTTGCCGACACATATCGGTTGTAGCGATAGAGTTGCGGAGGAGAGCTGTGATCCGTGGTCTTGACCAGATTATCCAACTGCACAAGTTCGCCATACTTGCTGCGCACGGTGATCGAACTCAGATCGAGCGGATCGTTGCGGTCCTCACGCTCGGCTTGTCCGAACACCTGATACTGCTTTCCATCCATGATGAAGTAGCCGTAGCGCTGACCGGAGTAATAAAGCTGCAAGGTCTCGGCGATGTCACGGATGGATACGCCCATTGCCTGCGCGCGCTCACGATCGACCTCAACGCCAAGCTCCGGCTTCGTAAACTTCAGATCGAGATCCACTTGTGCGAACGCTGGATCTTGCTGCACCTTCTCCATGAACTGCGGGAGTTGCTCGCGAAGCTTCTCGAAGTTCGGAGACTGAATGACAAGCTGGATCGGTTGACCCGCACGGCCACCAGTCTGGATCGTTTGCTCTTGGATCACGAATGAACGTGCAAATGACTTCTCGCGGAGTCGCTTGTTCAAGTCATCAACGATCTCCTGCTGTGTGCGCTGTCGCGAGGTTGGATCGACTAGCGAAAGACGGACAAAGCCAGCGTTCGTAGCAGACGCTCCAAAGCCTGGCGAAGTAACCGCGATCAATGCCTCTTTCTCGATCATCGTATCAACTACGTCGAGCACTTCGCCGATGTACTCGTTCATTGATTCGAATGACGTGCCTTCTGGCGCGGTCATTCGGATCTGGAATCTGCTTTTGTCTTCGAGCGGCGCGATCTCAGATGGTAGGTTGCTTCCAACGAGATAGATCGCTCCGAAGGATACGGCCATCACACCGAACGCGAGCCAGCGCTTCGTCATAAATCGGCGCAATGAGCTTTCATACGTATTAGAAAGCCAGACGTAGAAGCGCTCTGTTGTATCAAAGAACTTGCCGTGCTTCTTTTTATTGCTCAGGAAGCGAGCGGACATCATCGGTGTTAGCGTCAGCGAGACGAGCGCCGAGATGATCACAGTACCGGCGACGACCATACCGAACTCGCGGAACAGCCTGCCCGTAGCACCTTCAAGGAAGATAACAGGGAGGAATACCGCGGCAAGCGTGATCGTGGTCGAGATGATAGCGAAAACGATCTCGCGAGAGCCTTCGTGACCCGCTTCGATCGGGTCCATGCCTTTCTCGATCTTATGATAGATGTTCTCGAGCACGACGATCGCGTCATCGACCACCAGTCCCGTCGCCAACACGATGCCGAGCAACGTAAGGATGTTGATCGAAAAATCGAACGCATACATGATAAAGAATCCACCGACCAAGGAGATCGGGATCGCAAGCACTGGGATCAGGGTCGTGCGCCAATCACGAAGAAAAGCGAAGATCACGAGGACAACGAGTGCGAAGGCGATCAGAATCGTCTCTTCCACTTCCAGGATGGCCCTGCGGATCGAGCGGGTGTTATCGATCGCGAGTTGCGTCTCGACATCGGCAGGAAGATCTTTCTTGATCTCTTCGACACGCTTATAAAATTCGTCAGCGATCTCGATGTAGTTCGATCCCGGCTGAGGCGTTACAGCGATACCGATCATCGGGATCTTGCCGTTGCCGCGAAGGAGCGTGCGCTCGTTCTCTGGTGCAAGCACTGCACGGCCAATATCACGATATTTCACGACCGTACCGCCAGGAATGTCCTTGATGACGAGGTTCTCGAATTCGTTTGGCGTGGTCAAGCGCCCGAACGTGCGGATCGAAAGCTCTGTCTGATTGCCTTCGATGCGGCCAGCGGGAAGCTCAACGTTCTCGCGGTTCAGGGCTGTCCGCACATCCAGCGGAGTCAAACCGTATGCAGCAAGCTTTGCCGGATCGATCAACAAACGCATCGCATACTTCTTTTCGCCCCAGATCGAGATCGAGCTTACGCCCGGGATCGTCTGCAGCCGCTCCTTAAAGATGTTCGCACCGATGTCGCTGAGTTCAAGCAACGATCGGTTCTCACTTCTGACAAGCAGTGATAGAATGAAAGACTTAGCATCGGCTTTCGAGACGTTCGGCGGATCGACATCTGCAGGAAGATTGCGCATCGCACGCGATACACGGTCGCGTACATCGTTCGCGGCAGCTTCCATGTCCACATCGAGCGTGAACTCGGCGGTGATCGTCGAGCGGCCATCGCTGGAGGTTGAGGTCAGCGAGTTGATACCCGCAATGCCGTTGATGGATGCTTCGAGCGGCTCGGTGATCTGTGATTCGATAACATCGGCGTTTGCGCCGGTGTAATTCGTTTGCACCGTAATCACCGGAGGCTCTACGCTCGGGTACTCACGTACGCCAAGGAAGGTGAACCCGATGATGCCAAAGAGGACGATCGCGATCGAGACCACGGTCGTAAAGACCGGACGCTCAATTGAAAAGGAGGATAGATTCATGCGTTGGCCTCCTTACTTTGCAAGCTTGACAGGTGATCCCTCACGAAGTTGCAGCAGGCCGCTTACGATCACAGAATCACCGGGCGCGATACCATCGAGGATCTGAACAGAACTATCGCTGCGAACACCCGAGATTACATTCTGCGAAACCGCTTTGCCATTCTTCATCAGATAGACCATCTGTCCATCGATGTGCGGGATGATGCTTCCGGTCGGGACAGAGAGTGCATTATCAACACGCGAAAGTTCGAGCTTCACTTTCGCGAATGCACCGGGCGTAAGTACGCGGCCTGGATTTGACGCAAGAGCACGAAGCCGAAGCGTGCGCGTAGCAGCATCGATCCTCGGCTCGATCGCATACACGCGGCCTGAGAACGTCTGCTCGAGTCCTGCAACAGTGAACGAGATCGGTGAACCAACACGAACTTCACCTGCATGACGCTCGGGCACGGTGAATTCCACCTTCACCGGATCCATCTGCTGCACTCGTGCGATCAGCGTTGAAGGAGAGACCGTGCTGCCGGTGCTCACATTGCGAAGTCCGATGGTGCCAGAGAACGGAGCGCGAAGCTCTGTCTTGGCGAGCTCTGATTGTGTTCGTTCGATCTCTGCACGGATCGTCTCGAGCGTGTTCAGCTTCGAATCGTATTCTTCAGTGCTAAGCAGATCCTGATCGAGCAAAGACTTCGAGCGACGCTCATCTTTAAGCGCTGTGGCTTCCTGTACCCTCTGCTTCTTTAGTGTAGCCCGAAGATCGGCATCGTTGATCTTAACAAGCAAAGCGCCCTTGCCGACCGTACCTCCTTCGGAGAAGTTGAGCGAAACGATGCGGCCGGAGATCTCGCTTCGGAGCTCGACCTCTTCATTCGCCAGGACACTGCCGGTTACCTGCAATGTCTGGGCGAGTGAAGCGGGCTCTACTGCAAGGACCTTCACGACCGAAGGCGCTTTCGCTTCGGGGCCTGCTCCGGCTTTTGCTTTATCGTCTGCTTTGGATGCCGAATCGGGGGCGAATAGGGCATATCCGCCAGCGACTCCGCCGATCACGGCGGTTGTTAGCACGACCTTACGTAGGGAAAACTGCATGCTGTCTGGGTAGAAGTTAGTTGCCCCCAATGGCTGGCGGACAATCTCGTTGCAACGAGGAATACACGAAGACTAACCTACGCAGTCGAGCACGGTTTGATTCGCTAAGAGATCTTGATAACTAAGCCATATTCGCACGATCGAAAATGGACTTTACTATATAAGGAAAGGGGATAGCGATGCGCGAACGATCGCTCGTCCCAGCATCACCATCCCCAGGTCGTCTTGCTCCACTATTAGGTGCTCGCTCCAGTGCCTAAGATGCAAAGATCCTAGACGTACCTTCGCACTTCGAACACGGAAGTGAGCCTCTCTTCCTTATGATCCAGGACACATCAACGATCCCTCGTCATGTACCCCGAAGTCAACTCACACTATTGGATGAGATCTTCTCGGTTAACCCTATACCACAGGTGCGCGTAGCGTCGATGGCTCTGCGGGTGCACGGTTCACGGCGTTCGTTGATTGCTTCTTTTCTCCCCAGGTCGTGTATCCGAATAACGGAGCGATCAGGCAAGCGCCCATGCTGCCCGTTACTACAGGGATGAACCCAAGCATTCCCCACGAGGGCCAGCCTTCTTGAAAGAAGAAGAAGGAGATAACGGCCACTCCGAAGAGGACTCGTCCGATGCGGCCTGCAGGGCTTTGCAATGCGTTGACAATATTCATTTCGATCTCTGAACCTTGGTGGTGGTAAGACTAACTGCTTGAATCAAGTTAGAAAACTATACCACCGCTCAGCACAGGCGAATCTGGCCCCAAATCACAAAAAAGCTGCGACGCCCAAAGGTATCACAGCTAAAGATTTACTATCGATGCTCGAAATGTTTACGCTTAGTGCTTCAACAGCTTCATGCCATTTACGTGACCTGCTTCAAGCTTCATCGCGATATGCTTCCCGTTATAGGGATCAATGTTTACACGAAGAGAGACGAGGTTGACACTAAACCTGCAATTCGCCTCGTAGCACGATGATGGCCTGCCCGATCAGCTTCACTCGATCATCGATCAACTCAACGCCAACAAATCCTCCGCGACTCGATGCCTGATATCCCATCATCTTCGACTTGCCAAGCCGCTCTGCCCAGAACGGTGCGAGCATGCAATGCGCAGACCCTGTGACTGGATCTTCGTCGATGCCGGATTGTGGAAAGAAGCCGCGACAGACATAGTCGTAGTTGCTGCCTTCATCGGCACGCGCTGTGACAACAATGCCTCGCGCTTCGATCTGCTTCAGCTTGGACAAGTCGGGCTCGAGAGTGCGAACCGCTGCATCCGACGTAAGCTCGACAAGATAATCGAATCGTCCACGACGCACCTCGACTGGATCGGCGCCGAGCGCATCGCCTATCACAGTCGAGCCTTGAACAGGGCTTGATGGAATCGAGGGGAAATCAAGAGAGATCATGCCGTTCTCAGGCGTGGCGCTGAGAGTCCCACTTCGAGTCTCGAAGAGGATCGGAGTGTTCGGATCTACAAGTCCTGCATCGTAGAGATACTTCGCAGATGCCAGAGTCGCATGTCCGCAGAGATCGACCTCGACAGTAGGTGTGAACCAGCGGAGTCGATAGTGATCATCCTCGCGCACGAGGAAAGCGGTCTCCGCCTGATTCATTTCCATCGCGACGGACTGCATCCAGTCGTCGGGCATGGTGTGCTCCAGCAAACAAACAGCGGCGGGGTTGCCAGCGAACGGCTTATCGGTAAATGCGTCGACGAGGGCGATAGGAATGCTCATGTGCAAAGTTACGAAAGAAATCACGAACGCGCGTTTGCGCTCACCCTGTAGCGGCGCAGTTCCCGCGCCTGGTCGCAAAGGTTGTTGAGGTGGGTGTATTGCGCGAAGTTGGCCAAAGGCATGGTATGCATCGGCAGAGTTTCCGGTATAGCGATCGTTATCCTCCTTTCCACCAGGCGCGGGAACCGCGCCGCTACAATGACAAAAATAATTGAATCTATTGCCCCGATTTCCTCGTAGAAGTAGGTAGAGGGTACACGCTTTTGTAATCTTTTCGCCCAGGAGCGCCCTCGTGATAAGGAAACGACAAGTATGGCAATGGACCCGAGAGGATTTGATATTATGTCACAGTGGATGGTAGAGATCAAACTGCCCGAGAATCCGGACAGAGACTTTTATGAGATGATACCCAAGCAGCGTCGCCAGATCGACAAGCTGTTCAAAAAAGGTGTCATACAGAACTACACGCTTTCGTACGATCGCTTGCGGTTATGGGTTGTCCTCTATGGCCAGACCCGCGAGGACATCTCACGCGTGATCGACTCATTCCCAATGCGCCACTACATGGAGCCTGAGATCCACGAGATCATGTTCCATCAGCAGACACCTGTTGGATTCTCGCAGTTCTCGCTGAATTAGAGGCTAGGGTCAGAGGTTAGAGGTCAGATATACATCAAAGTGTAAAAGCCGCCAATTGGCGGCTTTTTTTTTATTCCTACTTTGAACGCAATAGCCTCTAGCCTCTGACCTCTAGCCTCTCCCTCTGGCACATCGCTTGAAAGCCAATAGCCCAGAAGAATCAAGTTTTCTCACGAACGTATTGGAGGTTATTATGGCAGAACGTAAGAGCAGCAAGAGTGGCAAGAGCGCAAAAAGCAGCACTCGATCACGCAGCGGAAGCCGCACCAGCAATAGCAGCAGCGGATTCCCAAGCTGGGGATTGTATGCGATCGGTGGTCTCGCGATCGCTGGTATCGTCTATGGACTGAGCAAGTACGGCCCTACCAGCGAGACTATCAGCGGCTGGGTAGAGTCAGCTGGCGAGTTTGTAGGCCTCAGCGATGACGATGTTGATGAGTTCGCAGACGATGACTTCGACGAAGAAGAAGAAGGCACAACAAGCGCGACCGGCAGTTCAAGCTACGGTAGCGCTTCTTAAGAGTTGAAAGTGCTGAGTGCTGAGTACTGAGTACTGAGTGCTGAGTGCTGAGTACTGAGTCCTGAGTAGGGACTCAGGGTTTACATTCTCATTAGTATTCCATCTGAAGATGAGATCTCCGAGGCCGACGCAAGTACGCCTCGGGGATTTTTCTTGTGAAGCGGGTCTATGGGTATCCTGGTCAATGGGCCTTTGGATGGAGCTTAATATCTTCTTGCTATGACCCAAATACCCTTAGACCCATAGACCCGAATACCCGTAGACCCACCCCATCACATGCCGCAGTCCACCGATACTCAGCAGTCAACAAGCACAAGCAAAGGCCCGACGAACGGTCTCTTTCAACAGCTAGCGAACATCCACGAGCAATCTGGTGCGAAAGCTATTGCTCTTGCGTACTACGACTATGCGTCCGAAGCAGGTCTTGGTATTCATGCTGACCGCTGGTTTCATGCAGCAAGCACGATCAAAGTACCGATCCTGATCGCGCTTTTCGGTGCCATCGATAAGGGGAGTTTCCAGCTTGACGACAGGCTGCATGTTCGCAACAGATTTTATTCGGTCGTTGATAAGGAGCCGTTCAGAGTCAGCACTGCCCGCGACGCAAATGCAGCGGTACACCGCGCACTCGGCAAAACGATGAAGCTCGAGCAGCTCGCCGAGCACATGATCACGACGAGCAGCAATCTTGCAACGAATCTACTGCTCGATCTCATCGGCATCGAACGAGCTAACCACATTCTTAAAGAGCTTGGCATCGAAGGCATTGAACTCCACCGTGGAGTTGAAGACGAAAGAGCGTTCGACGCAGGCATCTATAATAAGGTGACCGCCAATGGATTGCTGAAAGTCTTCAGGCTCATCGAGGATCGATCGCTCTTCACCTCCGAAGCATCGCAAAAGATGCTCGACATTCTGCACAGGCAGGAGTTCAAAAGTTTTATCCCGGCGGGTCTGCCATCGGAGGCGCGCGTTGCACATAAGACCGGCGAGATCTCAACGATCGCACATGACGCGGGCCTGGTCTTCCTTCCAGACCGGAAGCCATACGCCGTGGTCATTCTCACCGAGTGGGACGCTGATAAGGGCGGACGATCCGATACTCTTGCAAAAGTATCACGCGCCATCTATCAGGCGGTCTGTTCACAATCTGACATACTGAAGCCGATGAAAGCAGATGTGAGTAATGTCAGCGTCAGCGCTGACGAAGGAGAGCCCCAATGAGTGAATCATCAACACAAGGATTAAAAGCCGGCTTGAGTGTAGGAGAGAACGGCTTCGGTTTATTGCCGAATGACATAAGAGGCCGCGCAGCATTTTCGCTACGCATCGTCGATGCGTTCGATCTGCCGAAGATGCAACGCAGTCTGCTCCGTCCCTGGGAATACGCAAAGACACGGCAAGGCTATTCGCACCGCCTTCCACGCTTTTTCTACGAGATCCCGTCGTGGGAAGCCTGTCGCAATACGCGGCTGACCGAACACTTCGAGCTATCGGAATTCATGGACATCGATCTCCATGAATCACCCGAACTCCGTCACTGGCCGCGACACGTTCCTTGCAGTGTCACGTTGATGGCTGCACAGCTTGAACTACTGCGACAAGAAGTCAAGACCTACGTGCATATCTCAACCAATGGCGGCTACCGCACACCCGCGCATGCGCATTCAACACATGCATCGACGCACAGCTGGGGTACCGCGGTAAACATCCATCGCATTGGTGATGACCTGTTATGTGATGCAAGGACCAAAGAGCGATACGCAGCAATAGCGCGGCAAGTAATGCCGGGTGTCTATGTGCGCCCGTTCGGCAGCGGAGTTGGTGAGTCCGACGATCATCTTCACATCGATCTCGGCTACGTTGAGGTGATCCCACACAACATCTCGGAAGCATTCGAGATGAAGGAGGAGGCGCGATGAGCAATACCGTGAAGAAAGATGAAATGCTGCACCGTTTGGTGCAGAAGAGCAAAGGCGCGGGATACAGACTCGAGCCGATCGAAGATCATCTCGAACTCGCGGCGATCGGCCTCGAGTCTGAGTTTACCGTATTCCTGAATGGCAAGCCTACGAAGCCGGAAGAGATCTTCAAGGATCCGCGCGATTTCGTCCGCACGCCGCTGATGCATCGCGTCGGTACGAGCTATCACATGCCGAATGGCGGTGCGATCTATTTCGATACTGGCGTTATTGAAGTTGCAACTCCGGTCATTGAGATCGAGCGCGGCTGCGCGGCACGCGCAGGGCGCTCGCTGTGGGAATCGATCTTGTTCTTGCGCAGCGAGCTCGATGGCTGGGAGAAGAGGACTGGCAATTCGATCAGGCTCGAAGGATTCAGCACGCACTATAACATCTCGTTCGAATTACCCGATCATCGCGCAGCGCGCGAGAGAGGAGAGAAGCTTGTGCATGACAAGCAGCGCACGGTCTTCAAGCTTGCAAAGCTGCTCACCTACATCCTACCATTTCCGGTTGCGCTGCTTGCAGCGAACAGGAAGTCGACAGGTATCGGCGTACGACCGCGCGGTAATCGCATCGAGATCACTGCCGATTTCACGCCCGATCCATCGCTCATGATCGCTGCCGCTACACTTATCACGGGTATCGTGCGCGAAGTAATGACGTGGAAAAGCTTTGAACTGAGTGAACTGCAGAGTCACCCGATTCCGGTCATCGGCAACTTCACACCGATGAAGCATACATCGCGCAAAGGCTGGCTCGCGAAAGACAAATGCTTTACGCATAGTCCGTTCGAGAGCAACGTCGATGACCCGACATGGCTCGTGAGCATCGAGCGGCATTCCGAAGGCATGATGTCGCTGCGCCAGATCTCGCGTGAGATCTTCCGGTACTTCTGGCGTCCGATCGCGCGCATCGCAGATCCATTCACATTCAGATTACTGAGCAAAGTGATGAACGGCCACACGCCTGCATTGCTCGATCTGCCGGAACAACCAGACGCGTATCGCGACGTCGGAAGGCTCTGCCGCTGGGACGATCTCTTCCCGGAGCGCGCACTCACGCGCAGCAAGTACGAGCGTGTGCTGATCCATGCGATCTCTGGTGAGAAGCTCCGCATCGGACATTCATGGTACCGGCCGACATCGATGAAGGGGTGGTCGAAGGTGGTGTTCGTACCTGTGAATGGCGAGGATGCGAAGTTGCCCGGCGATGCGCCACGACTTGTATCCGTTAATGGCAAGCCAACTAACGGCAAGTCGGCGGACGGCAAATACGATGTACAGAAGAAGCACGTCTTCTCGGTCGATTACCTCGTCCGCCATCTCGACGATTGGGGCAGAGGCAGAACTGCAAATTGATCCTCCCAGCGTCGTTTGTGCGGCTACGGCCTGCTCGAGGCCATGTACAAGCCGGACGAGGTTGCAGCAGCTAGGCGAGCGGTTGTCGTATCAAATCTTAGCGTCCAGACCCGAGCAATAGGCGGCAGTGCAACAGGCTTCCATGTTCCTCCGCCGTCGATGCTCTCATAGAGAGAATGGTCCCGCTTCCGTCCTTCAAATAAGCCTAGCCAGAGAACTCTTGGTATAGGTCCAGAAATACTGGCCATTTCGCGACCAGCACGCCCATCGATCTCAATTGCCCAAGAACGTGCAAAAGAGTTACCACCGAGTGATTGCCAGCTCCCTCCACTGTCGTAGCTGATCGATAGTCCTGGTGTTGCTAGCCACCGAGTTACATAGGCGACATTTGGGTAGCGATGATTAAAAAGAATCTTTGGGACTTCTGGAGGAAGTTTAAATTGGGAATCCTGAATGTTAATCAATGAAGGGCTCCATGATCTTCCGCCATCCGTTGAGAGACTTACCCCACCGAAATTACTACCCGCGAGCAATCGATCGGGCGAATTTGGAGAAACAGCTAGCGCACACATATCCACCAATTGTCCTTCGGGTCCTACCACTGTCCAAGTGGCACCGTGATCTCTTGAGCGGTAAACAGACCGCTGGAAATATTGACCATAGTAGATTGCGTCTATCGGCGCGGCATAGGTAATTGTCTCCCCAAGTATATCGTTATTTGTATTAGAGAGGCTCCAGTTATCCCCACCATTTGTTGAGCGATAGAGGCCGGTGTTGCAGGCCATTAGCAAGACCGACGTGTCGGAGGGAAGGCAAAAAATTTGCTTAACCTCTAACAATACATTTCCATCTTTGCGAACCACCCCTGCCATGATCCGGCGCCAATTCAAACCTCCGTCATCAGATCTCATCATTGAATGAGTGGGCCTGGAGGCATAGGCATAGAGAGTGCTACCCTTCGAGAGAGGATTAAATTCCACGGCAGTGATCTCGCCTTCTAGAGCTAGATGCCACTTGGCGAGAGTGATGTGGTCTGTGCCTGAACGGGGTAGCGTGCAACTGACCCCAAATGCCAAGGCAATGAGAACCGTAGGCAAGCCGCCGCATCGAAGAAGTCTATTGAACAATAAGTCTAGTTGTTGCTACCCTGGCTCCGTTTCGGCCAGTCAAGAATATAAAATATACGCCTGGGTTAAGTGCCTGTTCGATTGCTAGATTATGATCCGCTGGCGATACTGTTTGGGCAATTACCAATCTACCCAAGACATCTCTCACCATCAGCGTTTCTACTTTGTCGGTTGCCACGGCCAGGTGAACTTGCGCAAAAGCTTTCGCGGGGTTCGGAAATGCAGTTACGGTAACAGAGGGATCAGACATATGCCGTTCAACGCTCAAGGTAGTTCGCAGGTCCGCAGTGGAAACGAAGGATGCGCTGTCGTAATATCCTACCACGATTGCTTTATCCTTGACGATCTGCAAATCTCCTATCCTAAAACCTTGCGGCATATTCATATTTTGCTCAGCAGCCCAAGTTCGGCCGGTGTCCCTGCTAACTAGCAATTCGGTTGCATATGCAAGCTCAAAGTCTGGTTCAAGCAGCCGTTCAGTCGGACTAGCGGGGATCGCGCCTGCCGCTGCAAGTAGGACAAGAGGGCCACCGGCCATCTGCCATCCGCGAGTACGGTAGTTCTTCCTACCTCGATAGTCGTTAATGGGATCCCAAGTCTTCCCGTGGTTGAATGAAATAAGAAGAGCATCCATCGCCTCCAGTAAAATAACATTGGTGGAGCCAACGCGAGTAAGCTGAAGCGGAAACAATGAGTCGGAAGTCGTGTAGATTACCTTTTGCCACGATGCACCCTGATCGGTTGTCAAGTGTACGTCAGCGCCAGTGTACTTCGTCTTGCCCTGTTCTGTGAGTACTAGTATGTTAGAATCATCCAAAAATAGTGCATCACTGAACCGGTTCTCACTTTCGAAAGTGGTACCGTATGTATCATACCAGTAAACACCGTTGTCGCTGGTCCCATGAAGTTGGAATTTGTACCCCGTTTCCGTTTCTTCTTGAGCCACGCCGATGCCAATTCCCTCCTCCTTCATCCAAATGCCCTTCTGCACAGGAAACATGTATTGTGTTTTCCACGTCGTGCCACTATCGTTTGAATGAAAAAGATACTGCTTCGTTCTCCAATAGACTTCGCGGGCAGTAACAGGGTGTATGACATCTTGGGTGTTCAGGTTGTCAAAGACTCCCGCGCTATCACTAATTTTTCGCCATGAGATACCGCCATCGGAAGTCCTGTATAAGTAATGGAAAGGGCTACTCGTACCCAGGGATTCACGAGCAAGAAGTAAAGAACCATGAAGACTATCAAGGTGCCAGCCGATAACAGGTCGGCAGTCCTCGCAGATCTTTTGTGAACGCCACTCAAGTGATTGCGAAGATGCACTTGAAGCAGTCAAAAGAAGAAGTAGTAAAATGATAGTCTTCATAGTTATGGTCAGTTATGGCATACTGATAGTTTTCTCACAATGATTGGTGCATGCACCAAAGCTCATTTTGAGATCGAGTCCTGACGCATCGTAGCAGACACGCAAATAAACCGACTGACCTTGGGTGAGAGGGATGTTCAAGGGAGGCGTAGGCAAGGGATCAACACCGGTCACGTACATTGCTTTATGTGAGCACTTCGAGCGGCTTCTCTTCCAATCCCAACCTGACTCGTTGTTTAGATTTGCGCAGATTGCGTAGCATTCGTCATCTGATTCCGTGCTAAAATCAAACTGCACGATCGGACAGCTCGAATTATTCGTAATCTTGACCACTCGGCAGGTCTGACAGTGATTAAAGCACTGCGTCGCGCTTAGTTGTTCGACTTCACAGGATCCATTAAAGGTCGTTAACGGTGGCATAATCGTGACGACTACACTGTCGCAGTGATTCGCACGTGCGCTCGTTGTACCCATGGTAAAACAAATAACCAGTAGTGCAACCGCACCACTCAGTTTAGCTAAGAGTGTTTTCAGGATGGTTTCTATTGATGGTTCAGTCCGAGTCTGGTTCTCGAATTGTGCGAATATACACTCATTTCTCGGGTCGAGTTCGGATACCAGGTTTACGGGCCGGTTACCCTCGGTTCGTGGTTCGGCCCGCGCAGTGGCGTTGTTCCGGGGCATCCTCTCGCCCGTCTTGAGCCTTGTGCGGCAGCGGTCGAAAGGCTGGACTCACATTCTTCTGTGGCCGAGAAACTGGGGGCGGGTCGGATGTATGCCTGAGTGGCGATACCACTTTTAAAACAAAAACGTCACTAGCAGTCCGAGGAATAGCCCGATCACTGCGACGACGTTGAATTCTTTGCGGCGGGGTTGGATGCCGAATTTCTTGAGGATCGCGAACACCGACCACTTCTCTAGCTGCGGGAAGTAATCTTCCATCGACCAGCGCAAGATGACGTAGCGGAGGCGCTCGGCGGTTGCGAAGAACCAGATGATCTGTGCGCCGATGATCGCAGAGACACCACACTTCAAACCGATCATAAAAAAGACGACGCCCTTCGTGATCGTAAGCAGCACGCGGTAGCGCAGCCAGTCGCGCTCGTAATCGGCCGTCTGATAGAAGCGCTGTTTATCCGCATGGAAGGAGAGCCGAATGACGAAGATCGAAAGGATCGCGTCGATCGTAGCAACAGCAAGCAGGAAGAACAGGACGCCAGCGAATGGCGAACCGGTATGCTTCATCAGGTAGTAGCATCCGACCATCGGGATGAAGGCCATGATGGTGTAATCGCTCTTCCAGATCTCTTTGAGATGCTGGATGTTGCGGGCCTCGCGCTGGCGCGTCCAGAAGCCACTGAATCGGTCCTGAAATTGCTCGAACTTACCTTGCGGCGGACGCACGATCTCGCTCGTGCTGAATAGCTCGACGTTCGTGTGCGTGTCAACCATTGTGCGTCCGGTGTCAACGAACGCAGTTTCGGTGGTCGGATCGTCAGCAGTTATCGTTGCTGTGTCGCTCGCACCGTCGGTGTCAAATTCTGGGTAAGCCTGATTGGAAATGCGCAGCACAAAGTGATCTTTGATCGTATAAAGAACCGAATAATCTCTGAACCTATATTCCCACAAATAACGGTGAGCGGCAATGCTCATAGAGCATCTATACTAATGGGAGTAGTTGTTCCAACACCAATGCGTATGCCAAGGATGGGCTTGCGCCAGCCATTGTGGCGTGAAATTGCTTAAATCCGGTCACTACAGAACTCTTCGGCCCCGTCTTTGCACTGGTACAGGGCGATTGTTGGTTGTATATCAACACAGGATAGCAAAAATTAGCAGGGCGTAATATGGAGCAAGCGTGGTCAAAACGGTCGTAAACTTTGGCAAATGGTGCGGCGCGTTCTTCGAAACGGGCCCGATCCCTGAGCCTTGCCCGCGTGAGTTCTTCGTGATCGGCCATCGCGGTTCGCCGACAACCGAGGCTGAGAACACGATCTCATCATTCGAGCGGGCAGTCGAGATCGATGGCGTCAACGCGCTCGAGATGGATATCTCAATGCTCGGCGATGGCGAGATCGTCTGCTGGCATGATTGGGACCCGACCGACCACATCGCCACCGCACGCGGCCAGGGGCTCGAGCCGGACGTGATGTACGCGCCGCGCTTTCCGAAGACCTCCAAGTATCGTCGGCCAGTGCATGAACTGACCTACCCGCAATTCATCTCGAACTTCGGCTACAAAGAGAAGTCACCGCGCGGCAAACCTATAGGCGCGCTCATCCCAAAGCTCGAAGAAGCACTCGCCTGGCTGAGCACCAAGCCGCAGATCCGGTACGTGCTGTGGGATATTAAAGTCCCGAAGCGCGACGGCTGGATCATCCCGAAGTTGATGGGGAAGATCTATAAGCTGCTCGAGGAATACAACGCGCATTACCAGAGCGTCTTTCTGACGCCTTACATCCCGATCATGGAGGCGATGGAAGCGCACTGCACGCATCCGAACTACATGCTCGATGTCCAGCCGCCGCCAGGTATCATTCTCGATCCGTGCAAGTTCACCTCATCGAAGATGGCGATCAAGTATAATAACGCGTATTGCGACACCATCCATCCGAAGGCGATCACGCTCGGCCCATGGACCACCTTCAAGCGCATCATCAACTGCGACGTCCAGACAAAGAAGAAATTCAACGCAACTAACCCGAAGATCCCGATCGAGATGATCGTCGGCGCTACGATCAATGCACGCAGCGAGATGGAGGCGCTGATCGGGATCGGTATCGACGGGCTGATGTCGGACGATCCCGGAATGCTCCGAAAGGTGGCCGATGACCTCGGCATGACCCTCTGGCCTGCAGAAACCGTCACGCTCACCGAGAGGCAGCGCTTCCCCTGGAAGTTCTCGCCGCAGCGACGGGTTGAGAAGCTCCCCGAGCCAGAGCTAGCACAGAAGTAACGACTCTGCTGTTACGGCGAGACGCAGTAAACTCACGCTGCGCAGCCCATGCGCCTGTCACGCCTGTCTATTACTTTTGTACTATTGCTGACCCTGTCCTCGTGTTCGAGGAATATCAGCACGGTTGCCATGCGCGACGCGCAGCCGCTGACGCCGATCGTGAGTCAGCTTAAGTATCCTCCAATTGCGATCGAGAAGAAGCTTGAAGGCAAGGTCGTTGTCTCAGCGTTCATCGATACGCTAGGCAAAGTCGCAGAGATCAAGGTCGAGTCATCGACCGAGCCGATCTTCAACGATGCAGCGCTCGATGCAGTCCGCGCAACCCAGTTCGATCCCGCCCGCTTCAATGGCTACAAGGTGGCAAAGTGGATCACTATCCCGATCAGCTTCGCGAAGCCTAGGATCAGAGAGTAATCCACCTCCAGAAACCAAGCACATGCTCCTCGGCTTCGCAATGATGTTCTGCGTGTTCTCAGGTCTCGGGCTGATCTTCGGCGCGAACTTCCTGCAGAACCGTGACAAGTTGCGCGCGCTGCTAATGATCGGAGGAGCCGTGCTCTCACTCATCCCGCTCGTTGTTCTGATCACTTCATTTTTTATTACGATATGGGAGTGATGCGTTTGATCTTGTTCCTCATGTGCGCCACGCTGGTGGTGAGTGATGGCTATGCGCAGAAGCCAAAGACTAAGGTCACAAAGAAGTCGAAGAAACCCGCGCCTGCGGCGGATGTGTGGGAAGCCTATCCTGAGCTTGTCACAACAAAGATAGAGCAGACTGCGGATGTTGCAATCGAAATAAAGGTCGCACCACAGCCCGAACCTCTCATCGGCATTCACTACTTGCTCGCATACCCTAAGGAAGCTGTTGAAGGCAAGGTGCAGGGGACTGTGACTTATACTGTGAAGGTGCGAGACGGGAAGGTGATTGACGCAAAGATCGAGCGTCCCGACAATATGTATCTCACGTCCTCGGTGCTCGAAGCAGCGCACAAGCTGCAGTTCGATCGTTCGTGGCATGCGCCTGACAAGCCAGAGTTTTATTACTCTCGAGAGGTAGAATTCCTGCTTCCAGATATCATTCGTTCTATTCCCGCGCCGACCCTGACTACTGACATTATTTACCGCACTCCATGACCGGCTGGTTCATCTTCTCGTTCATCTTCATCATGGTCGCCTCGATCATCATGCTCGGCCCAGCCGGCAAAGGCCGCCCGCACGTCCGCTTCTTCGGATGGTTCTGGCTCTCGGTCGCGCTGCTAATGATCGTAGTCGTTTATATCTTTACGTATATGGTCGACTGGAACGCGCCAGTGCATTAAGCTACCTGCTACTTGATGATCCCTCTGAGGTAGAAAATTACGGGCAAGACAAAACAGAGACCGCAAGTAATAGCATAATAAAGTCTTAGTGCGATTCTCTGCCTTGGAGTGCTATCAAACTCGATAAAATGCGCTTTGATCCTAAGGCCTCGGTTATCCCAATGAAGATACATTAGCATCAGTACACCAGGTAAGGCAATTACCGTCAGATAATTTACGGTAGAAAGCTCAAAGCCATATTGATGTTTGAGAAAAATCATAACTAAGGCCAGAACC
>JBKJTP010000121.1:0-15766 GCA_046590195.1 Kapaibacterium sp. (SeqCode) | reverse complement strand
CCTATCTCAACTCCAAGTGGGCTTGCAAACCAATACAAAGCCTTCATGGCTGCAGAGACACGACCAAAGGACTTCAGCTCATATCTGTCGTATTTGGTCTCGATCACTCTCGGGTGGTTGCTGTAATCTGGCAATTCGCTTTGCCAAAGCGATGCTGAAGTTGATCCCCCAAGCAAGGAGACTTCTAACATGGGTCTTTCTTCCTCCTGCTGCAGATCTTGAGCGTCGGCACCGGAAGCAGCGAGGAAAAACAGGAGAAGGTATCGTAGCATATTAGCGCAACACGCCATACCACTTGAAGTCGCTCCAAAAAGCCCGACACTGCCGCGCTTTTTTTTGTGCTCATCACCAGAACGCCATCCCGAGCATCAGCCGTAACAGCCGCAATTGCTCTTCTTCCCCGCTTGAGATATCGCCGGAGTAGGTCAAGTCGAGCACAAGACTCTTTCCAGTAAGAATATCGAATTGCACGCCTGCTCCACAGAACACTGAAAGGTTGTCCTCCCTTTCGAAGTTACTCGTTTTTCTCTCTCCGGCTTCATTCGTTGAGCCACTGAGATACACGCCGAGGCCAAAGCCACTGTAGATGTGCGGTCTGAATTGAACATCGGCGAAAGTGTACCGGAGTGAGAGTGGTAACTCGAGATACTGAAACTTGCTCGAGCCGCTTCGCCTGTAAGGTCCCCAAGCGGATTCAAGCCACTCGGACTGATAAGACTATCGTCTGGTTAAGTATAGTACTTGTGCACCCAACGCGAAGTTGGATCCGATATGTAGATATCCATCAACTCCGGCGGCGAAGCCGAGGGGCTTTGAGTGCTCGACCTCGTAGTGGACAAGTGCGTCGTCTAGTTTTGAATCGATGTTGTCTATCTCATTGAGTCCGAAACGTACTCCGTATGCCGAAGACTGCGCGCTCGTCGTAGAGTAGGCACAGAGTAAAACCAAGCCCATTACGAGATACTTCATGATTAATAACCCACAAGCGTGTTCACGGTTGCCGCTACTCCCTCAGCGCTCGATCAACGACGCTGAGTCTGCGGGCGAAGATGTCGGCGTTGTCCTTGAAGCCGATGAGTGTGGCGTCGCTTTGGGGAGTCATGGGCCACTGGCGTTTGGGCATGAGGCCGATGCCATCTGGCGTAACGTACCACGTGAGATCTGTGAGATTGTCTGTGTAGGGAAGCTCCGCGGTCTGCTTTGAGCGCCAGCGTGTGAAGAGCGAATCATAGACGTTGACCGAAGCAACGAGCTTGCTCAAAAAGAGCGGTCCGTCGTTGCGAATGTCGTAGTTGATCGCGTATGCGCTTAGCGCGCTCTCATCTACAAACAACATGACACGGCACGAGAACACATGCGCATCGAAGTAACTCACGGTGTAGACATATCGACAGGTAAAACTATCGACCATGCTATGCAGACTCGATGACACCCGGCGTCTTGCATCCTCGCGCAGTACCTCATTGATCTCGTTCGCAAGTTTTCCATCTCGCTCATCCTTCACAACGAACTGCGGATACTCTGCACGCACCAGACCCGTCTCACGGAGGGTATCGATCGTAGCGCGTTCTTCGATCAGCGATGTGCGATTAGGCTGTGAGTCATTTGCGCCTGGGTCGAAGCTGATCAGCAGTAAAAGCGTCGCGAAGATATTCATAGGCTCGTGGAGTGTCCTTAAGCAATGCCGACAACCTACGAACAGTGCCACGGGGACTCAACCGTGCCGCTCGGTGGTTCGCAACCCTATGACTCACAAGCTCGCCTCCTTCTTCCTACTGCTTTTACTTAGCCTCACCAACGACCTTCGCGCAGCGGATTCTCTGTATTCAAGGGCATTCGGTAATGCGAAGGATCCTGCAGTGATCTTCCTTCACGGAGGGCCAGGGTACAACGCTGTATCCTTTGAGTTGTCCACTGCGCAGCGATTGGCAGATAGCGGGTTTTATGTGCTCGTCTTCGATCAACGTGGTTGCGGGCGCTCGGCGAAGATGAAGGGCGCGTACACGCTCGATGAAGCGCTTGATGATATTCATGCGATCTACAAACGGCATGGCATCTCGCGCGCTAGTCTGATCGGGCATAGCTGGGGCGGGACGCTTGGGATCTTCTTTGCGGAGCGATATCCAGCTTCTGTCGAGAAGTTGATCCTAACCGGCTCTCCTCTCTCCTATCAACGCGGCTTCAAGACGGTCTTTGCGAGAAGCTTGCATTATTACGAGAGCCGCGACACCGCGAAGCTCAAACTTGTAAAGGCTTTATCAAAAGTCGATTCATCCTCGCTGCTGTACTCATCGCTGCTGTTCCAGCATGCGGCGGCGATAGGGCTCTACTCGCCTTCGATCATTAGCGATGAAGCGACGACGCTGAAAGAACGCATGCGTGCAGATACTGTATCGCGCTACATGCGCGATATGACGCAAGCTCCTGTCATAGGATTTCACAAGTCGTTAAAGTACACCACGCTTGAGATGACGGATCACCTTCAGCGCGTTGTCCAGAGGCTACCAGTGCGTGCGATCTATGGCGAGCAGGACGGATTGTTCGATCAACCGCATTTGGATAAGATCTCGCAGGTGATCAAGGCTCCGGTCACGCAGATCGCGAATGCATCGCATAATGTGTTCATCGATCAGCCTACAGCCTTTATGAGTGCTCTCGTTCACGATCTCAAAGCAAAACGCTGAACGCTATACGCTGAACGCTAGAAGCTGAACGCTGAACGCCAAACGCTAACAAAGCTAGCTCGACACTCTCGTCGGCTGCTGGTTCTTCTTCAAGTGCCGATCATGAGCCATGATGGAGAAGACAAGATGCAGCCCGAGTCCTGCGGCGAGCACGAAGAAGATGATCGCAATGCCGGGATAGCCGAAGAGACGGAACGAGGTTTCCACCTGCATCAGTAGTGAGGCGCCGATGATCAGCGCTGCGAGTATCAAACCTGTCGCGATGCGGTTCGCAACTTTCTGGAATCCATCGATCAGCGTTGCTTCGTCGATCGCATCGACATCGATCTTGATCCGGTTCTTCGCAACGAGGTCGAGTATCTTGTTGATGCGTCCAGGCATCTCCTGCGCGAATTCCTTCGCTTCCATTGCCGAAGAGAGCAAGTTGCCTGGTGTCGCGGATTTCCACATCCGCTGACGCGTGATGTCGCTTGCGTGGCGCTGGATCGCTTCGGATGGGTTGAAGTTCGGGTCGAGCGTGCGGCCAACCTCATCGAGATTGAGCAGCGTCTTCGATAGCATCGTCAGCTCGCTCGGCATGCGAAGTCCGCTATCGCCGCAGATCTGCGAGAACTGTAGCATGACAAGCCCGATCTTGAAGTCCGCGATGTTCGCGCCCTGCTGCTTGCCAACAAGCTTCGATACTTTGCGGCGAAATTCAGCTTCATTGAACTCATTATCTTTGTCGCCAATGATCTCGCCGATCTTCACTGCAATGTCCGATGTGATGTCTCCCCTTCCCTCCGACATTGCGATCATCAGCTTCAGCAACGATTCCTGCATGCGTGGCGCCACGCGGCCGATCATCCCGAGATCGAGAAGCGCTACCTTGCCATCGTCGGTGACGAAGACATTGCCCGGATGCGGATCTGCGTGGAAGATGCCATCGACGAGCGTTTGCTGGAGATAGGCTTTGAAGAGTTCATCGGCAAGCTCGCTGCCATTGAGTTCGAGCTGCATGAGCGGCGTGATCTTCGTGATCTTCTTACCGCGGATATAGTCCATCGTCAGCACGCGCGATGTCGTATAGTCATCCACTGGCAGCGGCACAACGATGTTCTCGTACTCTGCGAGGTTCTCCGCTATGATCTGCAGATGCTTGGCTTCCTGCCTGTAGTCAAGTTCGCGTGCGAGATTCTCTTTGAATTCTTCGAGCATCTCTCCGAAGTGATATCGGCGGCCGATGTCGGTGTTCGTGTCAGCAAATGTTGTCAACTCTTTGAGCGCCTCGAGATCCTTTGCAAGCTCTTCGTGAATGTCGGGTCGCTGTATCTTCACCGCGACTGCTCTGCCATCGCGCAGCACTGCGCGGTGTACCTGGCCGAGTGATGCAGAAGCGACGGGCTTCGCTTCAAACTCCTGAAATGCCTTCGAGATGCGGACGCCGAGTTCAGATTCAACGATCTTCTCGACTTCGCCAAAGCTGAATGGCGGCAGTTTGTCCTGCAAACGTGTCAACGCCGCAATGTAAGCAGGCGGCAGCAAGTCGGGGCGTGAGCTCAGCACCTGTCCGATCTTGATATAGATCGGCCCCATCGTCTCAAGGTCCTTCGCAAGCTCTTCCGCCTTAGGGTCGGTGATCGTCTCTGTTGGATGATCGCTATCAGGGATCAGGTCATCAAGCCCCGAATTCGTGACAAGATCACTACGTCCGTACTTCAAAAAGAGACCCGCGAGGTCCTTGTATCGCTTGAGATGTTCAGGCTTAAGTGAGATGCCCATAGGTGCTGCTCAGTGGTTGGTTTTCTGAGTAGCATTCATGACAAGAAGCGTACCGCCGAGAGGCTAGAGGTCAGAGGCTAGAGGTCAGAGGCTAGAGGTCAGAGGCTAGAGACTATTCCTAGTTGTTCAAGATCCAGATGAGGACAATGTATCGGAGGATGCGGAGCGAGAAGGTGATCAGGGCGAATTGGAGAAAATTCATTCGGATAATGCCGCCGACGATCGTAAGCGGATCTCCAATGAATGGGAGCCAACTCAGCAATAATGCCCACATGCCATGCTTCTCGAGATAGCCGAGCGCGCGCGTTGCCCATTTGCTCTGTAGTGCCTTCTGGTGCGCGGCTTCGCTTCCCCATCTTCCAATGAGGTAGTTGAACGCTACCGCCGCGCAATTGCCGATCGAGGCGAACAGTAGTACCTCACCTGACGGGATACCAAGCTCGAGCGCTCCATACACAGCCGCCTCCGAAGAAAGCGGGATGATCGTAGCACTGATGAAGCAAACGATGAGGAGGCCTGCCGGTCCGTACGAACCGACCAAAGATTGCAGATCCACGAGTAGTTGCCTGGTTGATGTCGCTAGCCTAACACCCGCGGATGCTCAGCGGTTGGCAAGATACTTGAGGAAATAGCACTCATATTCTGTTACTCTTAGAAAATTATCCGGTGAGTCATGGAGTGGTCCTACGATCATATTCGGCATCCGGACTATAATGAAAGCACTAGCCTTGACTGCCTATAAGTTCTGCGCGCGCTATCGTGATGCCATCTGGTGGGTTCTTGACAGATCCGGCCAGATCGAGTCTGCCTTCACAGAGTTCAAACGCCGCTACGGCCTGCAGACCAACCTTGAGCCCGGTACCCACCACTACTTCGCAATGCTTGCGAACGTTCGGATGGCGATATTCAAAGATAGACAGAAGCTCAATCTTGACACAAACCCATTGCTCGACGATCTTTGCATCGTCTTTGCAGATTGGCTTACCCACCGTCCAGGGTTCGAGCGGCTTCAAGGGAAAGATGTTTCGGACCAGGTACGCAAGGGAATGCACGTCGGCGAATTCACTTTCCCGGTGTGACTTCCGCACTTAGCAAAAAGATTCAGATACGAAAAAAGCCCGCGATGATCGCGGGCTTTTTTCGTAGAGTGCTACAAGATCACTTCACAGTAAGCTTATGCTTCATGCCTTTAGCGGCGTGAGTGCCCACCGGGCAGTACACGTTATAGGTACCAGCCTTCAGCTCAAAATCAAGATGAGTTGAATCACCCGGATCAAGATTCATCATCAACTTGTCGGACTTATCATCGCCATCGGTCGCTGTACCTTCGATCTCAAAGCTGTGCTCGTTCTTGCCAGTGTTCGCGATGTTGAAGCGAGTCTGGCCTGCCTTCAGATTCATCGGCATTGCGATCTTAAAATCGGATAGCGTAACGTTGACCTGCTGCATGTTGGCCACGTCAGCAGAGTCATTACCGATGCCATCAACTTTTGACCGGATGGTGTCGATCGTGCTCTCGGCCGCATTGCCGATCTTCTCTGCCGCGCTGTCAATCGTAGTAGATACTTCTTCTTTCGTCTTCTCGGAGCAGCTCGAAAGTCCGATCAGTGTGATCATGGATACTGCCAGTAGCCTTTTTAGCATAGTGTTTTTCAATTGTTGGTGTGAGGGGTATACTTTTCCTGCCAGAAAAAACAAGATTGATGCCATAGTGCCGATGCCCGGCGAGGTGATGAGCAGCGCTCCGCGTGGGATAGACCGGGTAACAATGACATGGGCCACGCGTCAACACGTGCGCAATCTCTCACCAATATCAAGGACAACCGGATGCTCTTGCATCCGCAGTTGTGGGTCATCGCAACAGCATGGTGGATCTGCAACTGGGATCATGCCTCACAACGTGATCTATTCTGGAGTAGAGAACGAGACGACCGGTATAGTTGAAGGGATATCGGAGACCTGGTCATTCGGGTCTGCTCATACCGCAATGCGGCAGGAGCTGTTTTGCTCTCTACAAAAGAAAAGAGCCCTCAAGTGATTGAGGGCTCTTTTTGCTTCGCTGGTAAAAACTTACTTTCGCTGCTTTGTATCCTTGACGTTCGAAGCAGGAGCGGGCTGCTCTGACTCCACATTATCGAGCTTGATCGCGACACGAAGACCGATCTCTTCGCCCCAGGCTTCGCCGGCTTTCGTTGCTGCTTCGCCAAGCGCCTGTTCCGCCGCGCTCATCTTCTTCATCACTGGATTCTTGTAAATCTCGATGAGCGACCGGATATCGGCATGCGTGAACTTCTGGTCGTAGGTTGGTATCAACCGCTCAATGTATGCTGGCACTGAGCCGAGCGCCTCTTTCTCGAACTCGTCCCAGAACTGTGGCGGCAAGCCGGTCTCATTGTTCGTGCGGCCAGTGGCGATCTCGTCGATCAGCGAGCGCTGCATTGCCGGACCCACCTCCATCAAATTGAGCAAGATTCGGATGTTGTTCGCCTTCAACAGGCTATCCGATTGCGCTTGCGCAGACGGAGCGAAGAGGAAACCAGTAGCAATAAGGAAAGCGAAGGAGATTGAACGCATAAGGACTTTAATGTTCGACTGATGCCAGACGCAGAGACGCTGCGGCAGCATGATTTGTGACTACGGACTAAGCTTTCACCGGGTCATTTGGTTCGTCGCGCACGCTTACTACAGATTCATCTTTTGCCTGATAGCCACTGCATGCGAACACCGGCACTCGCGGATATTTTGGGAAACGACGATCGACCTTCGAAAGCTCGCAGAGCGAGTAGCTCTTGCCTCTCATCGAGGAGAGCTTCCGCTGGTTGATACAATGGTCGCACAATCCGGCTCTCATCCTTATCAGGTGGAGACAAGTTTGTCCTGCATCAACTCGAGGCGCTCCAGCACGCGCTCCCATAGCCATGCATAGCTCAGGATCTGCACGCCTTCATGTACCTCGGTGTATGCCGAAGGTGAGGTCTTGAGTTGCTGATAGTACTTCGCGCCTTTGGTTGTAATGACTTCAAGATCGAAGCTGCTCGATTCCATGATTATTAGCAGTTTGAAGAACAGAGCACTATGTCTGTTCGTCTTAGCACGTAGATATCGTGACCGGTACGTTCTGAGCGCTTCCATGCGCTGCGTGATCGCATCGAGATCACCACGCTCCAAAAGCAGCAAGATGTGCATTACAAGGATCGGGACGTTGTATCCTTGTTTGTCCTTGGTATAAATGGGGACAGTTTCAAGCAGGTGATCGACGTCGATCTCGATGGCCGCAGCAGTATTCGCGTTGATTGCGCGATTAGCATAGCTCAGACAGATCTCGAAGACGCGCCATTTCTCGCGAACCGATTCACGTTGCAAAGTGAACCTGGCATTTGTGGTTACGTCCACAAAAATTGCATTTGCTTGCTCAAAGCGCAAGGTGTGCATCGCAAGCAAGAAGTAATACTCCATATAGAGGAACCAGTTGTTCCGGCCGATCGGGAAGTATAGTGCGCACTTTTGTGCTGTCTCCGACCCCATCTCATAGTTACGGAGATAGAGGTAACTTTCGAGGCGATGGAGTTCCAATTCGCCATATCGTGCGGTTGGTGTTAGGTGCTGATGGTTCTTAAAGTAAGTTTCAGCTGAATCGCAGAGCTGCAACGTTGAGGGAAACTGTCCAGTAACCTGATTGAATAAGATACCGATTCGAATGCTGTCCAAATTGATACTATACGTATGGTATCGTTCTGCCAATTCGCTAGCCTCTGCGTTGTACTTGCGAGTAAGCTCAAGCAGTTCTTGCTTTGGAACCGCCGATTTGACATACTCCATACTCAAAGCCTGATACATGCGGCTGCTAATTTGCTCGGCTCTCAGCACGTCCATTCGCTTCTCAATCTGAAGATTCATTCTTGCGAAGGCTTTCCGCTTCCCGGTTAGGGCGTAATGCCTGCCAAGAAATTCTAATAACTCAATCTGTACAAAGGTAAGTTGGTAGTACTCAGCGCTTTTTAAGGACTTTTGGCAGAGGTAGAGAGCAGTATTTCTCGCGCCGAACATCGCGAGTATTCGAATCCAGAAGACCTGTTTATGGAGCTTATAGATATCGGTAGCATAAGCGCCGTTGCGGCTCGCGTTGAGCTCTAGAAAGAAGAGACTATGGAGCAACCTCTCACGGAATCTAGACTTGAAGGCGCGAAAGCGATTAGCGTCAACAATCTCACCGAAAACCGCTAGCGAGGCGGCAGAATCGGTGGAGATCGCACCAGATCTGAGTCCTGAATATACACTTCGGATAAGCTTTTTCTGGGATCTCCAAAAAACTCTAACTTTCTTTTTGGCGATCGGCGTAACAATATGAGCTAATTCTCTTTCAATTTGCACTTCCTACCCTCCAATATTCACCATGGTTGCTGTTTTACTTAGAAACACTACATAAACATCAAAAAAATCCTGGTGTAATAAATAGAGTTAAAGTGTTATGGTTTCGAACCTCCCAACGTGGTATTTTTGTATTACGAAACAGCGGCACACCCCAAGGTCGCAGTCTCCATTAATCCAAATGATCCAAGACCCCATGCAGAATCGGTTTTTGCTAACATTGCTCCTTCTTGTCTCTACCGGCATCTTCGCCGCCGGCTGTGAGTCACCTACCGATCTTCCAGTCGACGCTGGCCGTGCTTCCTATGGCGCGACCGCAAACTCAGACCTGAGCACCTATTACTATCCACATCGTGCCGGAGTAACCTATGTGTACTCCAACAAACTGGTCTCGGGACCCACCGCAAACCAGACGACGACATACGGCAGTAATGACACTGTCCGAACTCTTGGTTTCCAGGGCTTCCATCAGGGTGATTCCGTTTTCGCGGCTAGTATAACATATCAGACCGCCTCCGCACTAGCTGGGCACGCGACGATCGCATTGCGCTACCTGCCGACATCTTCTACGTTCCAGGGCGCGTATATTAATGGCTCTCAAAGTCTTCAGGGTGAATCAACCACCCAATCACTTGCTACACGCGCAGTCAGCACCGACTCCACCACGGCACCTGCTCATGGAAGAATGCGTGCGCTTGCAAGCGATCTTGCAGGCTCGGGCTCAACCGTCTGGCAGACCGATACCATCTATTATACTTCTGATGCTTACCACGTAGCACTCCTTGCAAAGACAGCTGGTGGCAGTTTCATCGTCTCGAAGGATCTCTTCAGGTCAGACGTAGCTGTCCTGGCTGGCAATGAGTGGAGCTACAGCACGTGGCAGTCCGCAACGAAGCTAAAGGTTGTCTCCGAAAATGTATCGCTCACTGTTGGCTCGACCAACCTGAACGCGATCCACTGCAAGGTCGAGAACGCGGATCTTGCTGTTGGATCAACCTCTGAAAAATTCTTCGCACCAGGTTATGGTCAGGTCAAGCAGATCGAGACCTTTTGGACCACAACCGATGGTGTTAGCCGAGTACGACACATCCACATTCGTGAAGGCGTCGTCGTACTGGACTTGGATGAGATCACTTCGATGTAATCCACAAACCAAAGATCCCATTAGTATACAATAAAAATCCAATGATTGACTTAGACGAGATCACTTCAATGTAATTGCGCGCAGTCGATGACTGCTGCTGCATAGAAGAACATGTTCAAGAAAGGATGGCTGCCACCATCCTCATGGATGACATTGAGCATCTGATAGTATTTGCCACACTATACGACTATGAATCGCTTGTTTAGTAGCCGGGCTCAGTCCTTTCGTCAAGGAGAGCCCGCGGAGATAACAGATGGCGACGAGCTTCGCGCGAAGATCCACAGCCTACAGAATGTGATGCCGAGGAAGATCCTGCTGGTCGAAGATGATTCGTATTATATCGACGTGATCAGAGAAGCATTGCCTGAAAGCGTGGTCATGATCGCTCATACGTGGCAGAAGGGTCTTCAGCTCCTTACGCATGAACTCTATGACCTCGTGCTCATTTCGGTAACGCGAGGCTCTGATCTCGGTACTCTTGAACTGATGAAATATCAGCGAGATAGAGGCGACGAAAAGAATTTCTTCACTCCGTTCATTGCACTTATCGGGGAGCGATCTGAATCCGTCACGACAGAGGCTCTCCATTATGGGTGTCTCTCGACGGTGCAGAAGCCATTCACAGCATCGATGATGCGCGGTGTGATCGTTGAGCAGCTCAGCAACACGCCCTCGGTCTTTCCAAGGAGGAATAGCTGAAGCGGCCAGAAATTAGTTTGATCCTTTTGCGTATTTGTTCGAGCTCGGCCCGCGCAAGGCCACCGTCTCCAAGCTCGATCGCGCTTCTTTCACGAATGGGTAGAATCATCATAGATGCTACCCATTTTTTTTCACAGATCCAAGTTAATACGCAAGATACCCACCATCGACGGTGAGGATATGTCCATTGACATAATCGGATGCCGAGGATGCAAGGAAGAGGAAAGCACCTGCGAGATCTTCAGGCTCGCCCCATCGTCCGGCCGGAATGCGGGAGAGCAACTGCTTGCTTCGGTCTGCATTGTTGCGGAGAGCGGCGGTGGCATCTGTGATGATATAGCCAGGTGCGATCGCATTCACCTGCACGTTGTATTTTGCCCACTCATTGCTCAGCGCCTTTGTTAGCTGGGCTACTCCACCTTTCGCTGCTGCATAAGCAGCGACGTTGATCCCTCCTGTGAACGAGAGAAGCGATGCAACATTGATAATTTTGCCGCTACCGCGCTCGATCATGCTCTTACCTACTGCTTGCGACCACCCAAAGACAGCGTTCAGGTTTGTATCGATCACGTCGTTCCAGTCTTCACCTGTATAGTCGATTGCAGCAGCTCGTCGGATGATACCGGCATTGTTGACGAGAATATCGATCTGTCCATGCTGACGCAGCGTTGCATCGACGACGTTTATCACTTGCTCTGGATGTGTGACGTCGGCTTCAACAATACTCCCATTCCCAGCAAGCAGGTCGAGCGTTTCGGACAAAGCCGCCTGATCGCGCCCGACGCAGACGACATGAGCTCCGGCTTTTGCAAGAGCGATCGCTGCGCCACGGCCAATGCCGCGCGAGGCGCCGGTCACGATGGCGATCTTGCCACTCAGATCAAATAGCTCGCTCAGATATCTCATGATTTCGTCTCCAGCAATTTTCCGTTGAAGCGGACGTAGCGCAGCGTTGTGTCGGGCGCGTAGTTGAATTCCATGGCGAAGGGGATCTGCCGGGATTCAAAGCCCAGGGACTCTGCAAGTTTCTCGTCAAATGAGAATTGCATGTCGTAGATCCTTACGAACGTGGTGTCGCCGTTCGCTTGACTAACGACATGCGGGAATCGCGAGAACTTGAAGCACCAGTTGCCTTCGAAGGTTTGCAGTGCGCGATCGGTGAATACATTCTGACTATCGATGAAGGTCTTCGATCGCACATCGAAATCCTGACCTGCAAAGAAGTACCGCTCCACGGCAGTATCTGTCCTCACCAATCCCATGTAGCCGAATGGATTCAGCGGCTGCGGAAGTACCGCCGACTGCGAAAGATCGCTCTTGGTAAAGAGCTTGAGATTCGTAGCATTCATCGCGTGGGTCACTCCAAGCAGTGTGAGATACCCCGCGAGATAGACAAATCCGAGTTTGTTGTAGATCGGCTGCTTTTTGATCTTCGAAAGCAGCAGCAGGATACCAAGCGGGATGGTGAACCACGGATCGATGATGAACATCAGATCGAGAGAATACCTATGGTCGCTGAAGGGCTGCAGGATCTGGGTGCCATACGATGTGACAAGATCGAATAGGATATGCAGGAATATACCGATCGTTGCCGTGATCCACAATACCTTGAAGTCCTTCACCTTTGTCAGCCAGTAAAACAACCCTGCGGGCAGCAGAGCCAGAACAGGCGCGAAAAAGACCGAGTGGCTCAGCCCTCGGTGCTGCTGCGTCGCGGTGATAGGGTCTGTGAAAGCGCCGATAAGGACGTCGGCATCTGGCAGATTCGCGCAGCCTACCATTAGCCAGAATAGCACCCTCTTGCTTTGTCTGATCGTCTCGGGGTCAGAAGTTCTGGACTGAAGATATTTGCTGAGCGCGGCGCCCGTAAAACTATGGGTAATATTATCCATTCAAGGGTGAAGGTGGTAGGCTTTGATTTTGGGGCGTCAAGGCCGTTTTCTTAAACGCAGAATCCGTGGGCGTCAGTCCAATATTCCGTAAATTCCGGTAATTAAATAACAATTTGTTTCACCGGGTTGGTGAAGAGTGTAGTGCGGCATTCCAGCCGCACACCACCTCCTCATAGATCCGTCCACCCCGAGTCAGTCCGCGTGCTGGTATGAGTCCGCTGCGGCATCGGTCCTTGCTTTTTCGTTAACGCGATAAGGCAGGGGTATGAAAGGATACACCGTGCGTTACCGCTGGCGTCTTCCCAACCATCGTTGGGAATCGCTTGAAGGCAAGATCCCTCAAGCAACGCTCAGCGATGAATTCAAAGCGAGTGACTCGGTCTCGAGTACCTCCGCTGAAGATTTTCAAAGCTGGGCGCAAACCGTTAGTGGGCTTTCGGAGTCGATCAATGTTCCAAAAAGTATAGCATCCATTCTCGTTTCTCGCGGCATCAAGACATTCGAAGATGCCCGCGATTACTTTCGTCCGTCACTCGATCGAACGAACGACCCATTCCTGATGAAGGATATGGATCGTGCCGTTGAGAGGATCCGACAGGCGATAGAACTCGGACAGCGTGTTATTATCTACGGCGATTACGACGTAGATGGCACAACGAGCACTGCAATGCTCACGCTGTTCCTGGAAGCAGTTGCTACGGAGCGATCGTCCAAGGCCCTCATTGCATTTCATATACCCGACCGCTTCACCGAAGGCTACGGCCTTTCGACTGCGGGTATCGATCGTTGCCTCCGCTCTGAGCAAGGCAAGCCCGATCTGATCATCTCAATCGATTGCGGTGTCACTGCCATTGCTCCTATTGCATACGCAAAGGAGAACGGCGTTGACGTGATCGTTTGCGATCACCATGAGCCTGGCGACACCTTGCCCGAGGCTTATGCGATACTTAATCCACTGCGTAGAGATTGCACCTATCCCTTCAAGACGCTTTGCGGCTGCGGCGTAGGCTTCAAGCTTGTGCAGGCGCTCGGCAAAGAATTCGGAATGGAGTCGCAGGTGCCATTCTATCTCGACTTCGTTGCGCTGGCAAGTTCAGCCGATATCGTTTCTCTTAAAGGAGAGAATCGTATCCTGACGTACTACGGGCTGCGACTCATCAACGAGCATCCTCGTCCAGGACTTCGCGCACTGATCGACTCAGCGAACATCAAGGCTGGCAAACTCGGTACGAATCAGATCGTCTTCGGACTGGCTCCGCGCATCAATGCTGCTGGCAGACTTGGCGATGGAGGAAGATCGGTCATGCTGATGATGGCGAAAACGTCTCAGGAGGCGATCCTCATTGCGAGCGAACTCGAGTTGGAGAATTCTAATCGTCGGCGCATCGATGAGGAGGCATACTTCGAAGCGTGCTTCATGGTCGAAGAGATGCTGAATCGTGCGGAAGACAAGATCATTGTTCTTCATAACCCGGAGTGGCATGCCGGTGTCATCGGCATTGTAGCTTCACGACTTGTGGAGAAGTATCATCTTCCAGTTGTATTGCTTACGTCGATCGATGGCATCGCAAAGGGCAGCGCTCGTTCGATTCTTGGCTTTGACATTCATTCGGCATTGAAGCGCTGCGAGGATATGCTTGTTACGTTTGGC
This sequence comes from Kapaibacterium sp. (SeqCode), assembly GCA_046590195.1. Classification (GTDB taxonomy): domain Bacteria; phylum Bacteroidota; class Ignavibacteria; order Palsa-1295; family Palsa-1295; genus JBKJTP01. The sequence goes on along the minus strand of JBKJTP010000121.1, from coordinate 1,567 downwards.
GGGCATAAGTATGCTGCCGGCGTATCGATCCAGGCGCACAACGTGCCGGAGTTCAGGCAGCGACTCAATGCTGTGGCGAAGGAGATGATCAACGAAGCGATGCTGCAACCTGTCATCGAAGTCGATGGCTGTATCGACCTCGCGGATCTCAATCCGAAGTTCTACGCGATCGTCAGACAGTTCTCACCGTTCGGGCCGGACAATACTCGGCCGATGTTCTATTCGGCGAACGTTGAAGTAGTTGGACAACCTCGAATCGTTGGCAAGGCAACACCGCACCTGAAGTTCAATGTCCGGAGTACGAAGCCAATACCATGGACGGTACAAGCGAGCATCAATACGACGCCGAACCTGATACCCTTTACGCTTGGTGGCGCTACGCTTGAAGCTATGGGATTCGGACTTGGCGAGAGGATCGGCGATCTGCTTGATAAGAACGGCAATCCTCGCAAGGATGTGGAGATGGTTTTCTTCATCGACGAAAACGAGTATAATGGCAAGGTGACGCCTCAATTGATCGTCAAGGACTTTCATTAACCCCGAATCGTCATCCGGGGTCTAGCGGATGAACAATTCAGGCCAAAGCTTGCTTTTACCTGAATCCCGAATCAGGGGGAGTGCTTTCGCAAGGCGCATTTTACGCAGAATTTCGCTTGACGTCCTTTAATCCCACAATCTTCCGGGCTATCATTAGCCTAGCCTTGTTATGTCCAGCGACATCGTTCGCTCAGGACTTCATGGGCTTGCGTCTCGGCATGTCTGCGAACGAAGCGTTCGAGGTCACCGGCAAGTTTGTCGATCTTTCGAGGCTGAAGGTGATCGGTGGAAAGCGCATCGTCAATGATACGGTGGGACTTCCAGATTGCGGAGCAGCATTCCGACGTTCGATCGCGTTCGACTCTTTGCAAAAGTTAAAAGTCGTAGGCCTCACTTATCGGAGCGATTCTGCTACGATCGTAGATGTGAAGGAATGTACGCTCGGATGGCTGCAAGATCACTACGGCAGGCCTGAGATCGATTCAACAACGAACGACACAGTTAATACTTACATCTGGCGAGCAGCGGACGCGATGATCACGATGGACACTCGTCCCTATAATGAGCGACACAGCTTTGTGCTTGTGTACTTCTTCAGGCGAGAGATGGTCGCGACAAAAGACTGATAACGTTTAGGACTAGAAAATGAAAAGGCGAGCAATGCTCGCCTTTTCTTTTTCAGTCTTCAATTCATTAGCTGGACATCGAACGCAAGAACTCCTTATTGTTCTTGGTGCCACGGAGGCGCTCGATGACGAACTCGATACCTTCGACCGGCGACATATCCGCGAGGAATTTGCGCAGGATCCAGATACGATTGAGATCGTCAGCCGAAAGAAGCAATTCTTCCTTACGCGTACCAGAGCCGTTGATGTTGAGAGCTGGGAAGATACGGCGCTCGGAAAGCTTGCGATCGAGCAGCATTTCCATGTTACCGGTACCCTTGAACTCTTCGAAGATCACCTCGTCCATACGAGAGCCGGTCTCGACGAGTGCAGTAGCGATGATCGTAAGCGATCCACCCTCTTCG
>JBKJTP010000081.1:0-3719 GCA_046590195.1 Kapaibacterium sp. (SeqCode) | reverse complement strand
TGGTTCGTGATTAGAAACTCAGATGAAGCGAAAGGGAGGAAGCAGGGGAGTAGCACAAACAAAAAAAAGGGGCCAGGCAAAAAGCTCTGACCCCCATTCGTAATTCCTAATTCTTAATTACCCCGCCCCGCGCTTCGTCTTCCCCAGACTTCAACACGATCGTGTACGCGCCGCTCGGCCAGCCGGATGCATCGAGTTGGAGGGGAAGGGCAGGGCGATCCGCCGCAAGCACCTCTTCATGCACCAGCACACCGCCCACCGAATAGACCGAGAGCGTTACTGCACCAGATAACTTCGAATCGTAATCGACAGTGATGTTGCCGTTCGTTGGATTCGGATTGATCGACTTGATAGCGATCGCTTTCTCGCCTCGCATTAGACGTCGCATTGATTCATCGCCGCATTGCAATGCAACTGTAACTCCTGCAGAAGTCGATGCTTCGAGTGCTAATTTGCATAGAGCATATTCCTGATCGCCGCCATTGAGTTTGACGTTTGCGAGGGTCACGGCGGTGGATGTGAGTTCAGTAACCGTTGTGGTCAGCTCGATCTCAGTAATCGGTACATTTGGATCAAGTGTCATATCACTCGCATTGATGACAATTGGCATCGTGATTAGCCCAGCCGACAAAGTCTGATTTGTGATTGCAGGTTGTTGAGGACCATTGATCGAGTTAAACTGGAAGATGTCGTCCTGATACGAGAGATCGAAGGATATCTCTTTGAGACCAAGCGAAGTAACCGCTTTCGTTGGGTAGATGCCTACGGTCACTCGCTCACTTGTCTTTGGCGAAGCATTCGAGACACGCGTTGTGAAACCAACCGATGATCCACCTGCTCCGGATTGTGCCGTAATACTAATAACAGTATCGAAGATGTAAGCGCCAGCGCGGAAACGAAGCTTCAGCGATGCATTGTCAGTAGCTCCAGGACCGAGCGAGGAGTAATGAAAGGGGATTGAGAAGTCACCGCTGACGTCCTGTGGAAGGGACAAATTGCCAAGCGTGAAGCGGTCACTCGGTTGTATGATCTCCGCAGAGATCAACTCACCTTCAAAGCAGTCTGCATTATATGTCAGCGTAACTGACGTATCGATCTCGCAGCTTTCGAATACTAGCGGATTCTGAACCGTTAGTTCTACAGGCTCGATGTAGCGCCAGAGTTCTGCAGGCACAATGCTATCGCCGCGAAGGCCAATGCGCGGGCAATAGATCATGTTTTGTTGACTGGTTAATTGGCCCCATCGCCATGAGCCGATGGAACCGATGTTCTCCCAATTTAGTCCTGCATCTCTTGATCTGAATGTGGCGTAATATGTCTGCATGTATAGACCACAATTATTGGAAGTGAGAAAAGCAGTATGTACGCGGAGATCACCGTCCAGTTTAATCACTTCATTCCAGGTAACTCCATGATCGGTCGACTTGATCAATACATTACGGTAATCGTTTGTTTGAGCTAATGCATAATCCTCGTCTCGATAATTGCAAGCCCGGGCAGAAAGCCCTTGGAAATTTGATTCATGCCATGTAACACCATCCCTTGAATACATGAACGGACTGTATGGAACGGAGAAGCCAATGCCGGGCAGGATGAGAGTCCCATCATTCGAGAGACTCGGAGCTCCAAAACCCCGTTGATCCACCTCTATCCATGTATCGCCTTCGTCTGTTGAATACAGCAGTCCCCGTGGCGTTATGGAGTTTGACATAAACAGTCGAGAGGAGGCATGATGATAGAACAGACCGGAAGGACAAAATCCCTCACCAATGCTGCTCCAGGTCAAACCACCGTCACGAGTGCGCATTGCGAATCCTGTGCAACCTGCATTCGATCCTGCTGCCCAGCCGAGAAGCGAATCCTTAAATGCGAAAGACATTGCGTGAATACGAGTTGTCGAAACCTGCCTCCAACTATTGCCGTAATCGCTCGTTCGCCAGATAGACGCAAATGCTTCGGGATCTCTCGCAGGAAGCGAAATGAACCCGATATTAGGAGTACCAACGCTGTCCAAAAAATGGATTTGAAAAATCTCAACGCTATCCCATTGTGCAAGCTTAGTCCACTGAGCTTGTAGCGCTTCGGTCGAGAGCAGCAGAAACAGAAGAGTGATAAGAGCCTTGAGCATAGTCTAGAAAAAAGAGAAGGCAGGGGTCGAAACTCTCTCTCGACATGACCCCTGCCTTCAGTTAAATTACGGCTGTACGACGCGGTTGCGGCCAGTCACCTTGAAGTTGAACTTCTCAGGCGTCCGCTCGCAACCGTTAGATCCTAAAGAATAGGTGTGTACCCTGAATTGGTTGTTCACGATGTTGGACACCGTGATCATCTTGCAGGAGCCCGTCAGTTCTTCGAAGCCGTGCTGAATTGTCGCTGTAACGGAGCCTTCAGTCAGATGGACTGGTAGACCCGTGTGAGGATCGACGATGTTGAGTGTTACAGTATATATGTTGGGGACGATATGCGTGACAATAGGCACGATGCCAAACGAGCTGCTCGGGATTGCTTGGCCAAGAGCAGGCAATGGCACATCTCCCCACGCATAGACGATGTTGTCGACGTATGTACCTCCATAGACCGGGGCGGTCACGGGGTTGGCTTGTTCAGGAGGGCCTGCATCCGGGAATGACAACTCATCATAAACGATCGAGTGCCCGTTCGCGGACACTTCGAACGCGTTGGACCGCAGGCTCTCATCACCTGTGCCATTGCCAATGATTAGCAATCGGTCACTTGATGTATTTGTTGCAGCAGCGCGATTCCCTTGTTGCTTATTCCAATAGCCCATCACCGTCTGTCCGTGGCTTTGAGCGATGAGATTATGCCCACCAAGGATTGAACCGAACTTCGCGGAGCCCGTCGCAGATTCTTGAACGGTGTTCGCTTTGCCACCAACGATCACGGCGTAATCAGTTCGCGCCCAATTGCCATCTTGACGGATGACGGGCATGTCAGGATCGAAGCCTCCTCCTCCGACAAAACTGTAGGCACCGTCAGCTTCATTGCTGCTACCTCCAACTACGACCGAGTAGTCTCCCTTCGCTCGATTACTGTAGTCTGGATTAACATGATCACTATGAGCTGTTCCACCACCTCCAACAAAAGAGTTGGCACCGATCGCATGGACCTCGTGACCACCGACAACGACCGCATAGTCAGCTGCGACTACATTATACTCGCCGCCACCGATAAAGGCAGATCGGCGCGGAATTGGCGGTCCTTGTGGTGCGTCTGGTATTGTTCGGTCAAAATCGTCGATTTTGTTGGACCATCCGCCGGCTATCGTAGCGAACTCGCCGACTGCCTCATTATTTAGCCCACCTCCTATAACGGAGTTCATCCAATGAACCTTGTTATTCTTGCCGCCTCCGATCGTACCGCCTTCATCGAATACCGCGTTGTTGAAACCGCCTGAGATTGTGCCATGGGTTGCCAAAGGCCCAATGGTGTCAGTTTGGCCTCCGCCGATGAAAGAGGCCGTACCAGCAGCACTGTGCCCCTTGCCACCGACGATTGTGGCCCAATCACTCGAAGCGACGTTTTGTGCTGGCGGTATCGCAGGGTAAGCAGGGTCATCTCCACCTCCACCGATGAAGGTAAATTTAGCCGAGGCACGATTGGCGCTTCCACCAACGATCACTGCGTGGTCGCCTGATGCGATGTTTGCGTAGTAATCGTTTCCGGTTGGCGGTGGCGTGCTACGACTGGGATCATAGCAC
>JBKJTP010000187.1:0-17999 GCA_046590195.1 Kapaibacterium sp. (SeqCode) | reverse complement strand
ACTCCGATCACCAATGACGCCGGCGAGCGCATCGGGTATCTCGGCGTTGAGATCGACCTGACAGAGCGCAAACAACTCGATGAGCACATCGCACAAGCCGAGCGATTAGCTGCAGTTGGAGAGGCGATGAGTACTCTGGCACATGAGATCAGGAATCCATTGAACGGCATTCGCATGAACGCCTTCCTGCTTGAACAGGCGATGACACCAACGAAAGACGGCACCGCACCGAGGTGGTCGGATGACGATAGCGAATCGGTCGCGCTGATCAAGCGTGAGACCGGAAGGCTGCAAGATCTCGTCAATTCCGTGCTCTCCTTCTCTCGTAAGCAGGAACTCAGTTACGAGCGCGTAAATGTGGTGGATCTTATCGGTGAGATCCTGGATCTCGAGCACTTCCAGGCAGAGGATCGTGGTGTGAATCTCGTGACCGAGATCGCTGATGCGGACTACACACTTCGCTGTGATGCGAACCTGATGAAGCAGGTGCTGATCAATCTTGTTCAAAACGCGATCGAGGCTGCAGCCGAAGAGGTGAATGCTACCCAAAAGCGCGTGCTCATACGATGCATGGAACGTGACACCGTGGACCATGCGCTCAGCATCAGCGGCGTTACCTTCGCTATGGAGGTACTCAATACCGGCCGCGCCATGACCCGTGACGACCAACAGAAAATGTTCAAGCCGTTCTTCACCACGAAGGTCGATGGGCTCGGGCTTGGGCTTGCAACCTCAATGAAGATCGTTCGTCAACATGGCGGTTCGATCATCGTAACTTCGCCGCTTCGGGATCAATCCGTCGCAGAGCGCTCCTCGGAGCCGTTCGTTACCCGGTTCGCCATTGTCTTACCGGTATGATCGAAGCACACTTCATCACTGCTGAATCACCGTACACCGCTGTTACCTGATCATGGAAAAGAAAATACTCGTTGTTGATGACGATGCTACAGCGAGGCGCACCCTCGAGCGGTATCTGGCCAAGCAAAACTATACTGTTGTCACTGCCGCGAATGGTAACGAAGGCTTGCTCGCGGTTGAGATGGATGCACCTGACATCGTACTCTCAGATATCTACATGCCGATGATGACAGGGCTCGAGATGCTCGCGAAGATCCATCAGCGCTGGCCTGAGCTACCTGTGATCATGATGACAGGTCAAGATGATATGCCGACGACGGTCGAAGCCATGCAGAATGGTGCGCACGACTATGTTGTCAAGCCGATCGATCTCGATCGCTTGCAGAAGATCCTCGACAATCTTGCGAAGACCAACGAGCTTGCTGCGCGGCTGGCGATGTTCGTTGAAGAGCGAGTGAGCGAGTATAAGTTGGAGAATGTATTGGTCGGCCGCAGCCAATCGATGCGCGAGATCTATAAGACGATAGGCAGTGTATCGCGCTCTCGTGTGACCGTACTTATCACTGGCGAATCGGGAACAGGAAAAGAGCTGATTGCGCGTGCCACGCACTTCAGCTCGCCGTGGAAGGCCGAGCCGTTCATCGCGATCAATTGCACGGCACTAACGGAGTCACTCCTCGAGAGCGAGCTCTTCGGACACGTTCGTGGAGCGTTCACAGGAGCACATGCGGATAAGCGAGGGAAGTTCGAACTCGCAGGCGAAGGCACGATCTTCCTTGATGAGATCGGCGAGATCTCGCCGGCGATCCAGGTGATGCTGCTTCGCATATTGCAGGAGCGCGAGTTTGAGCGCGTCGGTGGAGAAAAGACGATCCCGATGCGTGCGCGTGTCATCGCGGCTACGAATCGCGATCTCGACGGCGAGGTTGCGAATGGGAATTTCCGGGAGGATTTATTCTACCGGTTGAACGTCGTGTCGATCCACGTGCCCCCGATCCGCGAACGCAAGGAGGATCTTCCCGTGATCGTCGAGCACCTCGTTCGACGTATTAATGAGAAGCTGCATACTCACGTCACGAAGATCAGTGAGGAAGCCATGCGAAAGATCATGGATCACGACTGGCCTGGCAATGTGCGCGAGCTTGAGAATGTGCTGACGCGCGCGATCGTCCTTGCGAAATCTGATCTTCTGGACGACGACGCCATCCCGGCGCCATCGCTCATGAAGACCGAGGATAAGGGCTATAACTGGCAGCGTACGCTAGAGGAAGTAGAGCGATTTCATATAGCGAAAGTGCTCGATGGCGTAAAAAACAATCGGGCAGAGGCGGCAAGAGTGCTGGGTATTTCGAAGCCAACGTTGTACGCAAAGTTGCCACCATCGAAGAAGGAAGCAGACAAGAAGGAGCAGGACAAGAAAGAGCCGGAATAGCGCCCAATCCATCAGCTATTCTTACTAGAGGGTAAATTTTCCTAACGCCCTTCGCCCGGTAATTGAGAGAAACCTGCCTTAAATAAGCTAACAGCGCCATCTATTGCGCTTGGCTGGAGATTAGAAGACCTTCCCGAGAGAGATCATAAGATGTCTCTCGGGAAGGTCCTTTGTTTTCCTCAATGAGGCAGGCCTTCTTCAACCAGTGTTTCGGAAGTTCACCTCATGCAAGAACTGCTCAAAAAATACGACACGTCCGGCCCCCGCTACACGAGCTACCCGCCTTCACCCCATTTTAAGGCGGAGTATTCATCGGCTCAGTATGCGGATCTGCTTCGTCATATGAGCGATCCTCATGCTGCGGAGTCGTATCAGCGCCAGCCGATATCGCTCTACTTTCATCTGCCCTTCTGCGACACACTCTGCTACTTTTGTGGCTGCACAATGCTTGTGAGCAACGACCGCAAGAAGATCCATCAGTATATTGAGTACCTGAAGAAGGAGATCGATCTGGTCGCTGCAAAGCTTGGCAGAAGCCGCTTCGTGGTCAGCCAGCTGCATTGGGGCGGTGGCTCGCCGACGCACCTAACACCTGAGGAGATCGAGGAACTGGGCGTACATATCCGCACGCACTTTGACTTCGATCCATATGCAGAGATCTCTATAGAAGTCGATCCGCGCGGTTTCACTGCTGAACACGCACAAGCGCTGGAGACGGTCGGTTTCAACCGTGCCAGCGTCGGCGTACAGGATTTTTCTCCCGATACGCAGTGGGCGGTCAATAGAATTCAGTCGTTCGAGCTGACCTCACACGTGATCTGGCTGTTGCGCAAGCATGGCATGGAAAGTATTAACGTCGATTTGATCTACGGACTTCCCTATCAGACAATCGGTACGTTTCGTAACACGATCGACCAGGTGCTGATGCTGAAGCCTGACCGTTTGGCAGTCTACAATTTCGCTTATGTGCCCTGGGTAAAGCCGCATCAAAAGGTCATCCAGATCGAGACAATACCGGCAGCTGATAAGAAGGTAGCCCTACATTACACATCGATCGAGAAGCTCACACAAGCTGGCTTCACTTACATCGGTATGGATCATTATTCGACTCCTGAGGACGAACTCTCGAAAGCGCAGAAACTCAGCACGCTGCAGCGCAACTTCCAGGGCTACTCTACAAAAGCCGGTATGCCGATGATCGGATTCGGTATGTCATCGATCGGCAAGATCATCACGCCCGACGGAAGAAGCGTGTTCATCCAGAATTACAAGACGCTTGACAAGTACTACGAAGCACTTGATCAGGATCAGCTTCCGGTTGAGCGAGGATATGAGATGACGTTGGAGGACAAACTACGCGAGCGCGTGATCAGCGACATCATGTGTCAGTTGCGTGTGAATGTAGAGCAGATCAACAAGCAATTTGAGATCGATTTTGAGAAACACTTCGCTTCCAATCTCTCTGCACTTACAGAGATGTCTCATGACCGCCTGATCGATCTCCGAAGCGATGAGCATGGCCGATTGCAGGACATCGTTATCACGAATCTCGGAAAACTCTTTCTTCGGAATATCGCGATGTGCTTCGATGAATACCTCGAACGCTCATCAGGCCAGATAGCTTATAGCAAGACGCTGTAGCACAGACATTGATCAGAAAACAATATACAAGAAGAGCCTGGCAAAAGCCAGGCTCTTCTGATTCAGGGAGGACACGTAGTCAGAAAGTGATGTTACTACTGATGCTCGGTCTTTGAGATCTGCCGCAAGTATGCCACAACATCCTTCAGATCGGTCTCAGAAAGCTGAGGAGCAGGAGGCATTGTTGGCTTACCAACGACAGAGCCACCCATCTTGATGATCTCAGCGAGTTTCGCATCGGTGCGGGCGCCGATCACCGCTGCACTCGAGTGATCAGCCGGTTTTGGATTCAAAGAAGCTGCAGCCGGGCCATCGCCCTTCCCAGATGCTCCGTGACATGGCGAGCACGTCTGCGTATAGATCTGCTGGCCATGGACTGCATCTCCATGCGCAGCTGCCATCTGTGCCGGCCCACCGCTATTGTCTGCTGTAGCATCGTCAGAAGCAGGCTTGTCACCACCACAACTTACAAGTCCCAGTGCGACAGTGAGAAGTGGGATAGCAAAGTATTGATGTTTCATTATGATACGTAAGTGTTTAATGCGCCTGTCATGACAGGCATCGTGTGAAGAACAGTCAGTGGGAGCGCTTGCGGAAGCGTGGGCAATGAAGCATTGGTGCTGTCAATACTTCGCCTGAGAAATCAGTCGATCCAGCATCGTCAGATCATAGCCGTTCGCGAGTAGTTCGGTCGCTCCATGGAGCTTCGCTTTATCATGCAGTGCGATCGAATCGACGCCACCGGAAAGAATGATGATGCTCTGCGGAAGCGACTGACGGAGATCGCGAAGTGTATCAAGCGAATTGGCATACGAAAGATCGTAATCGACGATCACGATCAACGGTTTTGTCGCACGTGCGATGATCTGTGCATCACGTGGTGTCGATGCCGAGTAGACCGTAAAGCCCTCTTGCTCAAAATGTCTAGCCATCACGGCGCGGATCGCATCGTAATCTTCAACGAGCAAAATGCAGTTGGAACAAGGCTTGACGTGTACGCCAGGTGTTCCGTGTTTAAGCGCGTCAGCAACGCCGAGTCCATATTCCATCATTGGATAATGCATCATCGAATTCTCCTTTCCCTCCGGCGCGGGCGGATGGGCTACCATCCGCGGTTTCGCGTCCTCATTACTTGGCTTCCCCTTGGTGTCCATCGTTTATGAGATTAAGGATTGTGCCGACGCCCAAAACGTCACAAAATGGTTGTAAATAGGCCGATGTACCAGAGAAAGGGTAAAACAAGCTGACTGACGCATGAAGAAACCTTACTCGTGACCTTTACACAATTCTCCAGGTCTCGGATCAATGACTTGTACAGCATGCTGGCTTAGGCCCTTCGAGCACGGGACTGATAAACGGAATATCTAGCGAGAGGCCACGCATCACGAACAACGCTCCGATCAGGATCGCGATGACCGGGACCGCCGTGCGTAGCTTGTTGCGTAGTTTGCATGAGACCACGCCACCCAGGATCGCCACGGCACTCATAAGCGGCACCGTGCCGAGACCAAACATCATCATGAACAGTGAGCCCTCGAGCACATCACCGGTTCCAACAGAACCGACCAATGCTGAGAGCACCAGGCCGCATGGCAGGAAACCGTTGAAGATCCCGATCAGGTAATGCGCCTGCACGCCGCCCTTTTGTGATGCGAGCCTCGCGCCGATCTTTTGCTCAACGAACCATGAGATTCGGCTGAACGCCTTCGCATGGATCAGCTGCTTGTGCATCCCGAGATGCAGCACAGCCATGACGACCATGATCACGCCGGCCACGATCGAGAGATGTTGCGAGAACCCTGCATCCACAACGCGGCTACCTGCAAAGCCTGCCAACACACCGAGCATCGTGTAAGACGTGACGCGGCCAAGCTGATACACAAGCTTTTGCCCAGACATCGACCAGGAGAGCTTCCGCCGACCGGGCAAGGCAATAGCGATCGGACCACACATGCCGACGCAGTGCAGACTTCCTGCCAGACCCAACGCGAATCCCGCAACGGCTTCTAGCATCTTAGCGGGTGACCAATAGTGGACGCTCTACTCTGTACCACCTGCCCTCGAAGCGCCACGCAACCTGTGCTTGATAGTTGCCATGCTTCAATGCTGTGGCGGGAATTCGGATCGCATTGCCTTCCATCATGTAGCGACGATCGAGCGAGGAGTTCTCTGCACGATACAAGCTGACGGATGCTGAATCAACGCTTACATGCGACGATGGAAGCATTACCTCAACTCCATCCTCCGATCCCTTCACGATCACTTGCTCTGCAATTGCGTTGCCGCGCTGCACTGAAGCAAAGGTAGCATCGTAGCGAAGGCTCTCTTCGTAATAGTCTTTGCGGACGAGCTCCACATTCTCGCTCATCGCGAATACGACAAAACCCATTGTCGATAATGCGAAGAATGTGTAGACGATCGCGATCCGCCAACCCCAGTTCATATTCATTGCCATACTTCTATCCTGTCCTTTCCTAATTGTTCGGAGTGAGCATTGTGGTCGTGATCGTCTTGACCGTCTGCCCGTTTGCTCTGATGTTCAGCTTCAACCTAAGGGTATTCCCGCGGGCTGCGTCAAATTCCGCAAAGAGCCGCTTTGGCACGTCCACCATGAATCGGCCCTTCATGATCTCGCCCGAGCGTACCTGCTCTGGCAATCCGAGTGGCGAGAGCTTCGCACCCATCGGCTCCACCAATTCCAGCGTGTAGTTCAGATCATCGGCGGTCTTGTTGATGATCTGCAACTGATAGAAATTTGCAATGCCGCTAGCTGTTGCAGTCCATGTGGTGCCTGGTGAACGAAGCACTACGACGTCGAGCGTCGTGCGAGCGAGCACAAGTGCGACGAACGCCCCCAGCAGCACGACCCAGATAGAGAGATATGCCTTGATGCGTGGCGTTAGCCACTTCTTTTCGCGTCTCTCAACTGCCGCAGTGCTAGTATATCGGATCAAGCCCGTAGGCAAGCCAACCTTCGTCATCACCTCATCGCACGCATCGATGCAAGCGGTGCAATGCACGCACTCGAGTTGATTGCCATTCCGAATATCGATGCCCGTCGGGCATACTGCTTCACATTGATAGCAATCGATGCAGTGACCTTCTGTCTGCGCAAGACGTGTATCTCCTTTGTGCCACTTCGAGCGCGGCTCTCCACGCTTGTGATCGTACATAACACCCACAGTATTATCATCCACCAGAGCCGACATATAGCGGCCATAAGGACAGACGATCAGACACGCCTGCTCGCGAAATCTCGAAAAGACGAGATAGAATACAACCGTGAATGCAATGAGCGCAAGAAACAGCTCGATGTGTGGCAACGGACCATGCTCAATGTATCGCAGCAGTACGTCAGACGAGATGAAATACGCGAGGAAGGTATTCGCGATCGCGAACGAGATGATCGCATAGAGGATCTGCTTCGAGCCGAACCGCCATGCTCGATCCCAATTCCATGGCCCTGTATTCCTGCGAGCCTGCATTTGTGAACTTCCCTCCAACCACCACTCGAGTTTGCGGAAGACCATCTCAAGGAAGACGGTCTGCGGACACAGCCACCCACACCAGATCCTTCCGAGTGTTGCTGTGAACAGCACGATCGAGACGACACCGACCAACGCCAACAATGCGACGAGGTAGAAGTCGTTTGGCCAGAATGGAATGCCAAAGAGCACAAAGTGCCGTTCGATCAGATCGAGAAGGATGAACTGATGTCCGCCGATCTTAACGAACGGCCCTAGGAACAGGAAGGTAAGCAGGAACACACTAAGCCCCGAGCGCCACTTGTAGAAGTAGCCGCTCGGTTTTTTAGCATAGACCCACTTGCGCTTACCGTCACTCGCGATACTCGCAAGTTCAGAACGGAATCGCTCATGATCTTGAATGACATCGAGCTCAATGATGGACATGGTGAAGTTGAAGAATTCGAGATGCGACTACTTGTGCGACGAGTGATCGTGCTCTTTCGCCTCCCCCGCGTCACCGTCTTCAACCTTTATCTCGCGCGTTGGGTCGATCGGCTTTGGTGTTGCGGGCTCTGAGCCCTTCTTCGAGACGATGTAGGACGCTAGGCTGACAAGATCCCGATCGCTCAGTTTAGCATTACTGCCGTAAGCCATCATGCCGCGATCAGAATAACCGGTCTTGATACTATTGACGACGTCCTTGAACGTGCCCCCGTGGATCCAGTATTCATCGGTCAGGTTTGGACCAACGACACCGCCAAGATCCTGACGATGACACGTGAAACAAAGATTGCTGTTACCATTGAAGATCTCTTCACCACGCTTGAGCGCAGCTGCATCGGTTGTTGCGATGTACTCAATGGTAGCTTGCTCTGTTGCTAGTCCTGCAACGCTCGCCGTGATCACCTTCGCCTCAGCGACCGACCGATCATACTCTGCTACCTGTCCACGCGCACCATACCAGAGGACGTTCCAGTCTGAGCCGGTGTACATGTGATAGTAGAATACATAGAGCATCGCGCAGACGATGGTAAAGTAGAATCCGTAAAGCCACCAGCGCGGGAGGTCGTTATCGTATTCCTGGATGCCATCGGCATCGTGATCTAGTAATTCGTCTTTCTTTTGTGCTGACATGACTGCCTCCTACACTAATGGGCTAATGGTGACATTCTGCGATACAGGGAAGACATCTTCTTCCAGCGGTTGACGAGAGATCGCTTCCAGCTTCTTCTTGCCGACTGGCGAGCGGCCAACATAGATATACCAGGCGACGACCGCGACGAAGAATCCGAAGAAGAGAAGGAGCGCTACGATCGGGTAGAACTCGATCCCAGGGATCCCGGACATGACATTCTTATACATGAGAGTTCGTGCTAATTGCTTGGTGTAAGTGCTGGTACGCTTGGCGTATTCTTAATGTCGGTACCGAGGCGCTGCAGATAGGCGATCATCGCCACGATCTCCATGCTCGGATCGACGCCCTTTGCGCCTGTTGATTCAAGGCTTGCGGCTATCTTCTTCGCCTGGGCCTTAAGATCGCTGACGGCAACGCTCTCGTAGCCATCGACGTAAGGCACACCGAGGTTGCGTAGCGTGATGATCTTGCCTTCAGTATGTGTCGTGTCGAGCTTGGAATCGTATAGCCACGCATAGGCAGGCATAATGGAGCCAGGGGATGTCGAGCGTGGCTCGAGCATGTGTCTCCAATGCCACGCGTCAGGATACTTCGCACCAACGCGATGCAGATCCGGACCCGTGCGCTTGGATCCCCACAAGAATGGATGATCGTGCACGAACTCGCCAGCCTTTGAGTAATCGCCATAGCGTGCTACTTCATCGCGAAGCGGACGGATCATCTGCGAGTGACACGTATTGCAACCTTCGCGGATATACAGATCCCGGCCCTCGAGCTCGAGCGGCGTATATGGCAGGACGCTCGCGATCGTTGGGATATTCGACTTGATCATCGCCGTCGGTACGTATTCCACTACACCACCGATCAGGACTGCGATGAATGTATAGAGTGTGAAACGAAGCGGACGTGCTTCGAGGAAACGGTGCCAGTGTGGCTTTGCTTGTGCGCCGCCAGTTTTGTCTGGCGCGAGCCTATTGTTCGTTACCTCGACCTGCTCGTTCTTGAGCAGCTTGCCGAGCTTCGCGGTCTTGTAGAGGTTGTACACACCTACGAGAGCACCCACAAGATAGAGCGTGCCACCAAGCGACCGTAGGAAATACATCGGGAGAAGTTGTGCGACAGTCTCGAGGAAGTTAGGATACTGCAGCACGCCATCTGGGGTGAATTGCTTCCACATCAGCGACTGTGTGATTCCGCCGATATACATCGGCACGACGTAGAACAGTACTCCAAGCGTCATCAACCAGAAATGCCAGTTCGCGAGCTTAAGCGAGAAGAGTCCAACACCTGAGCCATCTGGCTTGCGATAGATACGTGGGAAGATGAAGTAGAGCATCGCGAACGTCAGTCCCCCATTCCACAAGAGCGCGCCAAGATGCACGTGCGCTACAATGTAGTCCGTGTAATGCACGATAGCGTTCACGTTCTTGAGCGACATCATCGGGCCCTCGAACGTAGACATACCATACGCAGTGATTCCAACGACGAAAAACTTGAGCGTCGGATCGGTCTTGACCTTATCCCATGCGCCGCGAAGCGTAAGCAAGCCGTTGATCATGCCACCCCAGCTTGGAGCGATAAGCATGAAGCTAAAGATCACACCGAGCGACTGCGCCCAATCAGGCAGTGCTGTGTAGAGCAAGTGATGCGGTCCTGCCCAGATGTACATGAAGACGAGAGCCCAGAAGTGAACGATCGAGAGCCGGTATGAATAGACCGGACGATCGGCTGCCTTCGGTACGAAGTAGTACATGATGCCGAGGAACGGTGTCGTCAGGAAGAATGCTACAGCGTTATGGCCATACCACCACTGGACGAGTGCGTCCTGGACGCCTGCATATGCCGAGTAGCTCTTGAGAAAAGAGACTGGCAACTCCATCGAGTTCACCACGTGCAGAAGCGCTACGGTGATGAATGTTGCGATGTAGAACCAGATCGCAACGTACATGTGCTTATCCTTGCGTCGTGCGATCGTGCCGAGCATGTTCCAGCCGAAGGTTACCCACACGAGTGTGATCGCAATATCGATCGGCCACTCGAGCTCTGCGTATTCCTTGCTACTGGTGAAACCGAGCGGAAGCGTGAGTGCCGCGCTCACGATGATCAACTGCCATCCCCAGAAGTGGATCTTGCTAAGGAGATCGCTATACATTCTCGCTTTGCAAAGGCGTTGCAAGGAGTAGTACACACCGAAGAAGATAGCGTTACCTGCAAAGGCGAAGATCACCGCATTCGTGTGAAGCGGGCGCAGGCGACCATAGGATAGGAAGTCCATGCCACCGAGAAACTCCGGCAGGTATAGCTTGATCGCGATGATGATGCCGACGAGGAAGCCGATGATTCCCCATCCTGCGGCCGCCACTGCAAACTTCTGTACAATGTCATTGTCATAAGCTACAGTCTCGATCCGCCCGGATGAAAGAGTGCCACCGAGAGCCACGCTCGCATGAGCGCTGGTATCAGTGAGCTTCCTTCCGACTTGTTGTTCTATGCTCATATTGCTCTTATAGGGAGAGAGTTAATACACTTTGATGTGAGACAGGGGTGCTCATTGCTGCTATACAGGGGTATTCATTACTGCTATACAGGGATATTCACTACTCAGATACAAGGCTATTCATCTTTGTGCGCTCTATCATCGAATAGCATTCGGATGGCGGGTGTATGGACGTCATCGTATTGCCCGGATCGTGCTGCCCAAAGGAAGCCGATGAGAAAGCAAGCCGCGACTGAGATGCTCGCAACGAGCAGCAGTAGTAGGATCTCCATTATCCCTGTCCTAAAGTAAGATGTGTGCAAAACGCGCTGATCTTCAGACGAGCGCCGAATACGCTGACTTCAATGACCGTGAGCGAACTCACTGGCATTAGGATCGCAGCCATGAGCGGCGACAGCAATCCCATGATCGCGAGCGTCAGCCCCACGGCATTATATGCGATCGAGATGAGAAAGCTTACGATCACGATGCGCTTGACACGACGCGCATAATCGATCAACTCGGGCAACGCCTGAAGCGCGTGTGAGCGCATGATGACGTCGCACGCTGGCACGAGCGTCGCTGTTTCTTCGGTCACGGCAATCGCGACTTCAGCAGCGCCCATGGCGCCAGCGTCGTTGAGTCCGTCGCCAACCATCAGCACATGCTTCCCTTCTGCGCGTGCAACTTCGACGTGAGCGATCTTCGCTTCAGGCTTGCAATTGAACTTTAGACTCTCGCCACCGATAAATGGCAAGAGCAATGCACGGTCTCGGTCAGTGTCGCCAGTGACCACCTGAACATCATTACCAAGTCCAGTGAGCTTACGGACCATCGCGGTGATGCCCGGTCGCAGCGTTGACTTCATTGCGAATGCTCCGACGTATTCACCGTTGATCGCGAGATGCGTTGTGCCACTATCGTTAAGTCTGCTGATCGTCGCCAAGTCAGGTGTGTACTCCAGTCTCGAGACGACGAATGGCAATGAGCCGAGCGCGATACGCTCGTTGTTCGCTGTACCGCTGATGCCTTTGCCGGTGAACTCGACCAGATTCCATACGTGCGCAGCCTTTGCACCAACCATCTGCACAATAGATCTGCTGATCGGATGAGCGCTCTGCGCAGCAACTGACTGTAGTGCTTGCCACTCATCAGCTGTTAGCTTTTGGCCTTGATACTCAAGCTCGTGCGTTGCTTCGGTGAGTGTACCGGTCTTGTCGAAGTAGACAGCATTGATCCGCTGAAGATCGAGCAGCGTGCCGATGTTCTTCAGATAGATGCCTAGCTCGCCAAGGCGGCCCATCGCGGTGCCGAGCGTGATCGGTGCGGCGAGTGTCAACGCGCAAGGACATGCGATGATGAGCACTGCGGTGAAGACATTGAACGCCATTGTCCAGTCAGGCAACCAGATCAAGGCACCACTTACCGCAAATACGACAGCGAACACGGTGAACCAGCGGCCG
Source organism: Kapaibacterium sp. (SeqCode) (assembly GCA_046590195.1). GTDB lineage: Bacteria > Bacteroidota > Ignavibacteria > Palsa-1295 > Palsa-1295 > JBKJTP01. Next base: position 5,527 of record JBKJTP010000187.1, on the reverse strand, counting down.
AAGGAATCGCTCAGCGTGATGAATGTCTTGCGTGAGCTGCGTTTGCTCGAGCGGTCCCACATGTTGGCGAGCTCGCTGTGCGATACCTCTTTCACTGCGTGAAGCGACAATGCCCGACCAACAACTCGTCCACCAGCGTGTACAATCTGACCCTTTAAGGCCTCGACAGGCATGGATTCGCCGGTCACGAAACTGTAATCGATGTAGCCGACTTCGGACTCGAGCGTACAGTCGCATGGGATGACCTCGCCATTGCGGATGCTAAGAAGATCGCCGATGCCGATCTGTTCGATCGGTAGCACGACGGATGGCCCACCATCCGCGGATGGCCGACCATCTGCTTCGGTCTCATCACGGCGCACTCTAACCGACAGTGGGAAGAACGAGCGATAGGTCCTGTCAAACGACAATGCATCGAAAGCCTTCTGTTGAAAGAGACGACCGATCAAGAGCAGCATGACAAGCGCATTGAAGGAATCGAGGTATCCTTCGCCCGTGCCTTGCACGATGTCAACGATGCTCCGAACGAACAACGCTAGAATACCCATCGCAACGGGCACATCAAGGCTGATGCGACGCTGACGCAGCGCGGCACCTGCTGCCGTGAACCAAGGAGAGGCGCTATAAATAAGTACAGGAATTGAAAGCAGTATCGCGATCCAGTTGAACGCCGTGCGAAGTTCGGTGCTGATCGTCCCATAGCCGGCCAGATACTGAGCAATTGCCATGAGCATCGTGTTCGCCATTGCGAACGCTGCAAGCCCGATGCGTGCGTAAAGCGCACGAGAGGCATCTGCAGCTCGAGTGGCAGACTGTGCTGAATTGTTGTCTGTTGATTCAGTTCTGATCAGCGGTGCATAGCCGATCGATGCAAGTGTGCTTGCGATCGATGCAAGGGATGTTGTGTGAGGATCGAAGTCGATGGTGACCGTCTTACGCATCACGTCGACCGTGCTGCTCATGATACCCGTATCAAGTCGGTTGATCTGCTCGAGCAGCCAGACGCACGACGCGCAATGGAGCGTCGGGATCGTCCAGACAACTCGATTGCGAGAGGCGCTGGCGAAGGATAGTAGGCGAGCTTCTACGCTGGTATCGTTAAGTGCAACATAGCGGTCGTTATCCGTATCACGAGCAGTTGCTTTGCGCATGACCTTGGAAACGTCCTCACGATCGTAGTATTCACAGAGCCCGTGCTGCTCGATGATCGAGAAGACCGATCGGCAACCCGCGCAGCAGAAGTATTTTCCAGCATACTTGAGCTGATGGCTATCACAGGGTTCACCGCAATGCGAACACTCCAGATCAGATGGCCGACCATCCGGAGATGGCCAACCATCCGCGAGCGTGCTCGTATTGCGGATCTCCTTGCCAAGATCGAAAGCCTCCGTCTTCATGACATACTAAAGGTTGATCTCCCCAGTGGACGAAACGGACTGCGCCAGGTTGGCGGATGGTGGGCCATCCGTGCTCACACCACTGATCTCCATGGGATTGATCATGAAGGACGACGCGATCTGCCGTTTGAGGAAGTCTGTGTTCGATGCGAGTTCGGCCAACGTTGTGCTGATGGCCAACTGCTTCAACTTCGACCGGGTCGCAGACCAGGCATCGTGCAATGGGCATGGTGTCTCGTGCCCGCAACCGTGCAGGCCAAGCATGCACGTATTGAAAATCTGATCACCATCGATGGAATCGATCAACTCATAGAGCGAAACCTCGCTTGCTGGGTGTGCCAGCATCACTCCGCCATGCGGACCACGGTAGGAGAGCAGGATTCCGCGATGCGTGAGCTGCTGAAGCACTTTCGTCAGAAAATGGAAGGAGATCTTCAGTTTGTCGGCAATAACGCCGATCTGGATATACTCACCCGGTGGCTGCGAAGCAATGTACACTGCCGCCAAAATGCCGTGCACACATCGCTTGCTGATGATCATTTGAGTTATTCGGACTCTTAGAAATTAATACTCCTCTTCCGGATACTCGTCAAGGGATATGCCCCCACCTGATCAGACTCTAAATCGCCATGTGCTGGCTGGTATGGATGGTCAGCGATGCATCATCGTCACGGCTGATAAGGATTCTTTACTGCGGCAGTTAGAAAACAAGACCAATTTGCTCAAATATCAGACGGCTTTGGTAGCGTACAATTCGCCATCTTATTAATACGATCGACACCGTTTCCGATTGTCACGCGTCGTTTGCAGCGTATTGGTACTTGAGGGTATGTGTCGTCCATGACAGTCAGGATCTCGGTGGCATAGAGATAGGCTGCAAGCTGACAGGTGGGGCATCATGAACCGATGCCGCCGCATGTAATGAAGCGAACCTGCATCACCAATCCTCGTGCAATGAACAAGCGAGCCTGGGCCGAGCCCTACAAGATCAAAGTCGTTGAGCCATTGAACCAGCTAAGCCGCGCCGAGCGGCAAGAGGCATTGCGCGAAGCGGGCTACAATACCTTTCTGCTCAAGTCAAAGGATGTCTACATCGATCTCTTGACCGATAGTGGCACCAATGCGATGAGCGACCGCCAGTGGGCGGGCATGATGATGGGCGACGAGGCCTACGCAGGAAGCCGCAATTACTACACGCTCGAAGAGGCTGTCCGGAAGTTTTACGGCTATCGCTTTCTCGTACCGACGCATCAGGGTCGCGGAGCAGAGCATCTCCTCTCACAGATCATGATCAAGGCGGGCGACTATGTGCCTGGTAATATGTATTTCACTACGACGCGCTTGCATCAGGAATTGGCCGGCGCCACGTTCGTCGATGTCATCTGCGATGCCGCGCATGATCCGACAGATCTCTCTCCGTTCAAGGGCAATATCGACCTCGCTAAGCTTGACGCACTCGTCACAACCGTCGGCGCCGAGCGTGTGCCTTATGTCTGCGTTGCAGCAACGGTGAATATGGCCGGTGGCCAGCCGATCTCCGTCGCGAACATGCAGACCGTTTATGAGTATTGCAAACCGCGAGGCATCAAGGTATTCCTCGATGCTACACGTGCGATGGAGAACGCTTTCTTTGTCAAAACGCGAGAGCAGGGTTATGCCGATAAGTCGATGGCGGCTATCCTGCTCGAGATGTGCTCATATAGCGATGGCTGCACGATGAGTGGCAAGAAGGATCTGTTGGTGAACATCGGCGGCTTCCTTGCACTCAACGATCAAGACCTCTTTGAGGAGGCTCGTAACATGGTTGTGGTGTACGAAGGCCTGCATACGTATGGCGGACTTGCTGGCCGCGACATGGAAGCCATGGCGATCGGCATTGAAGAGGCTATACGCGAAGAGCACATGCAGGCGCGCATTGGGCAGGTTGAGTACGTTGCAGACCGGCTGCTCGAGCTCGGCATACCCATCGTGCAACCGGTCGGCGGACACGCTGTCTTCCTCGATGCCAAGGCATTCCTACCCCACCTCGATCAGCTTGCATTTCCTGCGCAGGCATTGGCGGCGGAGCTCTATCTTGAAAGCGGTATTCGCACGATGGAGCGCGGTATCGTCTCCGCTGGGCGGAACAAATCGGGAGAGCATAACCTGCCGAAGCTCGAACTCGTCAGACTCACCTTCCCACGCCGCGTCTACACGCAGGCACATTGCGACGTGACCGTTGAAGCTGTTGAGTCGACGTATGCTCGGCGCGAGCAGATCGCAGGATTCAAGATGGTCTACGAGCCGAAGTATCTTCGTTTCTTCCAATCGCGGTTTGAACCGTTGGTCACCGCACCGGTTGGCGCATCTATAGACCCCAGCATTCCTTCATCTTGCGCGATCTCAGCTAGGCAATGAAAACAGTCATCGAACCTTTCAAGATAAAGATGGTCGAGCCGCTAACGGTTCGTACGGTCGATGAGCGTCGCGAACTGATCGAGCGGGCACACTACAATCCTTTCCTGCTCCACTCGGAAGACGTGATGATCGATCTGCTCACCGATAGCGGCACCACTGCGATGAGTGCAAAACAATGGGCAGGACTCATCGATGGTGACGAGGCATACGCCGGCTCTCGCAGCTATTACCGTTTCGAGCGCGTCGTTCAGGAGCTTACAGGCTTTACACACATCATCCCGACCCACCAGGGCCGCGCTGCAGAGAAGATCCTCTTCAGCATCATTGGCAGTGAAGGCAAGACGATCCCGAATAACACGCACTTTGACACAACAAGAGCGAATGTTGAAGTAAGCGGTGCGATTGCGCACGATCTGCCTTGTGTTGAAGGTCACGATCCGGCATTGGCCGCAGATTTCAAGGGCAACATGAACGTGGATGCGCTTGAGGGGCTGATCGAGCGTGTCGGGGTCGAGCACATTCCTGTCATCATGCTCACCGTCACTAACAACAGTGGCGGTGGACAACCAGTATCGATGGCGAACATCCGTGCCGTTTCAGCGATCGCTAAGAAGCATGGCATCCCCTTCTTCCTCGATGCTTGCCGATTCGCAGAGAACTCGATGTTCATCAAGCTGCGTGAGCCTGGGTTCGCACATCGCACTGTTCGCGACATCGCGCAGGAGATGTTCTCGTACGCCGATGGCTGCACGATGAGCGCCAAAAAGGACGGCATGGTCAATACCGGAGGCTTCCTCGCAATGAACGATGAGAAGCTTGCGACAAAGTGCCGCAACGTGCTGATCGTCACAGAGGGTTTCACGACTTATGGCGGATTGGCTCGCCGAGATCTCGAAGCGATAGCGCAGGGTCTCGAGGAAGTGCTAGATGAAGCGTATCTTCGATATCGCTTACGCTCAGTGCAATATCTTGGCGATGCACTTGAAGCTGAGGGTGTGCCGATCCTTCGTCCTACCGGTGGACATGCCGTTTATCTCGACGCGCGCAGATTTGCTCCACACATTCCTGACGAATCCTTCCCGGGTCAATCGATCTTGTGCGAGCTTTACATCCATGCAGGCATTCGAGCAGTCGAGATCGGTTCCGTGATGTTCGGCAGGCGCGACGCAGATGGCAAGCACGTATCACCTCCTATGGAGCTTGTGCGCCTCGCAATACCCCGTCGGGTCTATACGCAGAGCCATATCGATTATGTAGCAGAGGCGGTGATCGAAGTATTTCAGACTCGCGATAGCTTGCGTGGGCTTGACATCACCTACGAGCCTCCGATCCTTCGGCACTTCACAGCGAGATTTTCTCCACAGCATGAACAGACGGCTGTGAGTGTAGCTGCATGTGCACTGCCGTCACACAATTAATGTCATGGGACTTTGGGGCCGTGCTTTCCTCATTTGGTGCGGATTCTTCGTACTCGCAATGCTCAACGGCGCTTTGCGCGAGGCAGGGATCAAGCGATTCATCGATGAGCCGTGGGCTCATCATCTCTCCGCATTTACCGCGATCATCCTGTTCGGCGCCTATGCTTGGATGATGCGTGGGTATCTTGACCTGCGTTCATCGACCGAAGCGATCTACATTGGCATCTTCTGGCTAGTGTTGACGGTGCTCGCCGAGACTTTTGTTGTCGGCCGATTGCTTGGCAAGCACTCATGGGATGCGATCCTAGCGAACTA
>JBKJTP010000189.1:0-6961 GCA_046590195.1 Kapaibacterium sp. (SeqCode) | reverse complement strand
TGCACAAACTTCGGACGGGGTATCTCGTTCTTATCGCGAACATGCGCAATGATCTCGCTCGCCTCGTCACTCGTGACGCGCTCGTAGAACATTTCGTTGATCGCGATCATCGGTGCTCCTCCACATGCGCCCATGCATTCGACCTCTTCAAGCGAGAACATGCCATCATGCGAACGTTCGCGATGACCGATGCCGAGTCGCTCCTTCATTTCACGATACAGCTTCTCGCCACCCATCAGCATGCAACTGACGTTCGTGCAGACCTGCACATGGAAGCGGCCCATCGGCTCGTCGAAGTACATCGTGTAAAATGTCACGACGCCCTGAACGTGGCTGATCGGTACTTCGCAAAGTCGGGCGGCCATGTCCATACCGACCTCGTCGATAAAGCCCATTTTTCGCTGAATGCGCCAGAGGATCGGAAGCAATGCTGCCTTCGGCTCTTCGTACCGCTTCTTTAACGCCTCAATATCCTGAAGCTCTTGTTGATCGAACACGTGTAACTTGTTGAATTTCCTGGCCTAAAACGAAGACCTGACAACTGGCAAGACGAGAAACCGGGGTTAATGGTGAGACCCTTACAAAACCCGCGGATGTACTTATCCGTGCAAAAATACGGCTTTTTCTCAGCTAAAATTTCAATTCCTCTTGGGCAAGATCAGCGAGGCAGAACGAGCCACTTCCCAATGGAAAGATGCCCCCCACACGACCTGATGAACAGATAGGCCCCAGGGCTCAATTGGTCGCTCGCTTTGTCCGGGCTGACTTCGTCATGGCCGCCTTTGGAGAAAACTTCGATGCCGAGCAAATTGAACCAGCGATACCGGCAGTCGCCAGTAGGCATTTCCGGCATGACTCCAAGCACTGGCTGCGTTTTTTGCGGCTCCTTCCCGACGCCGACCGGAATATCGAGGAAAGCGATGAGGGCATTAGGATGCGTGGATGCCGTGCTGGTATCGAGGACATTTGCCCCTTGAACGTCCGCTCGGATCGCGTATGAGAGTGTCCAGCCACCACTCGTGTCGTGGATCACCGAATCTCGTAGCGTCACTTCGATCCAGCCATCGAGATAAGCGTGAGACTTTGCGATGACGCGTGAGGTATCAAAACGCTTCTCGCCATTCGCTAACTCAAATCTGTGCAATCGCACACCAGGCAGCCAACTCGCAGTTGTGTCGTCCTGCCTGCACCGCAAGATGATCTTCATGCCGAGTTCAACTCTGTCGGTATCAAGCTGGACAAAAAATGCTGTGTCCGGGACGATAGGTGGATAGAGGGGACTGACGACATTGTATCGTTCGCGTGCAAGCGAAGCGGCGAAACGATGGCCGACCGCTTCCGTCGTCGTGCGTTCGTAGTGAATACCATCAATGCTCAATGGATACGCAACCGCGCTCCCCACCAACTTCGAATCGTAGAGTTCTAGCTGAGCCTCGCGGATCCAACCCCAGCCGAGAGGTCGCCACTCGCCAGCGTTGTCCCGCTGACCAGAGATCTGCCAGTGATAGAAGTTCAGATCGCGATCGAGATCTTCTTCGAGGTCATGCACAAGTTGCTTAAAGCCATCGCGGTACTCATCGAGGCTTGTATAGACTACATCCGCTTCGCCCTGTATCCAGCAGATCGCTTCCATGTTGCCGCCGGCTGCCATGAACATTCGGATCGCATTGCCATAGGCAGTATTAGGGTCGTCGTGCTTTGTGGCATTGCGCTTCCATGTTCCTGCTTGTGTCCATGTTGACACGAGTCCGGTGCCCCCCTTCGCTGTGTTGACAATACCGATAGGAAGTCCATCCGGCACAAGCTCTCTGAACTTATTCGCCATGTAGACCCATGGACCATTCCATCGTTTGCCTGATGGATTTGCGCCGTACTCCCAATACTTCTTGTTGCGCAATACGCGCACATCGCCAATGGGATCAGGATATGGCGGTGGTGACCAGCCCTCAGCATTCGATTGACCCGCAACGCCGATCACATGGCCGATCGCAAGATCCTGTATCTCGCTGGTGTAGATCGAGTCAGGCGAAACGATGCGATACAGCAGCTTGAACGTCTGCGGAATGAAGGGGATGTTCAGCGTCGTATCGAGCACACCATTCCTCGCGCGGAGCGCGGCCCAGTACGGACTGAAGAGCGTTCGATTGTAGGCGTCGACGAAGCGGTAATCGATCGCGAGCAGACGATCGCCATGGGCAGCTCCGGACAGCGCTTGGACCCGCAGCAATCCTACATCACCTGACCTTGAAATCTGTATGATACCGTGAGGCACAGGCGAAATGATCCCAGGCCGAGCTGTGGCAACACTCGCTAATATCACCCACAGGCCACAAAGGATCAACGAACCACTACAAGCGGCACGCGCGAAACACCTGATGATGATGTGAGCTGACAAATGTAGCTACCCGCTGGAAGATGGCGAATGTCGATCGACTGCGAAGCAGAAAGCTTCGTACTGAGAACGCCCTCTCCTAACGCGTTATAGAGCGTAACATCTCCCTGGACTCCGTCTCCAAAGCGGATCACGTTCGATGCCGGATTTGGGTGCACTGAAATGTCCGCGCCTGAGCGGCGCTCGCGCGCTACTTCGAGTTTCGGTCCCGCCGACTTGTAAACCCGATCGCCGACTGAGACGTATGCGATATCATTCTCGTCGATTGCCTGGGCGTCAACGCGCTTCGGAGAACCCTTGCCCTCGATGGAGCCGATCTCCCAATTCCGTCCACCATCCGCAGATAACAGCATACCTGAGATCAGCTGGCCCTTGGAGTTGGGCATCACTTTGTCAAGGTCGTAATCTTCATACTTGAAATCTGTACCGTACCATTGCATCGCGTCGGGATTCTCGGGTATGATGGATGTAAAGTAAAAATTCCTGTCGTTGACATCAGAGGAGAAAACCGCCGTCGTACCTGCAAACGCCCCTCCCTTTTTGTCAAGCACCACAGAGTAGATTGGCAGGCCACCGATCCAGCCGTTGATATATTTTTCACCTTCATCCGGAGTAAGGATCACCCCCCTACGGGTACCTAAAAACATCAAGTCGTTCTGTCGATCGACCGTGATCGAGTACACCTCCGGTAAGTAATTATCAATTGAGACGATGGGCATATTAAAGCTCGCCGGCATGATCCAACTTGCCCCACCATTCGTCGAGTAGTACATGCCCGAATCAGTGCCCAGAAAGAGCTTACCATTTTTACCGACAGCGAATGATAGGGGTGTTCTCTCTTCAAAACCTGTTGATCCAACAAACGTCTGCCCAAGATCACGTGAAGCCAGCAACTGCCCGGGCACACCGACGAAGAGCGTACCTGTAGGGGAATAAGCAAGCATCGTCGGCACAGTATTAAAATCCTTTCGCTCAGCCCAGCTCGCGCCTCCATCGTTGCTCAGCAAGAGAAATCCCCGAGTGCTCGCAGCCAGGACGATGTTGTTTGGCAACGTCAATAGATGCTTTGCGACATTTGCTTCGATCCTGACGCTCAGGTTTTTCCATGTGTTCGCCAGATCGACGCTCTCAAAAATACCAGTACCACTCGTGAGGTAGTATTTTCCATCGCGGATAGACAGATCGATCATCTCCCCTGGCATTTGCGCCGGAGGTGAGAGCCTTGTTCTATCACGAGTGAAGTGGATCTCGTAGAAGAGTTTGTCCTTTGACTTTCGCAAAGCGACCATTACAGAGTCGTCAGTGGTGTACATCTCCGTGAAGCCATAATCTCCCTCGATCAACACTTCGCGAAGTTGTGGTCGCGCACTGATCTTGTCGAGCGTGCTTGCATAGAGGTGAGGCTTGGAGAATGCATCTAGCACACCAATGTATAATGAGTCCTTGATGGCGACCATATCGGCAACCGCAAGATCTTGTGGCAGCCCATCCGAGATCCTCTGCCAATCCATCGACCCTACTTCCGATCTCCAGTAGCCATGCTGTGTAAGATAGAGCAACTCGTCTTGGCCACGCATTGCTATTGCACCTTTACCATTTGTGATCGAATCAGGCAATCGAACGAAGTCAGTAGCACCTTTCGGCAGGTAGTACTTGACCTGCGCTCCAATTGCAGCGTCCTTCAACTGCTTGGCGATCAGGATCCCTTTCTCGGCATTCATCGAATAAAACTTGATGCCTTCGAGATCGATCTGTTGCCACGTTTCGAGATTCGTGCTCGAAAACAGCCCCTTCATTCCATTGACGAAATAGCGGCCGCTAAAATATTCAAGGCCAGTAGCACCCATTAACGTGATGTCGCTGGAGAGCGACCAACTGTCACCACGATCGGAGCTGAATACAAGCGTACCATTATCTGCTAACCCGTAGATGTTTCCCACATCATCTACCTCAACTTGGGTAATTTGACCATCGATGAGGGCCGCACCCGGATAGGCAGTCTCGACCCAAGGCACTTGGGCGATAGAGGGACTTGTGATAGAAAGCAGTGAGAGAACCAGACCGGCAAATGTGACTCGAAGAGGCATGAGGACCAAGGAAAGACAACAATGATGTACTAACGAGCACCTATAAGAAACAGAAGAGGCCTGAAATGTTACACTTTTTCAGGCCTCAAAGTACGATTCTATGGGACACGCAGCTTAGAGCTGCGCGAGTGTGCTTTCGAGCTTCTCGATCTGTTCTCGGTAGCTCATCTCCTTTTCGCGCTCCTTGACGACCACCTGCTCTGGTGCGCGGGCAACAAAGCCCTCATTTCCAAGTTTCGAGGAGACGGCGGTGAGTTGCACGCGAATACGTTCGAGCTCCTTTTGTAGGCGCTCGCGCTCCTTGATCTTGTCCGCGTCGGAGCGTTGCTCAAGCTTGAGGAAGGCTTGGCCGCGACCTCCGATCAGTTCGCTTGCATATTCGTTCGTGCTCAACTCGGCAGAACCGGTCATGACCTCGAACGATGATGCGCGTGTCAGCTTCTCAATGATCGTACGAGCTTCGCTCAAGAGCTCTGCATCCTCCTCGTCCTTCACTGCGATGATGAGCTCGATCGACTTCGAAGGTGCAATGTTGTTCGATGCACGCAGCAAGCGAACAGCTTCGATGACACGCTGCACGAACTCGAACTTCTGCTCGGCCTCTTCGTCGATCTTATACTTATCGCCAGTGATGAAGTCATCCTTGCCAATCAATACTGTCGTCGGTTCGCCTGTGAGCGCATGCCACAACTCCTCGGTCACGAATGGCATGATCGGGTGGATCAAGCGCAGGCTGCCTTCCAGGATCTCGACAGCAAGCGGCGTTGATTCAGGCTGGACCTTTACAACTTCGAGATACCAGTCGCAGTAATCCTTCCATACGAAATCATAAATTATCTTCGTGACTTCGTTGATCTCGAATGCATCGAATGCCTTGCGGATATCAAGCGCAGCGCGGTTCGCACGAGACATCATCCATTTATCAGCAAGCGTTGTCGCTGGCTTATAGCTGAAGCCTTCAATTGGCCGAAGCGCAACTTCCATCGGTGTAGCAGCTTCTGAGTTCAGCAACTCCGTATCCTCCGACTCGAACTGCACTTTCGGTTGCGTCGCCTCGAACTCAGCTTGCTTCATTAAGACGAAGCGTGTTGCATTCCACAACTTGTTCGCGAAGTTACGTCCCATCTCGCAGGACTCTTCACCAAAGCGAACATCCTGTCCGAGTGGAGCTAGATAAAGCAGCGTAAAGCGCACTGCATCAGTGCCGTACTGCTCAACAAGATCGAGCGGATCGGGTGAGTTGCCGAGCGACTTCGACATCTTCCTTCCCTGCTGATCGCGGATGACGTTGTGGAAATACACGTCGCGGAACGGGATCCGGTCCTCAAGCTTCGTGCGCTTGGTACCGTCTTTCATCTCATAGCCTTCCATGAACTCAATACCACCCATGATCATACGAGCCACCCAGAAGAAGATGATATCAGGGGCCGTCGAGAGCAGCGACGTTGGATAGAATTCCTTTAGGTCATCTGTGTTCTCCGGCCAGCCGAATGTTGCGAACGGCCATAGCCATGAGGAGAACCACGTGTCCATGACATCTTCATCCTGACGAAGTTCGCCAGCATAACCAGCAGCAGTTGCACGCTCGCGTGCATGTTCTTCATTGCGGCCAACAAAGATCTGTCCATCTGTCGCATACCATGCAGGGATGCGATGTCCCCACCAAAGCTGACGCGAAATACACCAGTCGCGGATGTTCGTCATCCAGTGGCGGTAGGTGTTGATCCAACGCTCAGGATGGAATTTGATCAGACCATCTTCAACAACTTGCAGCGCAGGCTCAGCCAAAGGCTTCATCTTCACGAACCACTGGTCCGAAAGATAAGGCTCGACCATCTCGCCGCCGCGCTCAGAGTATCCTACAGAGTTCGAGTAGCTCTCGATCTTCTCCACAAGCCCAAGTGCATCAAGATCAGCAATGATCTTTTTGCGCGCGTCGTAGCGATCGAGGCCAGCATACTGACCACCTAGCTCATTAATGTGCGCGCTCGGCGTCATCACATTGAGCTGCGGCAGATTATGCCGCAAGCCGATCTCAAAGTCATTCGGATCGTGTGCTGGTGTGATCTTCACGCAACCGGTACCGAATTCTTTGTCAACGTAATCGTCAGCAATGATCGGGATCTCTCGATCCATCAATGGCAGCAGCAGCATCTTGCCAACGAGCGCTTTATAACGCTCGTCGTTCGGATTCACGGCAACGGCAACATCGCCGAGCATCGTCTCCGGACGCGTTGTTGCAATGACGAGATGTGTGCGCAATTTGCCATCCGAGCTACGAACAGCTTCTTTCAGCGGATAGCGGAAGAAGTGCAGCTTGCCTTCGGTGATCTTGTGGATCACCTCTTCATCACTCAACGCAGATTGCGCCACCGGTGACCAATTGATGATGCGCTTGCCACGATAGATCAGGCCCTTATCATGCAGACGTACGAAAGCCTCGATAACAGCATTGTAGTAGTGCTCATCCATCGTGAAGCGC
>JBKJTP010000049.1:0-39128 GCA_046590195.1 Kapaibacterium sp. (SeqCode) | reverse complement strand
TCCGCCGAACGAAAAGAAGATGCTGCCGAATTTGTACTTGCCCAACAACTCGAGTCCAAGCTCCGGGATCGATGCATCGATGCGGTGCTCGCGGCGCGAGCTGATGAGCGAGCTATCGATCGGATCGCGGATGCGGCCGGTGTCGGTCGCGTTCGTCATGAGCTCGCCGCCCAAATTGTTGAAGATCAGTCGAGGCGAAAGCCAGATCGGCCAGCCGGTCGGCTTCGTTTCGTAAAGGAAATGGAATGAGGGTTTCAGTCCCGAGCCCTCGGTGAATATACCGCAAAGCTCCGAGCCTTTATAGACCGTTCGATCGAGCGAATGCTGGTTAATATTGATCCCGCCGCCTAGACCGAAATAATCGGGCTCGAACGGCTGGGCTTGCAGATCGGCAGGGTGACTAGAAAAGAAGAGTGCAAAGACCGCGACAACGCCGCAGAGTCTTCGTAAAACAGGGCTGGCAAGGTGCATTGGGTAGGCTCGTAATAAGGTGAGCATCTCACCACACAAGAACCTAGCGGCTCGCCAAAAGAATGCCTAAACTAGGGTCTAGGGGTTAGGGTCTAAGGTCAGTACGTTGTATATTTGTCCATGGCAACACTAAAATCTTACCGCGATCTTGACGTTTGGAAGAAGTCGATCGATTTGGTCGAGCAAATTTATAAGCTCACCAAGCACTTCCCTCATGACGAGCGATTCGGACTTACTTCGCAGACCAACCGAGCAGCGTGCTCTATCCCCGCTAATATTGCCGAAGGCTATGGAAGGCATCATCGCGGAGATTATCTGCGATTTTTGTCCATCGCTCGAGGCTCAATAGCAGAACTTGAGACACACCTTATTATTGCAGTGCGACTCGGCTTTGTGTCGAAGGAATCAACAAAGGAATGTTGGCACCTATCACAGGAAGTAGGTAAGATGCTTGCGGGTCTTGTCAACTCCCTAGACCCTAGACCCTAGACCCTACTCCTTCAACAACTCGATCAGATCGCTGATCACTGCACTTGCGGTCGGCAGGCTACCCGCGCCCTTGCCATAAAGCAGTTGCGGACCTGCATGAAGCGTCGAGACCTCTAGCGCGTTGAATTCATCGCGGGTGTGCGCGAAGAGATGCGCGCGGTCGATACGCTGTGGCGAGACGCGTGCGACGACTTGGGCCGATGATTCATCGAGACGAGCCTCAGCGATAAGCTTGATCACCTTGTTCTCGGCGCGCGCTGCTTCAATGTCGGTGATCGTGATCCTCTCGATGCCTTCGCGATCGATGTCGTCAGGCTTGAGATGCTTACCGAATGCATGATACGTCAGGACCGATAGTTTCTGGGCAGCGTCTTGTCCACTGACATCAAGCGATGGATCAGCCTCTAGGAATCCTCGTACGCGAGCTTCGAGACACGCGTCCTCATAGCTTACACCCTGCTCGCTCATGAGCGTCAGGATAAAGTTCGTCGAGCCATTGACGATGCCCTTGATCGATGTGATCTCATCACCGATGCGCAATTCATCGATCGCCCGCAACACCGGCACACTGCCGCACACCGATGCGCTGTAGAACAAATTAACGCCCTTGCGGCTTGCTTGCTTGCGCAAGCGCGGAAGCTCGTGAGCAAGCACTAGTTTGTTCGCAGTGATCACATGCTTGCGATGCAATAGCGAACGCTCGATCACGTCGAGCGCCTCATAGCGTCCACCGATCAATTCAATGACGAGATCGATCGAGTCATCTGCAAGAAGCTGCTCTGGATCAGCAGTGATCAGCTCGCGTGGAATGCTCGCATCGCGTTGCTTCTCCGCATCCTTCACGCAGATCCCACGAATGACGACATTCGTCTTGAAGCGGCGTACAAGTTCCGAGCGCTTGGCTTCAAGTATTTGCCACACACCTGTGCCGACAACGCCGCAACCGAAGAGGGCGACGTTGAGCGTCTTCACCTGTGAAGCTTGAGTCCTGAATTGCGTTGGCGCGATCGCTCCGCCTAGTGTATCGATACTCATGCTGCGATCTCCTTTTCAAGACATCGAGCGCTCTCGACGAATGGTGTTAGTAACAATGCGAGCTTTGCATCATCGACCAGGAACGCATCGTGCCCGAAGTTTGACTCAAGCACTGCAAGCTCCGCATTCGCGAATTGCTCAACGAACTCGCGGCACTCCTGCACAGGATACAGAACATCTGTATTGATCGCAACGACAAAGATTTTTGCCGGAAGATCATTCAGCGCGCCTGACGGACGTCCGCGTGAGAGATCATAGAGCTCCATCGCACGCGTTAGCGTGAGATAAGATAGCGGATCAAACCGCGCAACGATCTTATCACCCTGGTGCTCGAGATAGCTCTCGACCTCAAAGAGATTGTCTTTGGCAAAGTACGCCTCAGGATCATCCGACAAACGCTCGCGGCCGAAGCGGCTTTCGAACTCGATGCTCGAGCGATAGGAGACCATGCCGATCTGCCGTGCTAGTCTCATTCCCTTTGCGAGACCCTCATTGCCTTCATGTGCAAATGCTTCGATCGTCTTGCGAATGATCGAGCTATACGCGATGCGCCATGGCGAATGCGACGCTGTGACTGCGATCGGGATAATGTTTGCAAAGAGCTCAGGCTGTTCGAGCGCCATCTCTAGCACGATCATTCCGCCCATCGAACCGCCAATGCCAAGAAATACTTGATCGAAGCCGAGGTGCTTCAAGAGCAGATTGTTCGCACGTGCGATATCGCGTATCGTGATCGCAGGAAATGGCTTGACTGAATCAGGGCCAGTCGATCCATAGCAGCTGCCAATGGAATTCGAAGAGACGACGCAATACTTATTCGTGTCGATCAACTTGCCTTCGCCGATCAGACCGCTCCACCATTCGGTGACGCTCGTGTTGCCCGTAAGCGCGTGTCCGACGAAGACAATATTGCTGCTGTCGGCACTTGGTTTACCGAAGATCTCGTAAGCGATCACTGCATCCAGTAGCGCTTCTCCACACTCGAGATCAAATGTGCCTTCTATCGTAAACTTGTTCAACTCGCTCATACTGTTACCTCAGCAGAGATCGCATGGAGAATTGCGTCGATAGGTGTGCGAGCAACGGTAGGCTTCGTCTGCCCTGTCAGATCGAGCGCTTCGCTGAGGTCAGCGATGAGATCGTCAACGTTTTCGATACCCACTGAAATGCGAATGATGTCATCAGTGATGCCGGCCTTTTCGCGAAGCTCCTCGCCCATGGAGAAGTGGCTCATCGTTGCAGGGTGCTCGATCAAAGACTCTACACCGCCGAGTGACTCTGCAAGAGAGAACAACTTCGTTGAGCGCAACACGTGCGAGATCTCCTTCTCGTAAGTACCCTTGATGCGGAATGAGATCACGCCGCCGAATCCTGTCTGTTGCTGCTTTGCGATCGCGTGTGTTGGGTGCGTCTCGAGTCCAGGATAGAATACTTCGCTTACGCTCTCATGACGATTGAGGAAGTGTGCGATCTTCAGCGCATTCTCCTCATGCTGCTTCATGCGGACAGCAAGCGTCTTGATGCCGCGCAGCACAAGCCAGCTATCGAACACGCCTGTTGTTGTGCCGAGCGCGTTCGCAAGCCACTGGAAGCGCTCGCCATGCTCTTTCGTCTTGCTAACGACAGCGCCGCCGCATACGTCGGAGTGACCATTCAGCCACTTCGTGGTTGAGTGCACGATGACATCAGCACCGAAATCGAACGGACGAAAGTTTGCGGGTGACAAGAATGTATTGTCAACGACAACGAGTAGATCGTTTGCCTTCGCGACTTCGCTCAGAGCTTTGACATCGACAACATTCAGCAGCGGATTGCTTGGCGTCTCGATCCACAAACACTTTGTGTTCGGCTGAATCGCGTTCGTTACGTTCTCTGTGTTGGAGAGATCGACGAAAGACACCTCAAGCTTTTTCTGCTCGTGATACAGCTTCAGCAAGCGAGCCGTGCCACCGTAGCAATCGTGTGTTGCGATGATGTGGGCGCCTTGCTCGAAGTGTGCAAGCACCGTTGCGATCGCGGCCATACCGGTGGAGACAGCAACTGCGCGCTCGCCGCCTTCGAGTGCTGCGAGTACGTTTTCGAGTGTGTTGCGCGTTGGATTGCCTGAGCGCGTATAATCGAATCCTGTCGATTCGCCAGGAGCGCGGAAGCGGAAGTTGGAGGTCTGGTAGAGAGGCGTACCGATGCTGCCGTAAACTGGATCGACCTCGGTCGTCAGTGAAATGGCAAGCGTCTCGAGATGGGAGTAATTGGAATTCTTCGACATTGCAAGTTGAGTGTTATATACATACGCTCAACTCACCAAGCTTTCAGCACTTCAGGTGTTGCCTTGCTCCTTGTCGGTAATCTTCTTCGCGGAAGGTCTTTAAATGAAAAGATCCTATCCGGAAAGAGACCGAATAGGATACGTTGATGCATGCGTGACCATCGATGGTGCTCTGCACGACTTACTCTCGGCAATACCTTCGGCTCATCTTTCCATAGTGCTTGAAAAATGATCTCAAGCTTCTGGCAGGAATTAGCACCTAGGCTTGGGCGAGCACGATGCTCGGGATCCCAACGGTTGCTACAGCTTCTACGGGCCTGTCCCTCGGCTGTTCTTGATGAGTCAACTCACACGGTTTAGGATGCGAGTTCGGTGAATAAACTCTCAGAACAGTGTCGAAAGTTTCGCACAAACGAAAAAGCCGCGTAATTACGCGGCTTTTGTGCTCTCTGAAAAACAGAGATCGAAGCGGAAGGCCAGAGAGTCGAACTCTGATGGCCTTGCGGCCGGCAGTTTTCAAGACTGCTGCAATACCATTATGCGAGCCTTCCTCCATATGGGTCGTGAGCCGAGTTTCCCCTGCTAACTTGCGCCCGAATAACCGCTTTTGGGGAGGTGGGCGTTCCGGCCAAAGGAAGCTTTTCCACCCGGGCCTCGGGCCACCTCTCCGACTTCTTGTAGCTCCGTTGTGCTTTTGGCACGGCACTTGAGCATAAGTACTGCATATCGTTTTTTGACAATATTCGGGCAGTACTATTATCGCTCCTACTATTAGGAGTATAACTTATCAGACTACAATAATAGATCAATTCTATCCCTATACGGCCACCATTGGCCATTATCAGATCGATATAGACTCTAATTTTAACATTATCCAACGCTATCATGAGACGCAAAACAGCTTATAAAAGAACAACACCGCGCCGCAAGAAGAGCAAACAGAGCAAATCACTTATGGTGAAGCTCGGGCTCGCAGCACTATCCCGCGTGAAGATGCCTCTATGGGCAAAGATCACACTAGGTGTAGTCGCAATAGGCACAGCCGGTTATACCTCGGGATTAACCGAAAAGCTAGGTATCGACGGCAAGGTCCGCGGGAAGATGCAGCCCTAGATCGGGTTAGCCATCAACTTCGTCGCACAGATCGCAATCGATCTAGCGGCGGTCACGACAGAAGTATTATATCACGACCGGAGCAACTCCACGAGTCCGTACTATTACGGCGCGAGTTCTCCGGTTGTGTATTTTTGCGTGTGAAATACTCCATTAATGTATCACGGCCCTCACTCCTACTTTAATTACGATAACTTTGCGGAGCAGCCGAGTAACACATGCGGCCAGGCTGTGATAGCTACGCTGCTCGATCATAGCGGCAAGGATCCGTACGGCATTGAGCGTGACCATGTCTGCTCTGATCATCAGAGTCACTTCCATCCTGAGAAGATCGTTGCCGAAGTCCTTCGCGATTTCGGACCAAATTGGTTGCTCAAGAACACTCTCACGGTTCGTAGTCAGATCAAGAAGGCATTAGTCGCGTACGACATCCCCTTTCAGGAGATCGTCCATACGCCGTTCCGATCAGCAACGATCGCAAGAGAAAAGCTCGAAACGCATGTTCGCTCGGGTCAACCAGTCGTAGTGCTGATCGACACACACACTGCGAATCTCGGCGGACGCTTCACGCTGCACTGGTGCATCGTATTTGGCTATGACGACGAGGGCGTGTCCGTAGCAACGTGGGGCAAGAATATCCGCATTGGGTGGGAGGAATTCATGCGGGCATGGCGCTGCTGGTTCGTCACCTACCCGTACAATTACTACCAGATCCAGGTGACGCTTTGAGCCTCTCCTGATATCGCGCCGTATTTTTGAGCCATGACAATTGCTGAGGTCATTGCTCGCTCGCTTATCGATCTGAATGTTGAAGTCGTCACGCACGTCCCCGGGCATGGCGGGACGCAGACGTTTGATGCATTCCGATCGCAATCCACCGGATCACATCCGATCTCTTTCCACGAGGAAGTGGCATATACCATCGCTCACGGCGCAGCACTCGTGGGGACGCGATCATGCTGCCTGATCAAGACGCACGGCTTCATCAAAGCGATGAACAGCGTTATCGATTCACTGTCGTGCGGTACGACAGCTTCGTTCGTCACGATCCTGTTCGACGACAAGACGGGTAAGCACTCGGATAATATCTTTGAGATCGATCCGATCCTTTACGGCTGCAGGATCCCCTACAAGCGCACCACTGCCGCGACACTGCTCGCAGATCTTACGGATGTCTTCCAGGATTCGGAGTTCGATGGTCTTCCCTATTGCCTCGTCATAGATGCTGACGAGATCTCAAAAGAGATAGAGCACAGACCAACTCATATCGAGCCGCTAACAGAGGGCTACGCTCGAAATATTGCGCAGCACCTCGTTACACCTATCTTCGCAGAGCACCAGTACAAGCTTCTTCAATGGAAGCTGAATGACGATCCACATCCTGGTATTCCGGAGATCAAAAGCTTAAGCGAGTCACTTCCTCCTGCGTATCTTAAGGCTGTCGAACCGTATCTACCAGTATTCGATGTCTTCAAGGAAATTGCATTCGACTTTGTCAACGGCGATGCCGGCGTATCAACGCTCTCGGCATTTCCTCCCTACAACATTGTCAGCGCCGCGACGTACATGGGCGGCTCGCTACCGCTTGCCATGGGGGCTTACCTCGCTGGAAAGAAGCGGTCGTGGGCTTTCACCGGAGATTTCTCCTTCATCGCTGCCGGACATCTTGGCCTCATCGAAGCGATCGAACGCAATATCCCACTCAAGGTATTGATCTACGCCAATGGCAAAGCCCAAACTACTGGCGGACAATCGCTTGATCTTGCACATCTCGATCGGTTGCTTTCAGGCTACGATCTGTATGTTCGCAGGATGAACGTGAACGATGCAGATAGTATGAGAAGTGTTTTGCATGAAGCAAGTGGGGCAATTGAGCTTCGTGTCATACTAGCAACATTTTGATCAGAGTATGAAGATCGGTATCATGGGCGCGATGATCGAGGAGGTACATCACCTCGTCGAAGAGATGCGCTTGGAGCATAAGGAGGTTGCTGGTGGCAAGACTTACTATCGTGGTGAGCTATGGGGTAAGCAGGTCGTGCTTGCGTTCTCGAAGTGGGGAAAGGTCGCTGCGGCCTCCACTGCGACAACGATGATCGACCGCATGGGTTGCGAGTTGCTGATCTTCACCGGCGTTGCCGGCTCCGCGCGTCAGGAGATCAAGATCGGCGACGTCGTCATCGCGGACCGCTTGATCCAGCACGACATGGATGTCACAGCGTCCCGTCTTTTCGAGAAGTTCGAAGTGCCGGGGCTCGGCCGCAAGTACTTCGATGTCGAGCCCAAGCATGTCAAACTGACACAGCAAGCTTCCAGGGACTTCCTCGATCAGGACACCGATCTCGCCGCACATCTTGCGCCATTCGAGATCAAGTCGCCTCGGCTGCACGTCGGCACGATCGCGAGCGGCGATCAATTTATCGGAAGTGCAGAGAAGTTGACAGAAATGCGCGAAGAGATCGAGGGAATCGCTTGCGTTGAGATGGAGGGCGCTGCAGTCGCGCAGGTGGCCTTCGAGCACAACGTGCCTGTCATCGTCATTCGCTCGATCTCGGACAATGCCGATCACTCGGCGCACGTCGATTTCCCCAAATTCGTCGAACAGGTAGCGAGTTATTACTCGCACGGGATTGTTAAGAACTTGCTCAAATTACTCTAAGGGAAAACCACAGGGTTTACTCGCAAAAAGCTTAATAGAAAACTATGTACGGCAAGGTGAAGGAAGAGCTCCAGAAGGAGCTTGCGGCCATCGAAGAGTCAGGTCTGTTCAAGAAAGAGCGTGTCATCGCGACCGAGCAGGGCGTAGAGATCAAGGTGCAGGGCTCGGACAAGACAGTGCTTAATTTCTGCGCGAATAACTATCTTGGCTTGTCTTCGCATCCACGCGTTGTGGAGGCTGCACATAATGCTCTCAACACTCACGGCTACGGCATGTCGAGCGTACGCTTCATTTGCGGTACGCAGGATCTGCACAAGGAGCTCGAGCACGAGGTCTCGACATTCCTTGGCACTGAGGACACGATCCTCTACGTCGCTTGCTTCGATGCGAACGGCGGAATCTTCGAGCCGCTCTTCGGCGAAGAGGATGCGATCATCTCCGACGAGCTCAATCACGCTTCGATCATCGATGGTGTCCGTCTCTCAAAGGCAAAGCGTTACCGCTACAAGCACTCCAACATGGAGGAGCTCGAGCAGGCACTGAAGGACTCACAGGCACAGCGCCGCCGTGTCATCGTGACCGATGGCGTTTTCTCGATGGATGGTGATATTGCGAAGCTTAGTGCGATCTGCGATCTCGCAGATAAGTACGACGCGCTTGTGATGGTCGATGATAGCCATGCAACTGGCTTTGTCGGCAAGACCGGCCGCGGCTCGATCGAGTATGAAAACGTCATCGGACGTATCGACATCATCACCTCGACGCTCGGCAAGGCACTTGGTGGGGCTGCAGGAGGCTTCACATCGGGCCGCAAGGAGATCATCGAGATGCTTCGCCAGCGTTCACGTCCGTATCTCTTTAGCAACACCCTGCCACCTCCGATCGCAGGTGCTGCGCTCGAGGTCTTGCGCATGCTCTCATCGACTACCGATCTTCGCGATAAGCTCGAACAGAATACAAGTTACTTCCGCGAGAAGATGACCGCAGCGGGCTTTGATATCAAGCCAGGTGTACACCCTATCTGTCCGATCATGCTGTATGATGCACCGCTTGCACAGAAGATGGCATCACGTCTGCTAGACGAGGGCATCTACGTCATCGGCTTCTTCTTCCCTGTCGTAGCAAAGGGACAAGCTCGCATCCGCGTGCAGATCTCCGCAGCTCACGAGCGCCATCATCTCGATAAGGCGATCGAAGCCTTTATGAAGGTCGGCAAGGAGCTTGGCGTCATCAAGGAGGCGGCAGAGGCCGTCGCTTAGGATGCGGTTGCAAGTGCATAAGTTAGTGAGGGACGCGGCGATCGTGTCCCTCTTGCTTTTTGTGCTGGCGAAGGATGTGCGAGCGCAGGAAGCACCGATGCTGCATGAGGACTCGAGCACTGCGCTCGGTATCGCAGCAGCTTCATTGTTGCCTGCGATCACACTTGGCGGAGCGCTCTATCAGAACTACGCCAGCTTTTGGAAGAACGACGAGCGCGTGCCCTTCCACTTCTCAAGCGACCCGCCATACGCCATGCACAACGACAAGTTCGGTCATGCATGGTTCTCATCGATGTCGTCGGACTTGATCAGGATTGGCTATCGCGAAGCAGGACTTAGCGATGGCACATCGGCGTGGCTTGGATTTGGGTTTGCACTCGGTACGGAGTTGATCGTTGAGATCGAAGATGGCTTCAGGAGCGGCAAGGCGTATTATGGATTCTCACCCGGTGATGCAGTCGCTGATCTTATCGGCGCATCGTTGCCGCTCATTCGACATTATGCCGGCGAAGAGTATGTGCCTCAGTTCAAGATGTCGATATGGCCATCGTCTGCAAGACATGCCTATTCAAGCATCCTCGATGACAACGAGAGCCAGTTCTTCTGGCTTAGCTTCAGCATTCCGACTGCACCAACGTGGCTGAACCTCGCGATCGGACACGGCGTCCAAAACATTGATGAAGCAGCGTGGCTCCCCGAGCGGCGCGGCCTGCAGCGTGCGACGCAGATCTATATCGCACCAGATCTCGATCTCACCGGACTGCCCATCGAAGGCAAAGCCTGGCGCATCATCGCGCAGATTCTCTCACATATCCGCCTACCCTTACCCGCTTTGCAACTCACACCTGTAGTGAAGATGCACTGGCTGCGCTAATTGTGCTAATTGCGCCAGTGGATCTGCTGCACTCGGTCGCCATTGGATGAGAGAATGATCGCGCCATCGAGATCGGTGCGGAGGACTTCCGCACCCGTCCGCATCCAACGCGAAACGACCCGTGGATGCGGATGCCCGAACTGATTGTTGCGCCCGCAACTGATGATCGCATATCTGGGACTTGCGGCGTGCACAAGTTCACTGATCGAACTCGAGATGCTTCCGTGATGCGCGACCTTCACCACATCGCTTCGCAGCCATGCACCATAGCGCTCAACGAGTTCTCGTTCACCCTGCTGCTCGAGATCGCCGAGCATGAGGAAGCTCGTGTTGCCATAGACGATCCTCAAGGTCAACGATCGGTCGTTATTGATCTCGTCTGCTCGTGCGCTACTATCTGGGCCAAGCACATAGATCTTAATGCCATCCGCAAGTTCGAGTACCTGTCCGCTATAGAGCTGCTGCACATTGATCGATCTCTCACGGACCAGGCTATCAAGTGCAAATGCGTACTCGTCACTGGTCCTATCGCCGACCGAATACAGTGTCCTAAGTGCATTAGAATGCACAGCGGAGAATGCCGCGCCGAAGTGATCGCGGTGCAAATGCGTGATGAAACCGGCTTCCAGTTGCTCGATACCTTCGACCTGCATGAGCGCAGAGTACGGGCGGGCAGAGAAGTTGAGATCACTGCCGTTCAGCGGGCCAAAGTCGAACATGTAGCACTTCCCGCTCGGAGTCTTCAGCACGGCCGCATCTCCCTGCCCCACGTCGGAGAACATGATCGACAGCTCCTGCTCGGGCATTACGGACTTCGTGGAGACGTCGATGAATGGAGTGACAGCCAGAAGCAGCATCACTACCGCTACAGCTCTTAATGCGGCTTCTGATAGCTTTCGCACATGAACGACCCAAAGGCAAGCGAGCGAGAGAAGCAAGATCATCCAGATGTTCAGATCAAGCACTAAGCCTCCTCGCGTTACACTCGCAAGCCATGCACTGCTTGTGACAAGCAGATGAACGGCCCAGGAGATCGCATCGCCATAGATCACTGCGACATCAGGCAGAAATACACCTAGCGGGATCATGATGAAGCCGAGAGTGGTAATCATTGCGGCCAGGGGGATCGCCGATAAATTGGCGATGAGCACGATGAACGAGACCTGCCTAAAATGAAAGATGAGGACAGGCGTAGTTGCAAGAAACGCAGCAATAGATAGCACGAGCGAGTGTCTAAGCCACTCAACGAGATTCCGTTCTCGGTCCAGCGATCCATCCTCTCTAGCGGGTTCGATCAATCGAGAAAGATGTGGTTGGATCAGCGCGAAGCCAAAGACCGCCGCATACGATAGCTGGAATCCTGCATTGTGAACCACCATCGGATCGATGAAGATGTGCGTGAGCGCAGTCAGCGCAGCAATATTAGTGAGGTCGCTCTTTCTCTCGAGCACAAGCGCCAGGATGTATAGCTCGATCATCACAAGCGCCCTGACGACTGACGGCTCTAGCCCAACAATTAGGCAATAGAAGGCGACACCAAATGCAGTGATCGGCAATCGGATCGATCGACGGCGCACACCCACGAGCAGCAGTCCCTGCGCGATCAACAGGCTCACGACAGCAATGTTAAATCCACTGATCGCCAGCAGATGCGTCAGTCCCGAGTACTTGAAGTCAAGGACCGTTGATTGCGGAATGTCACCCCGAGTCCCAAGCACCACAGCGCGGACAAATGCACTCGCCTGACTGTCAGCAATACTCGCGGAGAGGATACGATCACACTTGTTCTTGATCGAAGTGAAGTATCTCTCGACGCTCTGCCCGATAGTGCGATGATGAGATGGCGCGAGGTAATAATCGAAGCGTGAGTTCAAGTCCGCGGTTGCTGTTGCACCGTAGTGATACTTTAGTCGCTGGTCGTACGAGCCTGCATAGGGATTCCGCTCTTCTCGCAGCGGGAAGACATTCGCGAATAATGTAAGGGTGTCGCCGCTTGCAGGCAGCGCGATCTCCGCATCTTCCTTAGGCTCACGAATTTGCACAGC
The DNA here is from genome assembly GCA_046590195.1 of Kapaibacterium sp. (SeqCode). Lineage (GTDB taxonomy): Bacteria > Bacteroidota > Ignavibacteria > Palsa-1295 > Palsa-1295 > JBKJTP01. The sequence goes on along the minus strand of JBKJTP010000049.1, from coordinate 26,917 downwards.
AAGCTTTCCGCTCATTGGCAATTCGATCGAGTCTCTTGAGATCGAAGAGACTTCAACGATCATCATGTGACCGTTTCGCGTTTCTTCGATACGGTCGATGGTGCCAGTGACCTTGCTCCGGCCTGCTATCTCTGCAAATCGTGCGAGCGGGGACGAGTCAAGCTGGTGCGATGCGAAACTATAGACTGCAAGTCCAAGTGATGCACAACCGACCAACCCAACCGCGTTGCGCAGCTCGCGAACTTTGAGAAGAAGTGCTGCGAGCAATAGCGATGCACTTCCAGCGATTACATAGATGGCAACAGACCGATCGATCTTGAATTGATCTGCGATCGCCAACCCGCAGATCACCGCCAAAAAGACAGCCAGCCCAGGCCGATTCTTGAAGATCGGTCTGGGCTGTTTATCTAACTCTTGCGATGTGAGCTGATCATTCACAGCCCGGAAATTACGACATTAGTTTGTGTCGGTCGTGCACTTTACCTCGTGACGATCATTCGCTTGGTCTTCACGATGTCGCCATAGGTCAGGCGTGCGGTGTACGTGCCGGATGCAATGCCGGACGCATCGAATGTGACGCGGTAATACCCAGGCGGCTTGATCTCATCGACGAGCGTCTTGACCACACGCCCCATGTCATCGATGACTTCGAGCCTGATGGGCAGGTCCTCGCCGGGTACTTCGTAGCCTATCTCGGTCGAGCCGATGAACGGATTCGGGATATTCTGCTCGAGGTCCGGCTGCGCGAACGGCTCCCAGGGTACGCGCACGAAGATCTCGGAGCAAGTGGAATCCAAACCGATGATCGCAGTGCGCACTTTTTGCGTGATGCAGTAATCATCGACCTGCTTGTCCTTGAGCTGGAGATCATAATGGATCGGTACGTCTTCCTGGAATTCGAGTCGGCTCTCGCCCTCAGCAAGGAAGGTCCTAAATTTGACGATGATGAGCGGGCGCGAGTCATCGGTGCCGCCGCCCTTCAGCGTTCTATTGCCGAGCATCGATATGTTAATGAGGCGCTCGCCAAACGCACCACCGAATGAGACCGACGCGTTCTCCGAGAGCGTGGTCTCAAGCTTGATGTCCACATCCTCGAGGTGCGTAGGGTCATAGCGGAGATGCAGCGTGTATCCCTTCGCCTGGAACGAGCTAAGATCGACATCGGCATAAACCGGCAGTTCGAAGGTCTCGCCCGTTAGCACGCGCACATGCTTCGGGATGTGATACTCCAGCGGGAATTTCATGCCGAATCCGGTGAGCGAGCTCACGCGCCAGAGTCCCTTCGGAATGTTAAAGTAGACGTAGGCTTGCGCTGATCGCGCACCGACATCCTCTGGCTGGAAGACGATCGGCAATTCGACCTCGCTGAATGGAGGTATCTCGAACGGGATCGGATAGTCGATCATGAAGTCATCCGGGTTCGCGCCCTTAAGCACGACGCTATCGATGCGCATTGGCACCGAGTTCGGGTTGACGATCTTGATCGTCTGGCGGCCTGGCTTGCAAAGAGCCGTCTCGACAAATCCGGAGTTCTGCACGGTCGGCATCACGAGTGTGAGGATAGTGGCGATCAAGCGAACGCGTCCTTTGATACCGAACTTCGTGGTGTAATCGAGGAAGGCCTCGCGGAAGCCATCGGCTCCGCCTGGAATGAACTGCAGCTCGACGCGTACACCACCCGCAGGGTTCTTGTCGACCGTGAACGGTATTGTCACTAGGTTCTGACCCTTGATGATATCGTTGAAAACGAAGTCGGTGGCGTTCGGTCCGGTGATCTGCATGTCGACGATGTCGAGATCTGCCAAGCCACTGTTGCCAATGTATGCTGCGGAATCTGCTCGCGGATCGGTCCTGCTAAAGTAACCGAAGTCGATCTCCTGGATCGGTAGCTTGAGCGCAGAGTCGGCGGTAGCGATGTTCTGCTCGATGACTCCCCTGCCGTAGACATCCACCACGTACGCACGCAAGTGATCCGTCTTGGCGGTGATCTGGGTATGCATCCGTCGGCCTGCTTCGAGTGGCTCGAACTGGATCGTCATCTGGACCGAGTCAGCGATCTTGATGTTTGTCGGGCCATTCGGCGATGTGACCCTGAACTTCGTTACATCTTGAGTGCGCAGTGGGAAGCTGAACACGTTGACCTCTTCTGTCGATGTATTGACCAGCCAGACGGTTGTGTCAAAGCGCCCCGTAAAGCCATTTGGATCGAGCACCTTGTCGCGGAAGTCGATGACGAGATCGCTTGTGCGCAGCGGCGTGATCGTCTTCGTCAGCGTACCTCCAGTGTAGGAATAACTATCGACATCACCGAACGCGTAGACCGTTACGCCGAAAGGTTTGGCGCCTGCAAGGTTGTGTGTGCCCTGAGCAAGATCGATCTGAGCGTAAAAATAAGTTGTGCCAGCAATGGCAGTGAATTGCGATGCTGGGATCGGGTTGCCATCAAGCGTCATCGAAGCGACACCGGCCGACTCGACAACGATGTTGACGAAGTTGCGTGTGAACGACGCCTTCTCAACGCTAACGATCGTGTAGCTATTGGTGAATTGCTCGACCGGGAAGACGAGCGCCATAGCCGGATCGCCATAGGCGGGGAAGGTTTGGTCATTGCGAACTCCCATCGATGTTGGCGCAAATTGCCCAATGAGCACGGGGTTCGATGCCTGCACTTGCGCAACGGCTGTGAGCTTTGGGATCTCATAGAACTCGCCAGCAGCAAGCGTCGCTACGAGAGTGCCGTTGATACGGATCTCGTTACCATCTTCTGAGGAGAGGATGCGAACAACATCGGGACGGTCGGCTGTCGCGTGCGGCACAACGAAGGCCGAATCACCCCAGGCACTCACTGGCGGAAGTTGCTCTGCAAGATGATCGCGGGATGCGGGTGTGCCATCGTATAGCGTAGCACCCTCTGGGATGGCTGCGCGCTCATGACCGCTGATGACTGCGATAGCTCTGTCGGATTCGATCAGAGAACCGGTAAGATCCTCCCCACCGAACGTGGCACTCTGCAGGAGATAGACATCGCCTTTGTTGAGCACGATGTCGATCGGTACATTCGCCGGCTTATTTAAGTAGGTTCGGGATTTCGGTACGATCGTCACGTTGGTGCCGTCCTCCACGCCGATGATCATGAACTGCGAGGGCATCTCGCTTCCCTGACCTGCCGAGGCCATCGGATACGACATGACGCGATACTCAGTGCCGAGCACATCCGTTGGCAACGCCATGAATGCGTCAGTCGAGAAGCGTTTATGATTCATGCCGAAAACAGCGACTTCCTCAAGCGAGGTGATCCTGACGGCCATCCCTTTGATAATGCGCTCACCCATGTCGCGATTGAACATGGCGGAAGCACCATGGTTATTGCCGTTCGGAAGTCGGACCGTGGTGATCTGCCCTGGAGTAGAGGTGAAGGTTCTGTCAAAGCCGAGTGCAGGTATCTCAACACGGCCTGATGTTGCGACTTTGCTTGTGATGTACAGTGAGACATCGTTTTCGGTCTCTCCGTTTTCAGAGTCAGGTTGTTCGCCGCCTGTGTTCGGGCCGAAGGCGATATAGAATTCCTTACCGAGATTATCTTTCTCCTGCGCGTGCAGAGGAGCTACCGATAGGGCGACCGCAAGAAGGATCACTAGACCCTGGAGGACAGATGCTGGCCGAGTTGGAAGGCGCATAAGATCGTTAGCCCGTTATCGAAAGCCTGGTGTCGCGGAAGCTGTCGGAGCGTGGGCTCCACTGCTGGTTCGCTTAATATAGACCCATTTACCCCCTTAAGGTTACAAACTCTGAAGATTCTACAGAGCTTATCTTAAGGCAAAAATTAGGGACTTAACTGCGCAGCAAATATCGGCATTCTGAGTGCTCGAGATGTCACGAAATTGTAAAATCTTACTAGGGCTAGTTAGCGCCCAGTATGACTCTGAAATGACGTTATTACTAATGAACACCTGACCCAAATGCCAGTCGCTATCATTTGGTCACAGATCTCAAATTGTGGGGTTGAGCTATTTTCTTCTTTTGGGGGCGTACTTATCTGATGGCTCTAAAAGTCTGGGTGTGAATGGTCGCGCCATTGCTGCCTGCTGCCGCAGGACGCTCAGAAATACGCAGGACGTACAGGCCGGTTGCCGGCAGATCCTTACCTGCTATCTCGATCGTACCTTCACCTGCCCGAGCCTGGATCGGCTCAAGCCGTGTTACGACAGCTCCAGAGGTGTTCAGCACATCACACTCGAGGACAGCATCATAGCCGAGCTCATACCGGAAGTTGATAGCTGAGCTAGCACTCACGACAAGCGGATCCGGATTCGCTGAGATGATCTTGAACGCAAAGCCATCGCGAAGCCTATCGCGCAGCAGAATGTCGCCGCAGTCGTTCGCGTACTCAAGCTGGATGCCCTGCTTATCGATAGCATACGCGCATGGACGCTGATCGAGATTGAGCTCCGGAGTTACGATGGCCGTTGTATCGACCGTCAGCAATGCTTCTACAAGTACGATCAGAAGTAGATCGCCCGTGCGCTGGCTGACCTGAAGACCTTTGCCTGTGACCGTAAATGTACGCGTCACCGCATCGTACGGCTGGTAGCTGACAGAACCCTGCCCCGGGGTCACCTCGGACAATGTGCCGGCCTGAATGATACCAACCGGTCTGAAGAGGTCATTATCGAAGCGCAGCACGAGTTCGTAGTTATCGAACTCGGTCAACCCCTCATGACCACCGGTGATCCTGATCGGCAACTTGAATGGCTCTGCATCCGAGACATTCGGCGTGTACGCTGGTTTGACAGTAATCAGCGATAACGTGCGGATACTGCGGTAGACTTCGAGATTGATCTCGAGCCGCACTAACTCATCACCTGTTAATTGATAGATAACAACCTTTGCATGCTGCTCACCCGAGAGTAGCTCTGGCGGGAATTCGTATCTAACGGTGAACGTAAACGAATCGCCCGGTGAGATATTAATATTCTTCGGACTAAAAGTAGTACCACCAAAGCTGAATCCTTTTGGATCGCCTGCGAAGAAGATCGTATCAAGGACAACACCAACCTTATTCGGATTGTGGATCGTAACGTCGATATCGACCGGATCGCAGTCACGAATAGTGTCGAAGTTGACCTCTGGGGGTGTTATGACGAGATCGGTTCTAACTCTTCCGCGCAAAAAGACGAGTGGCTGATTGCGGGTATCGTTGAAGATCGATACGGTATCAAAGTACTCACCGACCTTATCAACGAGGAAGGTGACTTCAACCTGAATAGAATCACTCTTGGAGAGCGTGTCTTCGACGATCGTTTGTGGTACATTGAGTGGACGCAACACAAAGTGTTCCTGCCCTTCTGTAGACTGTTGGAGCCAATTCAGGACAGCCTCGTACGTTCCGATATTATGGATCGCAAAGATCTGCGTTGGATTGACTACTGGATCCGACCCGTCGATCGTACCGAAGTCGATCACGTCTGGTACTGCAATAACGTACGGCTCAACACCGCGGCCCGTGAGCTTGCTAAAGATCGTCTGTTCTAGCGTACGGATCTTGATGTTGACGACCTTCATTCCGGTGTCATTCGGATTAAATCGTGCGCGGAAGCGATAGCGCGAGCCGGTGACGTCTGTCGTATCGAGCATAAATCCGACCTGCGGTAACGATACTGTCTCGAGCGTGAAGTCATCGATGTCGCCGGACTCCATCTCGACGCTCAAGATCTGCGTCGTATCTGTGCCGATATTCCTGATCTCGATCTCTCGATAAGCGCTCTGGCGTTCAATGCGAACTTCGCCGAAATCAAGATCCTCCGTTACTACATTCGGCTGTACACCACGGCCACGTAGGCGCACATGAAGCTTCTCGGAAACATCCGGAGACGATTGAGGCAGATGTGCGTAAACAGTAAAGCCTGTATCGCGATAACCTTCGGTCATCGGCATGAACTTCACAAAACTGGAGTATGCCGTACCCGACTCATGCTCACTCCAAGGCACGTCAGGGATGTTGAATCCCAGCGGTGGCATCATGAGATCTGGATAGGTTGATGCAAGCAATTGCACTCTTGCGAGATTATCATCGCCACCAAAGATGACGTTATAATTTTGCGACACCTCGGTACCAACGCGCACACGTCCAAAGTCGATATCTGTTGGCGTGATCTCGACGGTCATCAGTCCACCGTAGCCAACCACGTTGATATACACGAGCGCGCGCGATGACGACCACACCCAGGCCCTTGCTTCATATCGGCGAACTTGAGTAGGGTAGAATCCGAACCGAACCGGAAGCTTATCACCAGGTCCCATCTTTATCGGGGTGGTGATGGTGTCGAGCATCGAGAAATATGTTGTATCACCGCTTAGCCAGGTGATGTCATAGATCGTGATGCTATCGGCAAGGAGATTGAAGTCGAGCCCTGCTTTGACATTGGCCGTCAATTCTTTTGATCTACCGATCAGCAAAGTCTTGAAGTCGAGGTTCTCAGCAGAAAGCGAATCTTGATACTTAAAGTCGCCACCACCAGCAAAGGTGTAGCTATCTGCATAGCCGTAAGCATAGCTCTCTGCGTAGCACGGGAGATCGCACTCGATACGCCATTCTCCCGGCGAGCCGTACTCAGTGTACCACGACCAATTTGTACCAGCGATCTTCTTTGCCGGCGACTGTGGCGTCTTACCATTGACACGCAATGAGCTTATGCCTGAATCATGTACAAGGATGTTCAGGTAAAGCTCGCGGAAGATGAGCCTGTTATCCACGATGGGAATCGTGTATGCGGTCGCAAGATTCTCGATCGGCGGCACGACTGTCATGTCCGGATCGCCACGATTCTCGGTCGCCCGCTTGGTCATGGACTTCATGTACTTGACGACGAGTGCTGGTTGACTCGTGAAGATGTGCGAGATCGGACCTGCAGAGAATTGATAATACTTTCCAGCGTTCAGATTCGCAACTGTCACACCGTTGACCGTGATCACCGTGTTATCGTTAGCGCTGATGATACGCACCATATCGCCTTCGTCCGTACGCGTAGACCACAGATCTTTTCGTGAGCCCATGACGACAAACTCGCTGCCCCAGAGTTCTACTGGTGGCATCTGTTCTGTCAGATGATCGCGTGAGATACCGAGTTCACAATCGCGAAGCAGCCTGTTGAGATCGAACTCGTTCATGTCGGGAGTGCTTGCCCGCTCATGGCCACCATAGACTGCGATGGGTTTATCGGACCATATTTCGCTTCCGGTCAGATCGCAATCCGCCCCGGGTGCCGGCGCGACGTACGCGTTCTCAAAGGCTGTGATCGGATTGTTATTAGCGTCGAGGATCAGATTACAATTTCTATCCTGCAGGACGTAGGATACCGATTGGCGGATGCCCGTGTCACGCGCCATGATCGGGAACACCTCGCCTCGATTCAGGATGATCGAATAGATCGAATCCTTCATCATGCGCCCAGTCTGCGAAAGGGCGGAGAGCTTGAACGAGATAATCGTCGCATCTTCGGTACCTACGATGACGAGGTTACTTCGAGGCTGGTATGGGTCCATCCAACTGCCACCGTAGTTCAGCGAGTTGCGTTGCGATGCTACATAGTACCGCTGACCTAGCGCTTCCTTCGGCAGCACTAACCAGCCATCGCTGCTCAGCCCCTCGTGTGAATAGCCATAGCAGGTGATGTCGTCCTCGGCTTCCACCGTGATGCCGAGATCATAGATGTTCTCAAATTGGGTCTGGCGCAGTACGCCCCAGTCAGGGATATCGATCACGCACATCACGCCAGGCACCGTTACGGTGTCTTTCTCCCATGGGCGGTGGACAAACTTGATCTTTACCCGCGTGCGACCACGCGAGGTGATGTAGATCCTACGCTGCGATGGGTTTGCCGCATCATCATCGGAGCCAATGATCGACGGGAAAACGAGAATGAACTCGCGGCCAGAGGTCTTGTATTTCGGAGGAGGAAACTCAGCGTTGGCTGGAGCCGCGTTCATCGAGGGAATTGGCCGACCTTGCGTGATCTGTACGAATCTGCTGCCGGGATCTGCTGGCCTGTCCAGATCGATCTTCGATGCGCGTTTACGATACTCAGATGCACCTTCTTGTGCGTGCTCAGTCTTTCCCTCTTGCGCGCGTAGCGATGTTCCACCCGTTAAGATAGCGAGCAGTGCAAAGACAACAAGATATGTGGTCTTCCGAAGTGCCATAGAGCCTCTCGGTTAATTTGTCGCAGCTACTGCGAGAGTATGCTGCTGCCGGCATGTTCTGACGGCTAAGACACAATACAACAACGAATATAGACGAATCGCCTGGAAGCCTTGAGCCAATGCCAGAAGCAAAGCTCGAATACAACCCGGTTACCGAACCACGCTGAAGCCTCTCCTAATGGATGGGGAATGATCCATGGTGACCTCAACGAAGTAGTAGCCGTTCGGCAATTGATCCTTTTGAAGGACGAAATCCTGGTGACCGGTTACGGAGACATTGTCCGCAATCGTCCCTAATCGACGCCCAAGAGCGTCATAAAGTTTAACTGATGTGCTGGCCCGCTCCGTGCTCACAGAAATCGTCAAATTTCGACCAGAATGGTCATGTTTGAGCTCGACCCCGTTACCGCGAGCGTCCGCCTCAACCGAGGCCTGAGACTGAGGGTAAAGGGTGAGTTCAGCATGTGACCAGTCTATCCCCATCCACTTCGGTGTGTGGGTCGCGATCTTAACTACGCCAGAGATCGGCTCCTCGAGCGGCGGCTGTACATCAAAGTGCAGTTTCACCGCTTCACGAATGCCAAGCTCACTGATGTCAAATGCAACATTCTCTCTCAATCTCACCGAGTATTTTGTCGCAGCATCTCCGTAGATCTCGACCTTTGAGCTATCTAAGAAGATGGTCTGCTCAGTGATGTTGCGGATCTCGAGTTCATTCTTTCGTTCGGTGAGTGAGGGCGATGAGTGATGAGAGTTCACCGCGCGTATGGAGTTCGTGGGGCGGAACAATGATGCTGCGGTGTAGCCGTACGAATCGATGAAGCCCATGCCATAGGCCATCACGACCATTCCATTCTCCATGAAGCTACTCGACTTCAAACGATGGAAGCCTTTGCTTACACCCGCACGAGCGATCGAGAATCTCCTGCCATCGGAGAACGGCGGAAGATCGCGAAAAGCGATCGCAGGCACTGGCTCGCCATCGAGCGTGATGCTGTTCTTTGCAGATGTTTCGGTAACGATCAGTGCGAAGTGCTGGAGATAGATCGGATCGTCGCTGTTGAAGAAGGTGTAATCGGTGTAGGTCTGCTCGATCGGCGGAGCGATGATCATGAATGGATCTCCAAGCTGCGTCGAGATGCCATCGCCAGTCGTGTGTGCGAATGTTGCAACGAGCACCGGACCTGTAGCTTCGATCGTGAGGAATCCCTTATACGTGGTGTCACGAGATTGATCGGCTTGAAGCGTCGTCCATTCCGAGCCATTGATCGAGACACGCGTATCATTATTGAGCGCGAGAACGCGGATAAGATCGGATTGCGTCGTGCCCGGAAATGGATAATCGGCAATGACGAATCGCTTGCCCCACGTATGCACTGGCGGGATCGTCTCGGCGAGATGATCGCTACTGGTGCCGCTATCGCTAGGGATCTCTGAGCGCGAGTGTCCGCCATAGAGCGTGATCGGCTTGTCAGATCGCACGATCGAGCCGGTCAGATCAAGCTCATTCGTGTCGGGCTTTGCCTGAACCTGCAATCCCTCACCGGCCCGCAGCACCACCTGAAATGGCTGTCCGGCAGGCTTGCCGTTAATTGTGCGTGCAGATGGGATGATCGTGACGGTCGTGTTATCTTCGAACGCAGCCAGTGCGAATTGTGATGGGCGCTTGAACGTCGGTTGCCTGCGCGAGTTGCGATAAGCCATCACCCTGAACTCTGTGCCAGCGCTATTGCGCGGCATCGCCATGAACGCATCGGCGCTGTAACGCTTGTGATTGAGGCCGTAGCAAACGATCGGAGCATTCGCTTTGACCTTGATCACCTGTTCACTCTCGATCGTCGAGACCATCATGAAGCCTCGGCTCTGCTCGAAGCGGTAGGTCTTTGATTGATTCGGAGCGAGCAAGATCGTCTCCTTAAACCCTGGCTCGGCGAGCGATGTGATCTCGACTGTCGCGGCCTGACCCGTCGATGCGACATAGACCTCCTGATAAACTTCGGGTTCTCTGTCGTTGGACGCGTCATTATCCTGGAAGCAGAGGAGGAATTCGAGGCCGGCGTTGGTCCGCTCTTCCGCGTCGCGCATGTCCAAGCACTGCGCCTGGCTCTTCTGCGAGACGGTGACAGAAGATAGCACAAGCAGGAATACTGCAAGTATCCCAGAAAGTGGACGGCAAGCGGCCGAACGCAAGTTCGAACGGAGAAAACAGGTATGCTTCATGCAGTGGGAAGATACGCCAATAATAGGGCGTATCTTTGGACAACTCAAACAAACCGCGATCCGCTCAGCCAGTGGGGACGCCAGACCAGTTGGCCTCAGGCTTCGAGCATGATCGTCACGGGACCATTATTGACAAGTTCAACTTGCATACTTGCCCTGAAAATTCCGGTCGCCACCTTCTCGGAGCCGATGGCTGAGCGCACTTTCTCCACAAAGAGATCGTAGAGATGCTCGGCCTTTTCCGGTTCAGCGGCTGCAATAAAACTAGGGCGATTCCCTTTTCGAGTATCGCCATAGAGGGTAAACTGGCTGACAATGAGTATCTGATGTCCGAGGTCTTGAACCGATAGGTTCATTTTCCCCGCCTCGTCCTCAAATATGCGGAGCTGGATCATCTTCTTAACGAGTTGGTCCAGAACCGCCTCTTCGTCCGTGTTCGTGAATCCGACAAAGGAGAGAAGACCGGTCGAGATCTCCCCTACAACCTTACCATCGACACAAACGCGTGCGTCATTTACCCGTTGTAGTAGAATACGCATTCTCTGAGATTGTTACAGTCGCGCAGCAAACTATTTAGAACTTCGCGATAAGAATCCTGTCGATCCCGGAGAGATCTTTGATCGCGGCAATGCCAGTAAAGCCGTGCTCTTCAAAGATTCGCGAGACAGGGATCGCGCCATCATAGCTCAGCTCGACGATCACGGCGCCGTCATTTCGGAGCATTGTTCGCGCTAGATCGGCGATGCGTTTGTAGAAGATCAGTCCATCCGCTTCATCGGTCAGCGCCATGCGTGGCTCATGACCTCGGACGTCAGCCGGAAGCAGATCATACTCGTTAGTGCTAACGTATGGCGGATTGCTGAGGATAAGATCGAACAGCCCAAGTTCGGCCATCGCATCACTCATCACATCCATCTGCTCGAAGCGAGTTCTTGTATCGGTCAGCCTTGCCTTGTTCACTTCTGCTAACGCAATGGCTTCAGCGCTTGCATCGATGGCGACGACATTCGCTGCGGCAATACTATTGCTGAATGCGAGCGCGATCGCACCGGTGCCGGTACCGATATCGAGCACATCCAGATGTTCGCGCTCGTCAAGCAGTTTGCGTGCTTGTTCGATCGCGCACTCCACTAGGATCTCAGTTTCGGGTCGAGGTATCAATGCCGCAGGAGTGCACAGGAGTCGCAGACCGTAAAACTCGGTCTCACCGATAATGTATTGCAATGGCTCATTTGCGATCCGTCGTGCTACAAGTGCTCTATATACCTGCAATTTCTCTTCGCTCGCAGTTTCCTCCATGAGCGGACGTACATCGGCAAGGCTCCATACGCCAAGCACATGCGCGGCGAGGTACTTCGCGTTAATCGCATGATCATCGATACCGGCGTCGCGCATTGCGAACGATGCATCTCGAACAGCGTCCCTCCAGGTCATGCGTTTGTCACTTTGTCGAGCAATTGTGCGAGGCTGCGTGTCGCTTCGCGGCGTTCGTATCGCGAGATGATCTCAGGCTGCATGTCGTAGATCTTGGGCACGTTGGGGTTGAGCCAGCTATCGTAGAGCGTCTTGATGATGCGAGCTTGCGAATCGATATCGGCTTGCGCTATCGCCTCTCCACCGCGTGTCTCACGCAAGAGATCGCCGATCGCGCCCTGTGGAGGAGCGATAGCGATGAGCGGACGCATCGCGCCGAGATATTCGTACACCTTGCCCGGTACGATCTGCGCAACGCTCGGCACATCATCAACGATGAGTAGCAATGCGTCACTATCGAGCAGAAGCTCCACCGCCTTCGCGTGTGGCACGTATTCGATCTTCTCAACCATCTGTGCGACAGATGGCTTGTCAAGCATCGCGTGGATCTCAGCACCAAATCTACCGACGAAGCGAAGCTTCACTTTCTGCGGATCGAGCTGCTTCTTCTCGAGCAATTGCTCGATCGCTTTCAGATAACTTGCAGGGTTGCGAGGTCCATAGAGAGAGCCGCTATAGGTGATCGTGAACTTCTCGTTGCGTGGCTGATGCGCGCGCTCCTGAATGCTCTTTATCGGATAGTCATCGCTATCGAAGCCATTCGGGATGTGAATGAATTTCTTCGGATCGAGATCTGGGTACTTGCCGAGCGCATCCTGCGTGATGCCATTCCATGCTACGTCAACGAGCTTCGCATCGTTGAAGACGCCGTGCTCGAGCGACTTATCGATCATCTTCGGTAAGAACCAGCGGTTCGGCGTGTTGTGAAAGCCGGTCCAGGGATCGCGGAATCCGGCGATCCACGGCAAGCCTGATGTCTTTGCAAGCTTGCGCGCGATGAGCGCAGGAGTGTATGGTGGCGACGAGGAATAGATCGCCTTGATCGGATATTGCTTCAGGATCTCATTGCCAGCTTTGATCGCGCTCCAATACCAGCCGACACGCGCATCCGGAATGAAGAGCGTTGCGCGGATCAACTCGGCGAGCCGCTCGGTGTTCGAGAGCTTGGCTCCCTCCTCTTTGATCACGTTCACATCCAGCGACACGCCCTTGGCTTTGCCTGTGAACTTGCGGTACAGATCATACGGCTCGAAGATCGGAGCCCGATGGATGATGAGATCCTTCGGCAGATCCTTCGTCAGCGATTCATCGCGAGCCTGGTACTCGGGGTTCTCGGGCACGAGCATCACAGGCGTCCAGCCAAAGTCACCAAGATACTTGATAAACTTCAGTACGCGCTGCACCCCCGGCCCACCCGCCGGCGGGAAATAGTAGGTTACAAAAAGGAGATACTTCTTATCAGTCGGCATTCTGCAAAAATACCGCTGAAAGCAATGCCACTGTTAACTTATGTATCTCTGCCGTCCTCGGCTCAGCGCTGGAGGTTGAGATTGGTGCTAAGTGTCAGCGATCGCTTGAGTCCGGTTAGTTGGAGCGACACGAGATATCTGCCGTTGGACAGGCCAGTTAGATCCAAGGCTATAGGGCTCCATGCCAACTCATTCACTGCCAGGTACTGCATGCTCACAACTCGACCAGATGCATCCACTATTGTGAGGATACCTGGCTGTTGCAAGACATCGCTGTCATGCTCGGTCAACGAGCTCGCAAGGCTAATACGTCCCGTGCTCGGATTGGGGAAAATGCGCAAGGACCCACTCGAAGCGTTCCTCGTCTCAGCGATCGATTGCGTCCACGTACCCGGTACGATAGGCAACGGGTGCACTGGCACAAGGACCAGATTATCGGCTCCAAGCCAGGCCTTCTCAGCGCTATCCTGCTTGCCGAGGCAGCGGAATGTGATCGTGTGGATACCCTCTTCAAGGTACAGCACGCCTATAGGCAACGTATCCGAACGCCACGGATCGTAATGCGGATGACTCTTGAAACCCTTGAAGCTACCACGATGGATGCCATCGACGAAGTAGTCGTAGTCGCCAAACTTCTTCCCGAGCGTAGCGAACATGAAGACGTTGAAGGTATCTGTCCGTATCACATCGAAAGCAAACGTCACGAAAGAGTCGACTCCATTGGCCTCGAAATAGACAAAGGCCTGGTCGCTCCACTTATCGTGATAGAAAAAGCTGACATAATCCTTCCTTGCATAATCGGAGGTCTTTTCGACTGGCGGCATGAGCTTCTCGAATTCAAACGATTGAACACGGGTCATCCGAACAGGATAGGGAGCGACCACTTGACCGGAGTTCTCACCGATCGCCACAACATGGTATTCACGATCTGGCAGATAAGGCATTCTGACCACACCCGAGAATCTGAAGTCTGAGCCCGTCACGAACTCGCCTTGCAATGGAATGCTATCGAGAAATAGCTTGATCTTCTCCCCGATCCTGAAACCTGTACCTGTTACGAGCAGTGTATCACGCTCGCGAAGGACGGGGATCAGGTGATCTGCGATCGTGCGGATCGCGGGGACATGAAGCACATAGCTCCATTCGGGCTTCTCTTCGTCATTGACCGTCATGTGATACTTCCCCGGCTTGACCCTCCCCGGCATGATGATCGTGCGGGAGAACTCACCGCTTACGCTGGCAAGTGAGGAATCGATCGTGATACCATCCATAGAGATCACGACTTTCTCATTAGCAGCATAACCATTGCCTGCGATGCGAAAGACCTCACCGTGCCTGATCGTGTCGCGGCTCACCCAGAACGACGTCCAGCGTTTGTAATAGTAGGCAACAGTTCGATAGTGATCATGCACGTCGTTGGCCACACCATGTTGCATGTCAAAATCGAAGCTCTCCTTAAAGTCCATCGCATCGAGATGATGGAAGCGGTAGAACGCATCAAACCAATTCGTAAAGCCTGCGAATGGGCGTGTGTAAGTAGTACCTACGAACCACCATCCACCGTTGTAATAATCTTCGCCACCAGTGTAGCGAATGAAATTGGGCTTGCTCGAATCGATCGTCAGGATCGGATCGCCCTCGAGAGCTACAGGAAACCCTAAGCGGGGCATGTGATGCGACAGGCCGATGAGTTTCCCGCGTCCTCTCACATGCAATACCGGGTGATAAATGCCCATCCTGGTTGGCTTCGACTCGCTGAAGCTCGCGTGAAGATAGCCTTGAGTGTATCGGTTGATCGGTTCAACTGAGTAGGCGACGCGAACGGCGAGATCGGCGATCGCTGTGTCGCCGTTCACCAACTCGATCCTGCATGACCGGGAAAACGGCATCGGCAGGTACGATACCATTGCGCCGTTCGCTTTTACTTTCACAGCAAGAGCCTTGATATCTTTGTACGCGGTCGCACTAAGAAAGAAGTCGAACAACGGAGCCGATATTGCTGGGAAGGGACTGCCATCATAGTATATCCTCAAGATCACATTGTGATAGCGCCATGGATCTTTGATCGTCGGCTCGAATTCCAGCTCCTGGATCATCGCCGGACCGTTGATCTCGGCGATGGTGAAGCTTGTCGATGGACCCACAGCGATCAACGACTTTATGCTATCCTGCTTTGATCTGTCCCATGGAGAGTCCTCAGCCAGCATTCGCTTTTCCGCGTCGATCTGTTGCTGCGCATCGGAGGCGTTCGGAAAGAGCTGAAAGTTCTTTAGCTTGTTTGCGTCCTTTACCGGTCGCCAGCTGATCGCGTAGTAGACGTTGCCATCGTATGACTCATACGTGATCTTAAAGCTCTTGCGAAAAGGCATCTGAACATCATTGACCCATCCGCCAGCGAGCGCCGTGTCTAGCGGCGGGCGGAACGCACCACGTGCACGAACAAAAAAATCTCTGAACGTGGAGCTGATGAACGGCTGACCGTCGATATAGACACGGATATTGTTACCTGAATCCACAACTCCCGCCGTCGCCCAGATATGAGTGATGATTCCGGCGCCGCTATCCTGAGCAAGGATGTAGTGCCCGTTCTCATCCTTGTCACCCCATAGCCCGAACTGCGTGCGATGCCTGAGCGGCTCCGTGTCCTCGCCCACCAGATCCAGGACCGCGCGCGGGTTCGTAACGCGCTCGTAGGGGTTGATGAGCTGAGCTTGGGCGGGTAAGCCTAGGATCAGCAGCAGGGCAATAGCGAATAACTTACTTGACGACATGGATCGGAATCAACCGTGTGCGGCTACGCGAAAGCGATAGCGAGATAAAATAGGAACCTGTTGTTAAGCCCTTCGTATCGATTAATTTAGCGGTTAGTTCATCCAACGAGATGGATCGAATGAGCCTTCCTCCAGCATCGACGATCGTCCCGCTCTCGATCAGTTCTGAAGTACGCAGAGTGATACTTTGCGCAGCAGTTGCTGGGTTTGGATATGCAACTAAATCCTGTGCGACTGCGACGGCACTCGTTTCTGATTTGATGTCAACTTTGAAGCTGTCTGGAGCACTCCATGGTCCCATGGAGGTGAGTTCTCGAACACGCCAATAATAAAAGCTTTCGCTTGATGCTAGCGAGACGCGGTAAGCAGTATCAGTCAACTCTCGGTCAGCCACGAGCGCGCCTTCGAATCCTATCAGCGTGCTGATTTGCATCTGATACCTGGAGTCCCCGGCGGCCTGCTGCCAGCTAACGCGTACATCACTCTCTGTAACGACCGAGCCACTAGCTGGAGTGATCATTGTCAGTTCGAATGGAATAACTCCAACTCTCTTGATCTCAATGATCCGGTCTGGATTCCATTGTGCAGACCAGATATTACTGGTAGAGACAAATAGGCGGCCATCAGGCGAAAAACAATAGTCTCGGAGCCTTCGTATTTCGGATTCATCTTCGGAGTATACTAACGGATATCGATACGACGCGATCACGCTCTTACCATCAGGTGCAAGTTTCAGAACCCAAAGGCTTTGGTCTTTTAGCGTGGCCATGAGGAGCGAGTTACTCCACTCAGGGAAAGTGGGCTGCGCAAAGTACTCTATGCCAGTTACTGCAACAGTAGGCGTCCAAAGCATCAAAGGAGCAATCGTGTTGAGACTGTCGCAGGGTTGAAATTCGACGTGTCTATCACAATCGCCTTCTACCATCGGCCAGCCATAATTGCCACCCTTTGTGATCAGGTTTAATTCATCATCAGATGCATGACCGTGTTCTGTGCTGTATAACAGTCCTGTAGGACCAAAATCGAGACCCTGCGGATTCCTGTGTCCCAAACTCCAGATGGGATTACCTGGATATGGATTATCCGACGGAATGGAGCCATCGAGATTGAGTCGTAGAATCTTGCCACTAGCGCTCGACACATCTTGCGCGAGCAGCTTAATATCAGCTTCGCCAGTAGAGATGTACAGCTTTCGGTCTGGGCCTACCTTAACCCTTGAGCCATTATGGATCTGACCGGTTGGAATGTTGTCGATAAGTGTCGTAGGCTCAATCAGCGTATCGGCCTCATACTTCCAACGCACTACGTTGAAGGCAGTCTTATCACCCTTCTTGTAATTGTATGCTATGTAGAGGTACGATGTTATTGGAAAATCAGGATGGAATGCAAACCCCAATGTTCCTTTTTCGGCATCGCTGTGATCCGCGAACGGCAGAACGAGAAGAATCTTTCTTTCACCTGTTTCAGGGTTGATCTTACTGAATCGACCTGATCGCTCTGTAAACCAGATCCAGTCGTCGTAACCCCATTCTATCTCCCATGGCACATTGAGGTTGTCTGCCACCACGCGAGTTTCATATGAGATCCACTGGGTTCTGCCCTCTGAATTCAGTAGCACCAGACAGAGAAGCACGAAGACACAACTCGGCAACAGACGGATCATCGAAGTATGGCTGGAAAAAGATAAAGACAAGGGAAGTCTCGAGAGGTTACTGAGGTCAATAATTCTTGACCACGGTTTTCATCGACCCGTTCGCGGCGTGTTTTCACACCTGTCGAACTCAGCGCACTTGAAGCCGATGGACGGTGGTGCCCAATGAGGTTGTGACTCTTACGAAATAGGCACCTGCCTCGAGCGAGAGTAACCGCACTTCCGCATGGCGTCCGAGACCGCGTATATTGCGCGTCTCACGCGATCGACCTAGAACGTCTGTGATCTCTATCCGAGCGTCGAGAGCGGAGGAGAGTGATTGCAGCGATATCTGACGACCGACGCCACGAACCTGATAGTCTGGCGCCTCTGGCTCCGGATCCGGGGGCGGTGGCGGAGGCAGGGTGATCGCTAATGTTGCGAAGTTGTTAACTTCACTCCAGGGACCAGCCGATCGTTTCTCTCTAACTCGCCAATAAAACTGGCGTCCGCGCTCCAGGCCGGTGAGATCAACTGTGATGTCCATTGTGGCAGCACTATGTATAGGCTGGCTATCACCGAAGTTTACTGTATCATACACCTCGACTTCGAACTCCGCGCCATAGAAAGCACCGCTCCAATGCAGACTTACGAGCGAGCTATCAATGATGGAGTCCTTGACAGGCGCAAGGAGAGTTACTGAGCTCGGTTCAACACCTGTGCGCGTTAGCTCCAGGATCTTGTCGAGTCGAATCTCAAACTGGGTTGCGGGTGAATTACTCGTCGTCAAAAATAGCCGCCCGTCATCAGTCAAACAGACCGATCTCAATCGCCCTACGATCTCGCCATCAGCATCAAGGAGTTCGTATCTCTGATGGTCGACGATGCTATCGCCGGTTGAATTTAGTTTGAGGTGATGCAGACTCTGGTCCTTCAATGTAGCCAGCAAGATCGAATTCTTCCACTCCGGGAAAGTTGAGTGCTCAGCGAAGAGAATGTCACTTGCGGCCAGGGTTGGTGTAAAAGAGGCAAGCGGCTCCCGGATATTCAGATCTTCGCAGTCCGGATGATCGACAAGGGAATCGCAGTAGCCATGGACCAGCGGCCAACCATAGTTTCTACTCTTCTCGATCAGATTTACTTCGTCGTCGGTGACGTCGCCGTGCTCTGAACTGTAGAGAGTCCCAGAAGGACTGAAGGCTAGGCCTTGTGGATTCCGGTGGCCCGTCGTCCAGGCGGACGAGCCCGGGAAGGGATTATCAAACGGGATGTTTCCATCGAGGTGGATACGATTGATCTTGCCGTTCGGAGACATCGGGTCCTGTGCGATCTCAAACTCCCACACTTCACCCAGACTAAAATACAGATAGTCGCCCTGGATCACCACCCTCGATCCGACGTGCGTATGAAGAGCCTTCGCAGGGCCGAATAGCCTGATCCTGTCAACAAGGGAGTCTCCGGAATACGTATAACGATAAATACCAAAGTCGGGATATCTAGGTGGCCATCCGCACACCATTGCAACGTAGATGTAGGGTGAATCTGGAAAGTTGGGGTGAAAATCGAAGCCCATCATCCCGGCTTCATTCCAAATTCTGACTTCACGGTCGTCCAGTAGCTGTTTTATCTCACCAGAGTTGGGATCGAGGGCTTTGATCGTGCCTCCACGCTCAGTGAAAAATAGTCGTCCGTCCGGTGCTGGGCGTAACTCCCAAGGCACGTTCAGTCCAGATGCAACCTCGCGTGTTTTGTAGGTGATCCGCTGGGCTTCTGCCTCCGTGGAAGCAAAAAGCAGCCATAGGAGAGCGAGAGCAGCCATCGATGCTCGAAGAGAGGACATATTCAGACACAACGAGTTAACAGGTAGCCTGGGTAGAAGTCAGGCTGAAAGCTCGACAGGATTACCTAAGAACTCATCAGTGGCGAAAAGGTTACCGCATCACCTAAAAGTTACCTGCCTACCGGGAGGCTACCGGCCTACTTTGTAAAAGGCGGGGGCAACTTCGGGGTTGGAAAGGACGACATCGCCCTTCGCTGTGTCCTTGACCTTTTCGGTCACAACGACCTTTTTTAGGAGATAAGAGGCTTCGAGAGCTACGAGCTCACGGAGCAGCGGGATGTGCTTCAGGAAGTTGGCCTTGACGGTCGGCAGACCGAACTTCATCTTGAAGACTGGGCGCAGGAAGAACAGCTCTTCGCGAACGATCTCTAACCCGACATTTTCCGTCGATCGGCGGAAGTCCTCGATCGTAAGCTTGATATCTCGAAGACGGGAGACCTCTTCAATGTCGATCTCGTGCCGAGCTTTTGAGGTCAACGGTCTGAAGAGTGCGTCCGGCAGCAGTTGGATAAATGGCATCCTGCCCCAGAAGGTCTTGAGCAAATGCTGGTGTGCGCCGAACGGCGAATAATATGGCGGGAAGACGATGTAGAGATGCCCGCCTGGCTTGACGAACTCCATCACGTGCCTTAAACTCGTCTCGGTCTCGTCGAGATGCTCGATGACGTCGCGCAGGATCACGAGATCGAACGCTTCGCGCCATGGCTGTGGCGTGTCCTGATCGGTGATGTTATGCAGTGCGAAATCGCCCTTAAGCTTCATCGCCTCGAAGATCACGCGTGCGCGATCGATCGCTTCCTGTCGGATATCGATGCCGACAACATTCGCAGCGCCACGGTCTTTAATTGCTGCGAGCACGCCCGCTTCACCGCAGCCGATCTCGCAGATGTTCTTTCCCGCCAGCTGAATGCCCGATTGCTCAAGGTACGGCACGACGTACTCGTAGCCGAGTCCGAACTGATAGCCGAAATAATACCGGTCGTTCGCGCTGACATTCGATCGCTCGAGAGGCGCGAGACGTGCTTTGACCGCAGGACTCAGTTCAGGCATTGAGCTTGTGAAAGTTCTATATTACTTGGTCACGATAAGCATCACGCTCGTCGCGAGGATCGGCACCTTCGTCTCGTCTTTGCCGAAGACCGCCGAGCGCACCGCCTTTTGCAGAGCTGGATTCGTGATCATATCCATTGGTGCAGTCACATAAAGTGATTTGCCGATCTTGAACCCGGCCGCTTGCAACATTCTTTCGATCTCGCGCTTTCGATAAATCCGAGCCTTCGCAAACTTCGAATGAAGCGTCTTCGGCAGCCAGCTGAAGAACGGCACTCTGTTCCATGGCAGAACAGGAAGGTTCGCACCATGGGTTTCGAAGACCCACCACTTGTTCGGTACCGTTATAACTGCGGTAGCACCTGGCTTCAGAACGCGATATAATTCGGCGATCGTGGCCGTGTCGCTTTCTGTGTGCTCAATAACTTCGATGCAGGTGAGAAAGTCAGCGCTATTATCGTGAGCTGGAATGCGATTGCCGTCGTAGCGCTCGATGCGATTGTCGAAGCCGACGCCGTAATTCTCGCGGTAAAGCTCGTGGCGGAATTCCTGAAGGCGCTCTTCCTCCACATCAAGCCCGAGCCAGGGATTAAAGTGCTTCGCAAAGAGAACAGTTTGCGCCCCGTTACCGCACCCAACATCGATATACATCCCGCCACGCCGCAGCGCAGCGCCTGCATATGCCTTCGCCAGATTGTATCTGCGAGTAAGAATGAATTGGCCGTAGTCGGCCGGCTTGCCAAGTTCGATTGCCATGCGGGGGCGTTCGCTAATCTACTTCGATGACATTAACTGCTCGATTCCTTCAACGAAGGTAGCCCAGGAATACTTCTTCTTTTCTTCAACCACTCCTGCTGTGAATTTCGCTTCGAGATCACGGCCGAAGAACTCGATCACTTTCTCGGCGATGGATGCTGGCTCAGAATCATTCGTTATCAATCCACTTGTGCCATCGATCACGATCTCGGGCAAGCCTCCCACTGGTGTGGCAATGACTGGAGCATCGAAGTTGTAGGCGATCTGCACAATGCCGGATTGCGTCGCACTGCGATATGGCAGCACCACTGCGTTCGCCGCACTGAAATATTTCGCCACTTCTTCGTTCGCAATATAATCTGTTGCAAGCACGAGATTCTTTGCTGGGATCTTCAGCTCATCGATCAATGATTTGATCTCTGCCTCATTGCTGTAGTACTCACCTGCCACGATCAATCGCAATTCCGGATACTTCGCGATCATTGCGGGCATTGCTTGCAGCAAGAGATCGAGTCCTTTGTACTTGCGGATGTATCCGAAGAAGAGGATCGTTGGTGCGTCAGCGGGGATGTTCAACGACTTGCGCGCTTCGTTGCGATCGACGCGCTCGCCAAAGATCTCGTACACCGGATGCTGAAGCTTTACATACTTCGCATCGGGCTTGATAGAAAGCAGATCTTTCTCCACTGAATCCGACTGCACAACAAAGTAATCGACAACCTTGAATGCGAAATTAGTGAAGATCCTGTCGCCAGGCCGCTTCTCATGCGGGATAACGTTATCCGCGATGAACAGCACTTTGCACTCTTTGCCATTCTTTCGCGTGATGCGCTTGGCCACGCGCGAGATCACACCGTAGGCTGGTGCAAAGAACGGCAGCCAGAACTTGAAGATGAGTAGGTCGGGCTGATAGCTGGCCGCGAGTTTGCCGGCATCGTACCACGACTTCGGGTTGACCGAATCGATAACGGCGTCCGACTCCAGCGGGATCGCAGTCTCCCCCACTTCTTCCTGTGTCTTTCCTGGGAAGAGGATCTTGGGATACTGCCGATAGAACGAGACGATATGCACCCAGTGCTCGCGCTGCTTTAGTGTCTTATAGAGCAGCGAGACATAGTGCGCAATACCGCCACGCAGAGGGAAGGCAGTGCCGACGATCAGAATACGCAAGCTATACTACCTCCATCTTTGCCTTGCCATTGGTCGGGACGCTCGGCTTCGAGAGCACGCTCTCGTACAGATCCTCATAACTTGGAATGAGATTCTCGATGGAGAACATCGTCGTTGCGCGTACAAGCGATGCATTGCCCATCTGCTTGCGGAGTGGCTCGTTCTCGAGCAACTCGCGGATGCGTTGAGCAAGCACCTCGATGTTGCCCATCGGTACGACGTAGCCCGTCTCGCCATGAACATTCACTTCTGGCAAGCCGCCAACATCGCTCGAGATAACGGGCACGCCACACGCCATCGCTTCAAGTGCAGAAAGACCAAAGCTCTCATTGCCTGATGGGATCAGGAAGATGTCGCTAGCTGCGAGCAATGCTGCGAGTTCGCTCTGCTTACCGAGAAAGCGGACGTGCTGTGCAACGCCGAGCTCTCGTGCAAGCGCCTGACACTCGCTACGGTCAGGACCGTCGCCAACGAACAAGAACTTTGCTTTGATACCGCCATCGAGTACTAACTTGAATGCTCGGATCGCATCCTGCACACGCTTGACTGCGCGGAAATTCGAGACGTGGATCAGCACGCTCTCACCGTTCGGCGCAATGAGTCTGCGCAAGTTCTTGGCGTCAATAGGTTTGAAGACCTGGGTGTCGATAAAATTCGGAATGACCTTGATGTCTTTCTTGACATCGTAGTTAGAGATGGTCTCGTTACGTAAATACTCCGATACGGCGGTAACTCCGTCGGAAGACTCGATCGAAAACTTCATCAGTGGCTCAAAGCTTGGCTCGAGTCCGACGAGAGTGATGTCGGTGCCGTGAAGCGTCGTCACGATCTTGATATCGGCCTCATTCTGCAAGATCTGCTTTGCGAGCACAGCGCTGGTGGCGTGAGGGATCGCGTAATGCGCGTGGAGGATGTCCAGCTTCTCAAATCGCACCACTTCGACCATCTTGCTTGCGAGAGCCATCGAGTAGAGCGGAAATTCGAAGAGGGGATAGGTTGACATCTCTACCTCATGATAGAAGATGTTATCGAGATACTCACTATTCTGCTGCCCGATGCCGGTCAGGCGCATCGGTAATGCATAGGTAATGAAGTGAACGCGGTGTCCGCGCTCGGCGAGAGACTTTCCCAGCTCTGTCGCGACGACTCCGGAGCCGCCATACGTGGGATAGCAGGTGATGCCAATATTCATGTGCTTGCCGATGATCGGCCCTTATAGATCAAGACTACTCTGACTTACGTACTAACCTAATAATCTGGTCTGCGCTTGGCAGGCCCATCAAAATCATTTACCGTAAACAAATAAACCCCAGTTCTACGCCCGTATTTTTGCAGGCCCGAAGCAAAGAGGACGGGCGACAAATGAGTGATAATACAGCCCAGGATTTCTATCTTACAGTCGAGTCGGCCCTTCGTGCACCGGAATTCAAGGTCAAGGGGTCGGGATTTATCGCAGACATTATCCCGGTCTCTGATAAGGAAGCGGTCGACCACGCCCTCAGCGCAATTCGCAAGGAGTTCTACGACGCGACCCACCATTGTTTCGCTTATCGTCTCGGGCCGACGGGCTCCGTCCTGCGAGCCGCTGACGATGGTGAGCCATCCGGCACCGCCGGAAAGCCGATCTTGCTCATCCTGACGAGTGCAAAGTTGACAGATGTCTTGCTAGTTGTTACCCGCTATTATGGTGGGACCAAACTCGGTACTGGCGGATTAGCGCGTGCTTACGCAGAATCAGCACAACAGGCTGTGTCGATGGCGAAGATCAAGCAGATACTGTTGATGCAGGAGATCTCGCTGACCTATAGCTACGACGACTCTTCGCATGTCGAGCGAATGTTATCGCAGTATGAAGCGATCAAAGGCGAATCGATCTATCTTGATAGCGTGCAGATGAAGGTGCAGTTGCGGAAGTCGAAAGTAGGGCCGTTCATCGCACAGATCACAGAATCACTGCACGGTCGTGTTGGAGTTAGCTGATCGAGAGCGCAAGTAGTCTCGTCGTCTGCCAAGATCTTCGAATTCTTTCAGCAATGCAGGGAACGTTGGCCTATCGTCCATGAAGTATGTCGGATCGATCTGCATCATCTCGAGGATCATCAGCCACTTGATGTCGACAACACTGGAATCCGCATGGCTGCCCAGTATGGCCTTGTTGAAAAAGAATCTTGCGTTTTCGAGCATCCCTTCATCTCGATACGCTTCTGCAATCAGATAATCGTTGACGAATGCATATGGATCTGGAGCGACCGCCATTGTATCGGTCATCTCGATCGGGATCGCACCCAATGGCGAATTCGAGGTGTACAGCCGCTTTAGATATTGCATCTTCATAGCGAGGTGCTTGCGAGCATATGCCGCAATCATACTTACTCGCGACAGCTGTGCGTTGATCACCGTATCATAAAACTCATCCGCGATCAGATCGCCTCTAGAAAGATAGAGTGACAGTCGCTGAGGATGGTCACTGATGTCTTTGGTCTTCAACAGTGCTCTTGCTCCATCCATATCAGCGCGTCTCAGCTTTGCGTTGATCATCCCTCGCAATGCGCTCAAGCTACCGGATTCTTCATATATTTCGGAATAGAGCCTCTCAGCTTCGTCATGTCTGTGCGCTTTAGCCGCCTTTTGCGCGGTGTTCGAGAGCTTTCCTAACTTCCTCAAGCATGGTTGATCAATGATCGATGAGCGCTGAAAGTAGAACTCTGTGCGAAGTGAATCATATTGATCCATGCTTGCAGCGAGCGGCATGATTTGCCTTTTCCACTCATTCTCAAGTTCTTTGAGCGGTTTACTGTAACTCTCTTCAAAGTCAAGTGAAGTGTAAACTGACTTGAACTTTGCAACGGGGTAGTGATCAAGCAGAAATTGTGAGAACGAGCCTGCGAGAACATATGATGTTGTCGATGCTCCTGAAGCGAATCCACTGAAGGACATAACTCTCTGCACGCCATCGGCGAGCTTCATCTGCATAATAGCACTGGCGTGCTCGTGCAATGTGTGCATTCCATCGTATGTGGGCTCGATCGACATCGCGACGCCCTCGGTCATGCCGGTCGACCAACTCGCATTGAATGGGAAACTCCCCCACTCTCGCAAGAGCACATGAACGAGTTCGTGCCGCAACGAATGGAGATTCTCTTTCGCAACGTGCAGTTCAGAGAGCCATGGCTTTGCAATGCTTGCATTGCGAGTGCCCACGAAACGATGGAGTGATTCTACATCGGGGTATAAATAGATATGAATGGTCGAAGTATCTCTCAGTTCAAGCCGCGTGCGGATGTCGTGAAGATACCAGGCTACATCTGCAATCAGTAGCTGCCGTTCTTCGAGAGACAATGATGACCCGCGGAAGTGCACGCGTGCTTGATCGGCAACGAGTGTCGATGACAACTCTGCTTCGACTGCTGAGTGGCTCGAAGTGATCCGATTGTCTGATCGATGCAAGAGCAGCCCGATATAGATTGCGAATAATGCTACAAGCTGTAGCCAGCTCGTAGATGATCTGTCCAATCGTGAAGACAGGATCATCATGATCGTCGCGAGCAGTCCCCACTCTACAAGATGCCATGCGTAACCGCTGCCGAGTTCTATATACTCATCCCAGACCAGCCCCGGAAAGAAGCCATACTGCCAGCCATAGGTGAAGAGCTGCGGGAAGACATATCCAGGTAGCAGAGAGATGATGAGGGTGAGAAGCCAGAAGATCGCGAAGAAGGCGATCACCTGTCTCTTTGTGTCGGCCATCTGCCCGGTCGCAGTCCCAAAGGCAACAGCAAGTAACGTCGTTGGAAGCGCGAGTTGAAGGTAGAATACTACCCCGTCCCAGTATGCGCAGTTGCGGATGAAGAGTAGAGAGATTGAAGAGAGGGTCAGCGGCACAAGCCATAATCCGAGTCCTGCGATCAGGTTCTGATAGAAGCTGGCCTTGCCTGTGGATGTGCGGACAGCCGATAAAAAGCCAACCGCAACTGAGAGCAGTATCGCGCTGATCGCTGAATACTCAAAGCCCAGAACCCGAAATATCGGGCTGCCGAAGGCGATCAACAGCATCGAGGCCCCGGCCAGGACCGAGGCCCAAGTTACTATTCCCCTGAAATAGGAAGAGACAGATATTAGCTCCACTGAAATAAATTTTCCTAAAAGAAAGGCCCGGCTGGTGCAAAGATTGTAAATTTGCGTAAAGAACCTCTGAACGGGGATACTAGCGGCCCGATTATCGTGTTTCCTATGGAGCGCTAGTCAGGCGCGCGGCCGGCCTCGGAATGGCCAGCTCGGAGGAAATTACGTCCTCATTCAGACTTTCTCTCACAGGGTTGCTCGGTCCATAGGTCCGAATCAACCAGGAAGCTTTGCAGAAATTCCTTTGCATAGGCTCCTTTGCAGATCAGAACCCGGTATGGCTTCAACTACACTTGTTACTGTTTCTTACACCGTCCGTCCAGAGAAACTGGACCAGTTCGATTCGATTATCCCGGGTATCGCACAGACGATCAAC
>JBKJTP010000259.1:0-4031 GCA_046590195.1 Kapaibacterium sp. (SeqCode) | reverse complement strand
AATAAAACAGATTGGGAAGTGCGGCGTTACAGTAGCGCGGTACTCAATTACTACCTAGACGATTACCCGCTGCAACTTCTACCTAAAACGAAAAGGCCAGCAGAGCCTGGCCTTTGGTCTCACATGTAAGTATGAGTGTACTCGATCACCACACGCTGTGTGATTACGAACGGATTGCTGTTATCGTCTACACCAGAAGCACGTATGAAGTAGGTGCCGCTCGGGACGTTGCTCGTGTCCCACGCAGCATTAGCATCAATGCGTACGACCAGCTTGCCGATCACGTTGAGCACTTCCATCGTTGCACGTTGTGCATTAGCGAGGTGGATCATGACTGGACCACTCGTGGGATTTGGAGACACGCGTAGTGAAGCGATCGTAACATGTGGTGCATGCACATCACTGCCCTGGATCACAGCGTGGATCAGGAAGTACAATGTGACGAACATATCATCTGTCACCACAACCAGGGTATCGGCATAGACACCCGGACTGCCAATGAATTGCACGCCGGCGGGATTGTCCTTGATACAACCTCCGCTTTCTCCGACCACATTGAAGTACGTCGTGTGAGTATCCAGGCCAGACTTGAAGTAGAGGTTTGCCCATACGCGAACGGAGATGTTGGCCGATGCCACAAAACAGATCGTCACAGTAAGTATGTCTTCGAACTCAAGTAGGATAGCCAATTGCTGGATCCCTGAGCTGTAGAAGGGGGATCTCCATGGTAAAAGCCTGGATCAATGTAGAGGTGGACTCCTTTGGGACAACGGAGTGCACTTTGTGCCCGGCAAGAATTTAGGACTCTCGGGGAGGTTACGCGAGCAGTGCTACTCAATTACTACCTAGCCTAGCAATGAGGACAAAATGTGAATAAATATCAGGGATAATATGTTGACATTAAACTCAAAATTCCGTATATTTGCATTCATGCGGGTAGGTCGCGGCACTCCCTTGCCTCGCTAGTGCTCTGGCCTGATCGATCATAGCTCGAGGACATCACCCCTCGGGAAAACAAAACGTTGATTTATATGGAGTTACGGGTCGTAATTGTCGCGTCTAATGTCTGAACTGTGAGTCGTGTGAATATTGTGATCGGGAAATGAGGGGGAGAGCTCAAATCGGGATCGACCCCGGGACTGACCCTTTAAAATGACAAAGACGCACTATAGCGCGTCTCAGATCTCGGGAAACTCAAACGTTGATTTATAAGGAGTTACAGTTCGCAAACGTCGCATGCGCACTTCACCAAACATGCAATCAGCCTCTGACCTCTAGCCTCTGACCTCTAGCCCAGCAACTGCCGATGCCACGACTCACCAGCCGGAAGCTGCCACTTCCCAGATTGTAGCTCCTCGACCGTGGTCAGATTGGTATTGAAGACAGTAGTAGCCTGGCCGACGAGACCCTTTTTCGCTAGATCTTTGAAAGTTGAGCGGTCGGTCATCTGAACCGCGTCCTCCGCCCGATAGAAGATATTGGCCCCCGGCATAAAGCTCAGGCCAAGCTTCTGGCCAAGCTCGCGGACGTTGCGGGTCATATCGTCGATCGAACACCCGGAAGGATCGGCCATGGCGTTGCTCGATGCGATCAGGAGAAAGCGATTATGCTGAAGCTCGAAACCTGCCTCTACGGCCGCACCGTGCGCTTTCCAGCCCTTGAGGAATTCGGTCATTCTTGAATCTATGGTCTGCACCTCATCGGAAGTGAGGTCCCGATCCGATGCGAAAACCCACAGACGTGAATCGGGAGAGAGATCAGAAAAGCTTTGAAGCATTGGTTAGAGCAAAAAAGTAACGGCCTGCGTCTTAGACTACCGTTGGAATAATGAATATCAGGGACACGCCGAACAAGAGCAAAATGGGGGGTGTTCCGAATTGGCTTTTTGGAAGACCTCCCAAAATAGCGGCCGAATCAACGGCATTGCCCGCAGTGTGTATCCTGATGGCGCCAATCCTAACCTAGTAGCATGTCACAAGCATCCTCGAACGAGCTCTCACAATTCATCGAGCAACTCAACAACGATTTCCTCTCACTGCATCAGAAGAAGGAAGACCTCTTCTGGGAAGCGAAGATGGGCCTCAGCACCGACGCAGCGGCCAGTCAGCAGAAGCTGAACAAAGCTGACATCGAAGCGCAGCAGTTCAATCAAAATGCTGAGACGCTAAAGCAGTTGAAGAAGCTTGAGAAGTCATCGAACGGCAACACGACCGATGAGGACAAGAAAGCGCTCAAGGGCTGGATCAACTTCTTCGCAGCAAATGCGATCGAAGATGAGAAGGGAAAAGCTCTCGCTTCTGAGATCATCAATCTCGAAGGCGATCTCCAAACTGCTCGCGGCGGAATGGATCTCGGCTACACCGATCCAGCATCGAATGCGCATACCCCGGCGAGCACCAACATGCTTTCGAACATGATGCGTATCGAGAAAGACGAAGCAATGCGCAAGGCAGGCTTTGAAGGACTTCGCTCGATCGAGCCATTCGTGCTCGATAAAGGCTTTCTCGAGATCGTCAAGAAGCGCAATGAGCTTGGCCGCTCGCTCGGCTACGAAGATTATTACGACATGAAGGTGCAGCGCACCGAAGGCTTCTCGAAAAAGCATCTCTTCACGCTGCTTGATGACCTCGAAGTAAAGACACGTGAATCCGCAAAGCGCGCTGTTGATGCACTTGTTGCGAAGCATGGCGAATCAGCTCGTGAGCCTTGGAATTTCGGTTACTTCGTTTCCGGCGATCTCGCCGCGAAGGAAGATCCGTATCTGCAGTTCAAGAACTCGCTCGAATATTGGGTGAAGTCTTTCGCTGCAATGAACATCAAGTTCAGAGGTGCGACACTTACGCTCGATCTTATCGATCGCAAGGGCAAATACGAGAACGGCTTCATGCACGGTCCACAGCCTGCATGGTACAACAAGGGGCAGTGGACGCCTGCTCGCATCAACTTCACTGCGAATGCGATCCCGAATAAGATCGGTGCCGGATTCCGTGCGCTCGAGACATTCTTCCACGAAGGCGGGCACGCTGCGCACTTCTCGAACGTGCAGCAGAATGCTCCTTGCTTCGGACAGGAGTTCGCTCCTACGTCCGTTGCGTATGCCGAGACGCAGTCGATGTTCTGCGATTCAGTGCTCTCTGATTCCGATTGGCGCACACGCTACGCAAAGAATGACAAGGGCGAGACATTTCCGATGGAGCTGATCGAAGAAAGCATTCGTCAGTCGCAGCCGACACGCAGCCTTGGGCTTCGTGGGATGCTAGCTGTTTGCTACGTTGAGAAATATCTCTATGAGATGAGCGATAGCGAACTCACGCCAGAGAACGTGATCAAGATGATCCGCGAGACCGAGCGCAAGATGACGATGCTCAATGCCGGCGGACGTCCGATCTTGGCTATTCCGCATTTGCTTGCAGGTGAATCGAGCGCTTATTATCATGGCTATGTGCTCGCTGATATGGCGGTCTATCAGACGCGCGACTACTTCTTCAACAAGTACGGCTACATCACTGACAACCCGAACGTCGGGCCCGAACTCGCCGCAGGCTACTGGGCATCTGGAAACTCCGTCAGCTTCATGGAGCTCGTGCAAAATGTAACCGGCAAGCCGTTCAGCGCCGATGCTATTGTTGCTGACGTGAACATGACGGTCGATGAGACGATCGCTGAAGCACGCAAGCTCAAGGATAATCTCAAGAACATCCCTGAATACACCGGCTCGCTCGAGCTCGATGCATCAGTCAAGATCATTCACGGCAACGAGACGATCACAAGCTTTGCAAATGCTTCCGAGTTCGATGCCGCCAACAAAGCATTCAAAGCCTGGGTAGAGAAGCTCTATCCATCGCAGAGCTAAGCCGCTCAAATCAAAACAAGAAAAATTACGAGTGGCAGATAAAAGAAATACACGACCTCCAGTTGATAACAATGGCGATCTGGGCGACCGGATCGTCTTCTGTTCGTTCTGTGGTCGGTCATCGGAAGAAGTTGTAACATTGATCAGCGCACCGTTCGGCGGTGCGTACATTTGTGAT
>JBKJTP010000211.1:0-2589 GCA_046590195.1 Kapaibacterium sp. (SeqCode) | reverse complement strand
CTTCTCCGCAATAAGACTTGTACTGGTGACCATCAACCGTCCAATGCCTTTGACATTACTGAGCGTCGACCAGGTAAGCCCATTATCGCTGGAGCGAAGTATCCCGTCTGCAGTCGGTGCCAGCATCTCACCCTCTCCATTTGTAACGATCCCTGAGACAGCAGTTGCTGGGATCGTGGTGGCTGCCTCCCAACTTGTACCATCATTCGTGGAGACGAAATAGACACTATCCGTTGCTGCGTATATCCTAGGGCCACTCACCAACAAGTTGTTTACACTTAGACTCGTCAATCCCTCATTCATCACCTCCCAAGTATCGCCACCGTCGCTAGAACGGTAAACACCCTTGCTCGCAGCCGCGTAGGCGCCGGCAAAAAGGTACGACCCATGCGCAGCAAGTGATCCGTAGATGACGCCTGGTACGCGCGGGAGTGATACGGTCCAGGTTACGCCTTGATCGGTCGATCGGTAACCATTAAAGTCGTTGGAGAGCGCAAATAGCGCAGTGCCGTTGCTAAGCAACCTGTAGATCGGAGCGGCGGGCATGTCACCGAGTGCAGATCTCCAACTGATCCCATGATCAGTGGTTACGGCGATGCCATTTGATGTTGCGGCAAAGAGGGATTGGCCGATCTGCGCAAACGTGCGTACGCCTGCGCCGTTTAATCCATCGTTGGCTTCAACCCAACTTGTGCCATTGTTTGACGAGCGATGCACCCCCGCCCCAGTAGCAACGAGCAGGTCGGTCCCGCCCCCCGCAACCGGGAGACTCACGAATGAGATCGCATAGCCGCCGAATGGGCCATTCGTTTGCACCCATTGGCCCTTGGCAGGCGCCGTCAGTAAACACATTGCGGCCAAAGCGGCCAGCGTAAATCGTGATATCAAGCGTTTCATAGTATGCAGGATCGATCAGTGGATAACATTCAGAGAGTCATACAAACAGCTGCGGCTCAGGGAGGAAGGAAGGAGAGCGGTACAGAGAAGGAAGCAGTGCCGTACCGAGGCCTTGAGTTTGCAGATTTGCAAAGCTACGCTTTATGGCGAGCTAATGCAAGTGTAAAAAGTCATGACAATAGGTGACTAAAGTCACGAAATTGCATGACTTATCCAGGAAACGGGACTAGCCATCGGCCTCATCGTCCGTTTTACACCCTGACCGATACTCACGAGCACAAAAAAAACCGCCCGATCTCTCAGGCGGCTGCTGATTCGATCGAGCCTCAACTCACACCGATCACCCGCCAAGGATACAGCGAGACTCGAGCCGATCAAAATCCACGATTCAGTTGATCACGTTTATCGCTTCCACTTGAATCCGAGTCCACCGAAGTTCGAGATGTGTGTTGTCGAACTGGTGCCCGGTGTATTCTTATATGCATTGCCAGCATCTACGTAGAGAACGGAGCTGTTATTCGGGGACCAGGTAGGATAGGTGCCGATGACATCATTCGTAGTGGGTACCGCACCAGTTGTTGGTGAAACGAAGTACAGTTTCTTGATCGTGCTGCCCACTCCTTGTAGCGCAAACGCAAGCTTATTGGCACCACTACGGGACCACTCAAGACCGAAGACCGTACCTTCGACAGCAATGCTGTCGACATACTCCCACGTCGATGTATTGTAGATCATGATCATCGCAGCATCATTGCCGTGTCTTACGACAGCCAGACGTGAGTCATCGGCGTTCCAGGTTGGATATCCGAGACCAAGTGTATTGCCGGACCATGTCTCATCGAACGACGCGACTTGCGTTGCAGCCCCGCCACTACCCGAGACGACCTGAAGCGAGCTCGAGGCCCCGTCATCTGAAGTATAAGCGATCATGTTCTTTGAGGTCGTTGAACTCCAGAATGAATTCTTCAGACGGCTGGCTGTGCCCGATAACCCAAGGATCGTGCGCAGATTGCTCGAGACCACGTTGCCTTTGGAGTTTACACTGACGTCGATCGCTTTGATCGTATCTGGAATGCTACCGGAGCCGCCTTGTGTGAAGACAACAGAACCGCCCGAAGGTGACCAAGTCGGTGCGGACCAGTGAAATACGCTTGACGAGGCAACAGTGTGTATACGTGCAGTAGGTGCGATCGTTGAATCGCCAACGTACAACGCGGAATAGGTAACGCCACCGATGATCTGTGCACCACGCCAGACAAGTGCAGGGTTAGCGGGCACCGGCTTTGCACCAAAGCTTGGATCAGAACTGCCGACAGAAGACGGATCTTCTTCGCAACCAACCGCGAACAGCCCGCCCACGAGGAGCAAGCAAAGGGATCTTGTAATTTTATTCATAGGAAGTATTCTCTCTTGAACGCACATTGAAAATGGATGAGAGCATCGAACATAGCCTTAGATCGACTCGATGATCGCTCTCCGTTCTTGGAAGTGTGCAAAGCTACGGTTTATCGTAGTAGATTACTAGTGCTCTGGGTAACGATTCTGCATGACTACGGTAATGAAATGGCGTGATAATAGTCATTGCTTTTCGGTACAGCAACCGAAAATTCGCCCCGGCTCTCGAAAAGTTCTTATCTTTGTGGACAAGGGTTCGTGACTGTACCCTACTCCATGCATACTTCCGCATTCGCG
>JBKJTP010000120.1:0-12348 GCA_046590195.1 Kapaibacterium sp. (SeqCode) | reverse complement strand
GGTCCGAGGTCTGTGCGATCGGAAAGCCAACGAGCACCACCATGTCGATGTCGCGCAGCTTCTCAGGCGTTGGTGTGCCTTCGTAGAATTCGCTGCCAGCCTTTTGAATGAAGGTGATCAGCTCGACCGATGGATTAGCCGAATAATACTGACGCAGGAAGCTTACATCCGAACTCGGCGCGCCGGCAAACATCGCAACTCTGAACTTGTTACGCAGCACTTTCACGTAAGCGATGCGAAGATTATTCTTGCCAGTGATCTCTTCGCTTAGCGCACTTACGCGTGCCGTCAGCTTGATCGTCCCTTCCTTGTTCGGCGTGTAGCGGAAAGAGAACGACTCATCGTAGCTTCCGCCTTTGAGTGCCACGACCTGCTCATGCACCTTCTCCTGATCTGCATAGACGAAGACCTGCACGCGCTCACCAGCGCGGCTATTCGAGACGTGCAGCGTCATATCGACTGGCTGCGCGACACCCATAGTTGCGATCTCATTCGTAAAGAGCTCGGTCAGCGAGATGTCGCGGATCTCACTCGAATCACCGAGACCAACCGCATAGACCGGCACACCAAGTTGCTGCGCTGCATAGACTGGGTTCGATCCTGCAGTGAAAGCGCCATCGGTATAAAGCACAACCGCCTCAACATTGCGTGTCTTGCGTGCTTCGCGAAGCGCAGTAAAGACAGAAGAGAGATTTGTGACAGTAGCGCGTCCGGCGAGGCTGTCGAGAGCAGTCGTTGTGCCGCCGCGGACTTCGGTTGTGTTATCACCAACGAGATATGCTTCGAGCTTACTAGCATCGCTTCGCAAGTCCTGTGGTATCGCCGACTGCACGCTCTGAACCATCGCTGCACGGCGCGTGGCCTCAGGTGCTATCTGCGCCCCTGCCGACCCACCCTGCTGCGGCAACTGCATCGACTGTGAGTTATCAAGCGCCAGCGCGATCTTTGGTACAAGTTCATTCGTCTTCGTCGAAGTGAGCACGGGCTGGAAGATCGCGAAGAGCAGCGCAGCAATGCCCAGCGAGCGCAAGGCGATGAGTATCGTGCGCTTGGCCGTCGTTGTGCGCGGGATCGTCCGCTGATACGTCCAGAACGCCAATCCGATACCGATCGCAAGACACGCGAGCAGCAACCAGATCGAGCCGTTGTTTAAGGTGAGATCGTAAGACAAATACTTATTCTAATTCTAAATCATCAAGGTCGAGCACTGCACTTCAGTCATGTCATCCCGAGCAAAATATTCCTTAGCAGCAAAGACCCAGAGGGTTTTTGCGACGTTTTAATAGATGTCCCAAGTAGTTAGGCGGCGTCGAAGGATCTCCCTGGCAATTGGCCACATGCAGGGAGATCCTTCGACGCCGCCGCCGCTCGTTCGTGCCATCGGCACTCAACTTCGCGGTCGGCGTCACTCAGGATGACATGCTTTAGGGCTTGCTACTTCTTCAACCACTCCATCTTCCTCGCCTGAAGCTCAGTCGAAGAAAATTGCGGCACCTCATACATCCCCTTCACCCGGCGCTGCCGCATGGCTTCGAAGAGACAGACGGCCGTTGCCACCGAGACATTCAAACTTTCGACCATCCCCATCATCGGTATATAGAGAAGTTCGTCCGAATGTTTCGCTGCTTCGTCGGATATTCCGCGATGTTCGTTGCCGATGATAAAAGCTGTGGGCTCGGTAAAATCGTTATCGTACATTGGACGTGCCTCGGGATCGAGCTTTGTGCCATAGATCCGGAAGCCATCGCGTCTGAACTGATCACAACACGCTTCGATCGAATCGTATCGCTCGACCTCGATCCATTTGTTCGCGCCAGAAGAGCTTGTGTGGATGAGCTTCGGCATCTTTTCGATGTAATAACACATCGCCACGCGATGCACACCCGTCGCATCGCATGACCGCAGGATCGCGTTGAAGTTGTGCGGATCGTGGATGTTCTCAATGATGACCGCAAGACTCGGCTGGCGTTTGCTCAGCGTCTTCTCGATCTTATCCACCCGCGTTTGCGCCCGCCCGAGATTGATAGGATCCGATTCCCTGGCCAGCGTTTCTAATTCTGATTGCATTGCGGGGAGAACAGATGAGGATGAGAAAGTCATCCCGAGTGCCCAATGGCCATGTCATCCTGAGCGAAGCCGACCGCGAAGTTGAGTGCCGAAGGCACGAACGAGCGGCGGCGGAGTCGAAGGATCTCCCTGGCTCTTAGGGATATGCAGGGAGATCCTTCGACTCGCTACGCTCGCTCAGGATGACACCCCCAAATATTGGCGCACTGTCGCCGCAAACTCCCCCGGCTTCTCCGTCACGCTCATATGTGATGCATCGGGTATCTTCACGATCGTAGCGATCGGCAAGAGCGCTGCCATCTTCTCCATCTCCACTGGTGTCGTTACGGGATCATCTGCGCCAACGATGAGAAGCACCGGCACCGCGATCGTAGGGAGAAGCTCCATCGTGTCCGGACGCCCGGCCATTGCGCGCAGCGCATTCGCGATCGCCTGTGGATCGGCGTCGAGCATCCAAGTCTCGATCTGCTTCGCAACTTCAGGCGCGTTTGCCTTCGTCCAATCGCTCGTCATCTTTGCAAGATTGCGCTCCGTCGCTGCAATTGCCCCGCGCTTCAGCGTATCCTGCGCGAATTTCTCCCGATCTAGTTTTACTTCGTCCGAGTCTGCTGCGGCTTTTGTATCAGCTAGGATGAGCCCAGCGACAGTGAGCGGATAGTGCTTGCAATAACTCAGCGTGATATAGCCGCCCATCGAAAGGCCGCAAAGCACCGGCCTTTCGAGCCCCTCGCTGGTGATCGCCTCAAACAGCGATTCGCAGATGCTCTCCATCGTCCATTCAGCATTTGGCGACCCGCCGAAGCCTGGGAGATCGATCGTGGCGATGCTGATGTCGAGATCGCTGAGCGACACGATCAACTCTTCCCACATCGCACTCGAGAATGGGAAAGCGTGAATGAGGATGAGCGTCCGGCCCGCGCCGCGATGATGGAAATTAAGCATACTTTAAAGTGTAGCACATGCTTTAGCTTGTGCGAGAAAGATCCAAGGGTTATTCGCACAAGCTAAAGCATGTGCTACACTTGAACAATTGCAGCCTCTGCTTCATTAATGATACCATGATCCGCTCACTTGCCGTCTTGCTCGTCACGTTGCTCGTTGCCACGAATGGCTTCGCGCAATACTCCATCACGGTAAAGAAGAGTGAGCGCAAGCTGATCCTTTCAAAGGACGGCCAGGAGGTCAGGACCTACCCCATCGCGCTCGGCTCGGCACCACGGGCCACAAACTGAAGCAAGGCGACCGCAGAACGCCCGAAGGCACCTACTACATCTGCCGCAAGAATCCGCGCTCACAGTTCTATCTCTCACTGGGCTTGAGCTTCCCGAACAAGCAGGACGCCGATGCCGGCCTGAAGAGCAAGCTCATCAACCGCAGGCAGTACAACAGGATCGTCCGTGCGATCGACCGCGGCGATTGCCCGCCATGGGATACCCCGCTCGGCGGCGAGATCTTCATCCACGGCAACGGCTCAGCGTCAGACTGGACCTGGGGCTGCGTGGCGCTCGATGACCCGCAGATCAAGGAGTTGTATGATCTCCTCCACGTGGGTACCCAGGTTACGATCGAACCATAAAAAAAGCCCCTCGCAATGCGAGGGGCTTTTGACTAACGTCTCTGAAGTCGAGTCGACTTACTTAGCGATTGTCATCTTGCCATCTGTGCGCTTACCATCGACGGTGAGAACATAGAGGTAGTTGCCATTCGCAAGATCAGACCCATCGAACTTCACTGCCTTTGCACCAGCATCGATCATCTGATTGTTGATCAACGAAGCGACCTCACGGCCCATCATGTCCTGAACAACGAGCGATACATTGCTGCGAGCATCGAGCTCGAAAGAGATCGTCGTGTTTGAATTGAATGGGTTTGGATAGTTTGCGACATACCCAGCATCAGCGATCGTGGACGGAGCAACGTCTGCAACGCCATTGAACCAATCGACGATGTTCTTGACCAACGTGCGACGAATTGTGGTGCTCGTAATGTTGCCGGGCTCGAACGAAAGATAAACGACCTTTCCACCACCAGCGTGTTCGGTACGAACACCCATGATCTCCTCATTTTCATTTTTGAGGAACGCGGTTGAGGTCGAATTCAGGTCAGACACCTCCAAAGCTTGAGTGAGAACCTGCTTCTCAACATCTGCCTCGATGCCGTTACCGAGCACGTCACCTGGAGTGCCGAAAAGCTGCTCCCAAGAGGATTGAACTGCAGGCTCAGCAGTCACACCAAAGACTTCTTCGACATACTCACCTAAGCCATTACTTCCGTAGGTGCCAGCCATCAACGTGCTGCTGAAGGCAAGATTACCACCGTTCGCGATGAACTGACGGACCTTGTGAGTATCGCTCTCGCTCATTTCACCGGCGCCAGTGTAGAGGCCAACGACATAACCGCTGCTCCAGAAGATATTCTTGAAATGTGTGAGATCACCGAAGCCATTGAGCAGATCCTCATAGCTGATCGAAGGCGTAGTCATGCCAGCATTTGTCAGTGCAGATGTGTACTTTGCAAAGCCACTGAGTGTCTCAGAATAACGGGTTACACCAGCATCAACAAACACATTCTTCGATTCACCTGGCCATACGAGACCGATCGGTGCTTTAACTCCAACACCCTCGACCGTCGTCATGCCGATCAGGTAGTTCTGCTTTTCGGTGTTAGCGCCGCTGGTAGCAAACGAGATCATGATCTCTGCATCGGCTCCCGGGGCAAGGACGAGTCCTGTGCTAGGGATCGCTGAGCCATCTGCCATAGTGACCGTACCAGTGTAAGGAGTGGCCTTGGACAGGAAAGCAGTGAACTTGACTGTTTGGCTTGTCGTACCATTGTTCGTTGCAACCCAAC
Organism: Kapaibacterium sp. (SeqCode); assembly: GCA_046590195.1. Classification (GTDB taxonomy): domain Bacteria; phylum Bacteroidota; class Ignavibacteria; order Palsa-1295; family Palsa-1295; genus JBKJTP01. Next base: position 7,431 of record JBKJTP010000120.1, on the reverse strand, counting down.
GAGGACGGATCGTCGTGCTGCCGACAATACCTGCATTTCCGCCCTTGCGAACGAGCGAAAGGTTTGGTACGCTTGTCTCAACCCCCATCACTTCGCGTGAGGTAGGATTTTGAACAAACGCTGCGAGTTGGAGAAGATCCTTGTTCCACACCGTTTTCAAAGGCGTTGAGAAGCGGAAGGTCTGCTCACCGTTTGCTGCGATCGTCAGTGCTGGACCAGCCGGTGCGCCTTCAGCGTCGAACGCTGGCATTGCGCCACGCACTGCCATCGTATGATATGTGCGTCCGTTTGAACCCTGATGGATCACGTTTGCTTCGGCAATCACAACTACGAGGCGAGCTTCCGGATCTACGTCAGCGCCGGCCTTTACAGTGACAAGTGCGATAATACTATCTGCCGTCACCTGCTGTGACACAGAAACATTGTAGTAGACACTGCTTTGATCGATGACTTGATTCATCGTCGTGTTCAGGAGGACAACAGACTGTGGGAAAGTATTCGCCATGCCGTTAAACTCGACATGCGGAATGCCTGCGACGCCATAGTAGTCATGACGAGCACGTCCTTCTTTGTACGCATTGTACATGATGTCACCAGACGCGGGGTAATTCTGGTGATACTTAAGAACCACAACTTGCTCAGCAGCTTCTGCTTCCCACGCCTCCATAATAGGATCTGTTGAAGCACAAGGAGGGCAGGTGGAGCTGGTGAACTCTTCAACCAGTACCTTACGCTGAGCTGAAGCATTAACCGCCACAAAGAGCGTCAGGATAATAAGGAGTATCGAACGTTTCATAGTTAACGTCTTGAGATTGGGATAAAATGGGACTCGGTACACTCTTCTCGAAGCAGCGAGGGCTTAATACGCGAGGTGCGCAACGCGAGGAGGCGTGAACTTTGGACCTAAAAATACAACAAACACGACCCAGACTCCGGAAATCGGGTCAGGCCTAATAATGACACATTACAGTCAGAAAGGTTGCATTTTGCCTGTAGGCTGCAAATAGTATTCAGGCTAAGAGCGTTACTTCTTAATGTAAGCCTGAAGATCTAGCGCATTCGTGTGCGTGCTATGGAGTCGATCGAATTCATAATTCAGCACATTCCCGCGCTGACGAACATAGAAGCCGAAGTCGGGCGCGAAATAGAGGGTGTCCGTTGCCACCGTCAGGAAATCCCAGAGGCCCGCGCTCAGGAGGCGCTGCGTCTCGTTTTGGACGATCTTGATCGTGTAGATGTATTTGTCGGCGAGCTCGATCTCCTCTTCGCCAATGTATGAGCGTGTCAGCTTCCTGATCTCGTGATCGGTACCGTTGGTCACGCTATCGTAATCATGCACTGTGATCGTGCCTTTGCTGCCCGTTGGAAAGACGTCCCACATGATGCCGCTCGCGGTGTTGCTGCCGATAGCAAAGTCGCCATTGTCGCGAAGCGACACATACACTGTATCGCCGTTCGGATCGATGACGGTCGAGACGTTATTCTCGCCAAACATCACTTGCTCGGTCGCGATGAATTCGTAGGTTGGGCTTGATGTGTTCGAGGAGAGCTTGCCGTCCAGCTCCATCGTGCGGGTCTCGCGGAAGACGAGGAGCGTACCGGCGTCAGGACTTTTCCATGCATCGATGCTTGGTGCATCAGTAGCATTGTCGCAACCTGAGAGAGCAAGTCCGGCGATCGCAGAGCAAGCCAGAATAGAAAGTAGCTTTTTCATTAATTAAGAGAGTGATTATCTGGAGTGTAAGCAAAGAACCCGCGGAGTTAAGTCCTCGGGTTCTGATTCATCTTACCTCCTAAGCTACTCTCAGCTTCGCCATGCCTTACCTAGCTCGGTCTCGACCTAGCTCGGTCTCGACCTAGCTCGGTCTCGCGCCTGGCCGCATCTCCTGCCCCATCCTGCTATAATTGATCAGGCCTCCCTGCATCTCTGAAACGTACGCGTATCCCATCGATCGGAGCAGCCTTGCTGCATGATGTTGCCTGATACCGACGTCGCAATAGACAATGATCGGAGTCATTTTGTCTGGCAGATCGGTCATGGCATTTCTCGAAAGTGTGGCCAGCGGCATATTGAGAGCTCCTGGAATATGGCTCCCTGCAAACTCCGCTGCGTCTCGAACGTCAACTAGCACGGGCGCCTTACCGCCCAAGCGCGCTCGCTGATAGTCCTCGACTGTCATGTATGTTAGCATCCGCGTACCCCTTAAGTTTTACAACCCTGATCCTACTCATCCCGGTCTAAACCTAAACGTTTCAAGTTTCCAGAAGCAAGAGGAGCGGTTCGCACTTTGCTATGGAAAACTTGTGTATAACATAAGTACAAAGGGTACGCCATCAACAGCGATCTAAACATCTTCTCATCAAGCCAAGAAATCGCTTGCTTCGTGCGAACGGAGATTCTGGGATTTGACTTAAACAAACTCAGAATTCAGAACTCAGCATTCAGAACTCCCAGAACCCGTCCCGTGGATCTCATCCCCCAGAAAATCGTCCCAGGATTTCGAAGTGCGAAGACGTACCTCAACTCGTTCGCCGATCTTTTCGATAAGCTAGCGGTCAATGGACTTGTCCCGCCGCAATCGGTCGATGTCGAGCGCTCGATCCTTGGTGCGATGATGATCGATAGGACTTCAGTTAGCAAGGTCATCGAGATCATTGGCGACCGTACGCTCGAAGATAGCCCGTTCTACCGCGATCAGCACACCCATATCTATCGCGCTATCATCTCGCTCGATGATCTGTCCGAGCCGATCGATCTGCTATCGGTCACGAATCAACTTCGTCAGGATGGCAAGCTCGATATGTGCGGTGGCTCTGCGTATCTCGTCGAGTTGACGAGTGAGGTCATCACGACAGCCAACGTCGAAGCACACGCGAAGATCGTACTCGAGAAGCACGTTGCACGCGAGATCATCCGTACCTGCGAAGAGATCAAGCTTCGCGCATTCATGGGCGAAGAGGATACGTTCGATCTGCTCGATCAGGCAGAAGGCGCGTTGTTCAGACTCTCAGAGTCGAAGCATCGCAAGAGCTTCCAGCACATGAAGGGCCTTGCGTTCGAGGCGGTCGAGCAGCTTGAGAAGATACACGGACAAGCGACCGGCATCACCGGCGTGACATCCGGATTGCGCGATCTGGATAGCCTCACGAGCGGCTGGCAGAAATCTGATCTTATCATTCTTGCTGCGCGTCCATCGCAAGGTAAGACAGCGCTCTCGTTGACGTTCGCGCGAAACGCTGCAATGATCCCAGAGAAAGAGAAGCGCACAGGCGTTGCGTACTTCTCGCTCGAAATGGGTGCGATGCAGTTGGTGCTTCGTCTGCTCTGCGCCGAAGCGAAGGTGGATATGCAGCGCGCACGTAAAGGCCAACTCAATGATGAAGAGTGGCGCAAGATCTCGATGGCTATCGGCAAGCTCTCTGAAGCTCCGATCTTTATTGATGACACCGCAGCGATCACACCGCTTGAAGTGCGCGCGAAGTGCAGGCGTTTGAAGTCGCAGGAGAACATCGGTCTCGTTGTGATCGATTACTTGCAGTTGATGGGCTCATCGCGTCACATGGATTCTCGTGAGCGAGAAATTTCCACGATCTCGCGTTCGCTCAAAGCACTTGCGAAAGAGCTGAATATTCCGGTGATCGCGCTTTCACAGCTTAATCGTTCTGTCGAAACTCGTAAAGCAGGTAGGCCGATGCTGAGCGATCTTCGTGAATCTGGTGCGATCGAGCAGGACGCAGACATTGTGATGTTCATCTATCGTCCGGAGACCTACGGTATCGAGACCGATGAGAATGGCTACTCAACTGAGGGCGTCGCAGAGATCATCGTCGGAAAGCAGCGTAACGGCCCGATCGATGACGTCAAGGTAACCTTTGTGAAGCAGTATGCACGCTTCGAAGATTCGAGCGCGAACATTCCGGGCTTCGACGAAGCGCCTCCTCAGGCGATGATCGGTGGACCTGCATTCTGATGCGGTTCTATACGTCGAGCGATTGCGATAGCTATCTTTGTGTAGTATGAATAACGCCTCTACCGATCTCAAGCCGCTCGTCGTCATCAGCGCACCATCAGGGGCAGGCAAGACGACGATCACCAAGCGACTCTTAAAGCTACATCCGGGTGAGCTGATCTTTAGCATCTCTGCAACCACACGCAAGATGCGTGAAGGCGAGCGTGACGGCCGCGACTATTTTTTTCTGACACGCGAGAAGTTCGAGGAGCTTATTGCTGACAAAGGACTCATCGAGCACGAAGAGATCTTCGGTAATTACTACGGCACTCCGCGCGAGCAGATCGACCAGGCGATCCATCTGGGCAAGCGCATGCTCTTCGACATCGATGTCAAGGGTGGGCTCTCGATCAAGCAGCGTTATCCGGATGACAGCATCCTGATCTTCATCGCTCCGCCGGACCGCGCAACCCTCAAGAGCCGCCTGGAAGGACGAGGCACCGATGCTCCCGACGTCATCGAGCGTCGCCTCGACCGAGCCGACATGGAAACCAAGATGGCCGAGAGCTACGACCATATTGTGGTCAATGATGATCTTGAGAAAGCAGTTGCTGAGGTAGAGAAGCTGATATTCGGGGAATCGGGGTCCGGAGTCCGGGGTCCGGGGTCCGAAGGAGGATGAGATGGATGAGGTTAAGACCTATCGGGACCTGGAGGTTTGGCAGTTGAGCATGGATCTCATGGTCTCCGTTTATTCCGTAGCAAGGCTACTCCCCCGCGACGAGAGATTTGAACTGGTATCACAGCTTAAGCGAGCCTCGATGTCTATTCCTAGCAATATCGCTGAAGGCTGGGGAAGGAGGCATCGAAAGGAGTACCTTCATCATCTTTCCTTTGCTTACGGCTCACTGATGGAAGTAGAGACACAGCTTATTGCTTGTAATCGGCTCGATTACCTCACAAAGGATCAACTAAACGAACCGTGGCAGCTTTGCAGCGGAGTTGGCCAAATGCTAAATAGATTGCGGCAATCGTAAGAATAGCGCAAATATTCCCTCCCGGACCCCGGACCCCGGAAACCGGTCCCCGACCCTACACGTTTCCCTCGTCCGACCAAAGAAATTATGGCAGCAACTACAGACAAAAAGAGACTTACTAGCGTCCAGCCTGCGGATATCGACCTCGTCCTCGAAAAGGGTGGGTCGCTGTATCAGGCGATCGCTATCATGGCCCGCCGCGCGCGCCAGATCAATGACGAGATCAAGCAGGAATATCAGCAGCGCATCTCGACGCTCGTGCCGATCGATCTCGATGATGATGATGAATTCGACACGACGAACTTCGACCAGCTCAAGATCTCGCTTGAGATCGATAAGCTCGGCAAGCCGACTCTCGAGGCTGTGACGGAATTCATGGGGGATAACCTCGAATACCGCTTCCGCGAGCGCGACTAATTTAGGTTTTTAGAAATCTAGGAAAGGCAACTCATTGAGTTGCCTTTCTGCGTTTTGGCTCTGAAATCGCCAACTTTACTAAGTACGGCCATGCCAGTTGGCTTGTGGAAAAGTAAGTAATTCACATTATCTCTTCGTATTTACTTGCATTGCTCCTAATAATGTTGTATATTTGAATTCGGAATGCCCTGCTTGGCGGAGTTTTCGGCTGCCGCGGGTTTTCTTTCCTTTGTTCTGCCTGGTCTTCTCTCGAGTCGCCCCTCGGTCGATAGCAAGGCGTAAGTTGTAAGACTCGATCCTGTGACCTTAGCTTGTTGCTTGGCACATTGGTGTCCCTTTCGGTTCTGAACTGATGACAGTTGTTGTCGTAGGTTCGGATCGGTCGTTCATGTGCTTGATTCCTTAGATTGACCAATTCATTTTTCATTACCTGAATAGATCTGGACGTTCGGCAAATTTGCCGTCGTTGCTCCTCTATTCTTGTTTATTGGCGCAAAAGCTCCGTCTTTCGCGCTACCATTAGTTTTAGTAACTGTACCTTTACGCATTTAGCGATACTATGAAACGTTTCCTTAGCTTGCTCGCAGTCGGTGCGGTATCCGTCGCATTGGCAAATGATGCTACAGCGCAAAACCGTAATTTTGGCGCTGAGCGCTTCATTATGGATGATGGTGATGGTCAGCGCATGACGCTGCAAACACCAGCCCTGATGGACGGTAACCCGACGTACACATTCCCGCAGTTCACCGGTATCAGCACCGCGAACGTCGTTCTCGATGAGGGCGTCTACACGCTGAACGGTGTTTATACCTTCACTCAGGAGATCATAGTAAATACGGGGCTCAACCCAGATCTTCGCATCAACGAGAATGCGATCCATCGCGGGATCACGCCGGGAAATATCGGAGTAAATCCGGGCCCAGCGAACTTCCTGACTACCGATGGTAGCATTACCCAGAGTGGTGCTGGCCAGAACACATTCACTGGTAACGTTGACGCTCTCAACGGCCTCGACGTGACGGGCGCACCGCTGACAGCAAATGCGAATGCTACGCTGACTGGTGCTGTCGATATTAACTTTACAGGTGCTGGTGTCACGCGCATCGGTAACTCGGCTGGCGGAAACGTTACGATCGGTGTTGACGACAACACGACGAACCTCTCCTTGACCGGCATCATCAATGATGGTGCGCCAACGCGCATTCTCACTCTCAACGTGGGCGACAATGTTCGCACCTCGAATTTCTCAGATCTCGCCGATGAAGGCGTCAGCTGGGATCCCGTCCAGTTCCAGTTCGAGCTCGGCGGTGAGTCAAACGTTGCCGTGCCGTTCACAGCGAATCCACGCTGGGTCAATATTAACGCAAGCACGCTGAACTTCTCATCGAATGGCGGCGCGCTCATTCCTTTCCAGATCACTGGCGGTGCAGCTCCGACGATCAACTCTGTCGGCGTCACCAACATCAATACTGGCACAAGCAACGCAGCAACGAACATCAATAGCGGCACGGGTACTGGTGCAGTAGCTATTGGTAACACTGCTACAAGCGGCGTAACGGTTCTCGGACCAACGAGCATCAACGCGAACAACGCAACTGGCGACGCTGTAAACATCAACACCGGCACATCAACAGGTGCAACCACTATTGGTAACGCTGCTACAGGCGGCGCGGTCGCGATTGCAACCCCTGGCAACTTCACGGTGGTCTCTGATGACTTCCTGGTCGATGCCGCAGGTAACACGACCATCGACGGTACGACTACCCACAACAACTCTGTTTACATCCAGACAGCAGCAACAACATACCCAGGCGATGGCCAGTCTGTTGCACTTCGTGCAAGTGCACCAGGAAGCGCATGGACAGGTGCGGGTGCCTTCGGTGGCACTGGTCTAGCTGGTCGCACAGTGATCCTGGGCCAGGTTAGTGGTCACGCTGCGATCGGCGGACATAACGGCGTGCTTAGCACCTGGGAAGATCTTTACGTGAACGAAGGCGGCGGTAATGTCCGCATCGGTAGCGCAGTTG
>JBKJTP010000305.1:0-3308 GCA_046590195.1 Kapaibacterium sp. (SeqCode) | reverse complement strand
GTGATGTTGACCCACTTCAGACCGTCAGTTGAGCGATAGAGCCCGCCAGAAGCTGAGGCCGATGGGATCGACGCATACATGACGCCGTTCGAAGTTGCGATCACTTCGCAATATGATCCTCTTCCGCCTTGCGAGCCAAGCACGAGATCCCAGTTGAGTCCGCCATCGATGCTGCGATAGATCGCACGTGTTGTCGCGCAATACACCTCGTCTTCCAGCAAGTTCGATGGATCGACTGCGATGCTCATGATGTAATCGAAGTCATCAAAGCGGTGTGGCGTGCGCGAGACGGTTGCATCGAGCTGCTGCCACGTCTTGCCGTTGTCAGTGGACTTGCTCAGGCCGTCGCCGTAATACGCGGTCTTGAGTCCGGCAGAATTCGCGCGAGCTTCGCCAGTGCCGAAGTACCATGTATTCGTACGGCCGAGACGTGTATCCTGCGCAAGACAGGTAACGCTTTTGAGATCGGACAGCTTTGATGTGCGCGACCAAGTTGTTCCGCGATCTTCGCTGCGCCACATGCCGCCAGAGACGCCGCCTGCGATCAAGACATTCTCGTTTGCGACATCAACTCCGAGAGCGCGTGTGCGTCCGCCAAGATTCTCAGGTCCGCGGAATTCCCAATTGATCGCTAAGGCAGATGTACTCTTGTGTGCCTGCGTCATTCGCTCGCGGCTCGGAAGCGTGCGAGCAAATGCGAGCTCTTTGGCGCGGATTCCTGATGGGATGTCGCCAAGCTTCGGATCCTTCAGCTTCTCGAACTGATAGCGCCACCGGGCCAGGTGATCGCTGGAGGTGCCAGGAGAGGATCTAGCGCTCTCGGTATCAGGAGTGAACGAATATTGGCTGACGAGCACAGCAGCCAGCAGAACACAATAAAAGACGCGAACGAGCATAGAGATCGACGGATCGTGTCGGACGGGACGATGAAATGTCGGACGTGAATGTGGGACTAAGGGTAAAACCCCACATTATCGAATGGTTCTTTTCTGGGAAACACCTCATCGGGCTCATCGCTTCACGCCCCATCCACTGTTTCTCAATCCAGTGCAGGTTCGTCAGGTTCGGATATCGCGTTGAGATCGAGTTCGCGCCACGGGCGCGTGTCCGCCTTGAGTATCTTCTTCATTTGTTCAAGCGCATATTCATGATTCACTTTCTGCTCGGCTGCTGAGTAATCGCTCGGAGCAACAATGAAGAAGTCGCGCATGTATGCCTCGTTCGCCGTAAAGAGCACGCAGATGTTCGTTTGCAATCCGGTGAGGATCAGCGTCTTGACTTTGAGATATTCGAGCAGGATACTGAGCGAGGTGGAGAAGAAGCCGGAGTGCTTCGGCTTCAGTACAAAGTAATCGTCATCGTCTGGCAGTATTGTCTCGACCAACTGCTATCCCCTTGTGCCGTCATTGATACAGTGATCGATGAGCTTGTTCAGGTCAGACTGCCACTTGCCAAAATTATCGTTGACGTAGATCGTCGGGATCCTTTGCCTCTTCGCTGCCTGCTTCAACTCGCTGATGTTCCTGGCCATCTCGAGCGCTGCTGGGCGAATATCCTCACCACCCGAGAACTCGAGATCGTTGATCGCATCGATGATGAGCAGCGCGGCTTCAGCTTTGTCGGGCACATTGCCGTGGAGGTCGTGATTCTTTGCAGGCATTCGCAATAGCTCGGATATACAAAAAGAAAAGGAGTCCTGCAATTGACAGGCCTCCTCTTCGAAAGTAGATCTACGAAATGTTACTTAACGGCTTGAGTTGTTGCCTTCAGTAATGCCACCCTCAGAACCTTGTCCACCCGAACCCGAGCGACGTGAACCGCCCGAATCAGACTGGCTGCCTAGTGACTGGCCGCTGTCGCCAGAGTTGGCGTTGCGTCCACCGCTGCTCGAATCAGATGATGATGATCCATTGCGTTCGCTTCCAGAGCGTTGGCTTCCTGAGCCGCTCGATGAGCCGCCGCTGGACGAACCGCCACCCTGTGAACTGCGGTCGGGGCCGCTTCGGTCTGGGTTGCTCTGTGAGCCTGAGTTGCCGCCTTGACGGTTTGGTGAGCCCTGTGAGCCTGACTGGCCCTCGCGGTCTGGACTCGTACCGGCTGACCTATTCGGATCGCCAGTATTCGTGTTACGATCGTTGCTGTTCGCGTTGCGATCGTTCTTGTTACGATCGCTCGTATCTTGATCGTTCGTGTTCGTATTGTTAGTGTTCGCCATAATTCTCGTTACTCTCGTTTATAAACGATAGAAAAACGATGAAAAAATGGCGGAAGCGATCTGTGCAGAAGTGCTAAACATAATGTTAGTGCACCGCTTCGCCAATTGCTATTGCAACGTGCTGGCTGTGAGCTATACATAGCGTTCCGCTCTCGTTACGTAGATCCCTATCCGCCTTGCCTAACCTAGACAAACTTAATGAAGTGAACATACCTGGCGTAGCATGTCACGCAATGCAGACACAACGCTTGCTCGTGCTAAAGCTTATGCGTTTTGAGCTGCCTGCGAACCGACGTTGTTCAGATTCGAGATATTTGCAAGGATCTCGTTCGAATTGTTCGAAGCGATCTCGCCTGCTGTCAGGCCAGTGCCGCGACGCTCGCCGCCCTTACGTCCTGCTGCGCGTGCTTCTTCTGAAGTCCACTGGTGAGCTGTGCCCTTCTGGTGCGCTGCACGTCCACCCTTGCTTGCGATCTCGCGCTGCTTCGACGGATCCATCGATGCAAATCCTCTATTGCTTGTGCCCATCTGAATACTCCTCCTGTTAAATAAACCGGTGATGATGTAAACTTAGCGCTGGTCAACTCACTAATGATCGCAGAGGATCACCGAATGTGTGCTTCCAGCTTAGCCCTTGTGACTTAAGGTTGCTATAGACGTAACAAATCGCGCACCAAGCGCATGAGAAGGAGTTCAGCAAGTTTGCATAGTCCGTGATAATTAGCCTCTATGGCTGAGTTTGGGCGATTCTGAGCAGAATCTTTCGCGCAGTTCGATGGCCAGTGTGCGTCGGTCTCGTTTCAGCGTTTCAGTCTGTGGCGCTGGGACTTCCACCCTGTAGCAACGCGCTTCCCTGGGCTTGGGGTGACGAGTAGTATGCATTCGTCTACTGAAGACCGATTGAAAGCTAGTCTGCCTTTTGGATAAATCGTACCATCTGATAATACGAAGTCCTTGCCACCAGGCGCGGGGACCGCACCGCTACACGGAGGGCAGCGTAGATGCCTCGGCCTTCATCTCCGCAAGATCCGCAAGCGCAGGTCCATTCAGTACGCGGCCGTGTGCATCGAAGCGTGAGCCGTGGCATGGACAA
>JBKJTP010000097.1:0-17435 GCA_046590195.1 Kapaibacterium sp. (SeqCode) | reverse complement strand
GCCACATTCTGCTCGAGCAACTCCAGATTACGAGCGCAGAGCACAACATTATAGCCACGCTGTGCGAATTCGAAGGCAACATGCTTTCCGATACCGCGCGATGCGCCGGTGATGAGGATGGTTTTGGGCATATGCAAAGATAAGGCTATCAGACGCTCGAATGTCAATTGCCCTCCCCCCGTAGGGCCACATCGCAATGTGGCCGAATCGCGGAGATCATCCTTCGTCCACATTCGCTGCTTGCCGTGGCATCTGAGAACGCGCTATAGGGCGCCACGACCTTCCATCAATCATTGCCTTTACCTCTCAAACCGCAGTTCGGCCACATTGCGATGTGGCCCTACGTGGAATACGTTCCAACTCAATTCACTATGATACTCCTAACCCTCCTCCTCTCTACTCTCCCTGCTCATGTCGATAGCCTGATAGCTGAGCAGCTCTACGCTGATTCAGCGATCGTGCGCGAAGCAGTGCTCATTCACTATCGCGAAGAGATCGAGCGCATTGCCGATTCATTCGCGATGCCGCCTTCGCTTGTCGCCGCTGTCATTCAGGAAGAATCGCGATTTGAGCCCTGGGCGGCGCGGACCGAACCACATTACAAGCGCAAAGCCATCGTGCAATCGGCCGCACGCGCGTGGTCGAAGCGATACCGCAATCTTCCAACCTACGAGACCGAACTCGACGATCGATCACGCTCCATCGGACTCATGCAAGTCATGGGGCAACTCGCGCGAGAGCAAGGCTTCGCCGGGCGCTATCTCAGCGAATTGTATCTTCCGCCAAACGCGATCGCGCATGGTGCGAAGCGGCTGCGTGTGCTGCTTGATCGATATCGCAATGACACGCTCTCCGCCATCAGCGCCTACAACCAGGGCAACAACCGCAAGCGCGGCGAGACCTTCGTTAATGCCAGATACGTGTATCGTGTGTGCGCTGCGTGGAAGATCTATCGCCGGTGGCTGCGGTAGCGTGTGTGTAAAAACGAAACATGCCGTCATTTCGAGCGCAGCGAGAAATCCCCTTCTGAAACCCGCGAGCTTCATCTCAGCGACGACACTCCAACCCTATCCCAACCTTCCCCATATAAAGGGGAAGGCTTTTTATTTTATGCCGCTTCGCGTGAACGTCAAATATATGTCAAAAATGATCCTTCTAGCAGTGTGTGTATTGTTGCTCATGCTCTATCTCCTGTGCGATGCCTCACCATCCACCCGGTCATCCTTCTCCCGTCAGGTCATCAAGCGTCCTGACTCCGCCCTCATCACTATCGATAAGACCTCGCCGCGTGTGTGTGTGAATTCAAAGCTCACTCCTCGAGGGGATAGGCTGACGCTCGACACCGTCATCAACCACGACACCCTGCACGTCAGCGTCTCACCCGACTCCACGATCCAGATCCGGCTTCTACCGGCGCCGAGGGTCGTGCAGGAATGGGTGAAGTACACGCGGCGGGACTCGGTCATCTACCAGCTCGAAGTAGAGCGTGTGTTTATTGAAAGGGCTTGGTACGAGTCGCCGCTGCTGGTCATTGCCGGGGCGGTGCTCGGTTTTCTCATCGCCATGGTTCTGTAGGAACAACGGATAATATGGCTGAGGTTATTCAGTGTGTTTGTGTGTGTAAATTTATATCGCCATGTTCAAAGAAGTCGGTGCTAAGATGATCGCCAACTATAGCTGGAAAGAAACCGTAAAGCTCACTCTGGGGCTATTTGCATTTATCTTTCTACTGAGGATCACGATCGGTAACGAGTGGCTCAATTCAGCGGTGTATGCCTTAGCGTTCGCTTTTCCTACTGGCCTGCTCCATTTCGCGAGCATCTATGTTGCTAAGCGATATCTTAGGCGGTAGCGATAAAGGGCGGATGCTCGCTTCAAGAGCCTCCGGAGCTTGTGTGTGTAAATTGAAGTCCCATGAATCAGTCTGGACAAGTCGACCCAAATATCCTTAACAAGTTCATGACGTGGCAGGCGTTCGCCAGCATCATGATGTGGATGCTGTGTGTCGGAGTAGCAATGGCTCCAGATACAAGTGAGCGAACGGCGATCGTCCTCGCGGTTGGCGCCACCCTCTACCTTATCGTCACGATTGGTAGCGGAATCTGGAACGGCTATTCCAGAGAGTACCGCAGAGTCACACCGAAAGAGGATCCAATGGCGAGTTTCTTAAAGCCAGCAGGATTGTTCTCCTTTGGCACTTCGCTCTTCCTTGTCCATTTCTCCAACAGCTACTTTATCGAAGGAAACGAGCTCAGCCGTGCACTTCTTGGCGGATTGTTCTTCGGTCCGGCTGTCGCGGGCGGGATGTACCTCGTCTTCGTCTTTGGACGAAAGAGGAAGTAGTGTGTGTGTTAATAAACTTCTCCCTTTCTACCATGGCAGATAAAGTTGACAAGGATACGCAGATCAAGTACCTAGAATCCGCGATGATGCTTGGATTCGGGCTTTGGTTTGCGGTAATGCTACTCGGAGTCTTCCTACCAAAGGAAGATATGTCCGAAAGAGCAGTGATGTGGATCGTGATCATCACCATGAGCTACGCCGTGCTGATCGTCGGAGCAACATTTTGGAGTGGCTACTCTCGGAAAGAACGCGAGCTCGTCAACGCGGACCCGAACGAGCGAAAGAGCAGGCTTGCTAGCTTGCGGTTTTCGGCGCTGTTCGGCTTCACGTTTATGCTTATTCTACACCTCGTGATAGATGATGATCCCTGGACGTCCGCGGTTTTGCAAGCGTTGTTCTTTGCCGTGTTTACGACGCTCACGACCTACCTCATGTCTCTCAGGAAACCGAAGCAAGGCGGAGCATAACGACCACGCGAAAAGTCGAAAGTTTTCTGTCACTCGGGGGCATTTTCACTTGCTTTCAGGGTTATCTCTACTCGACGAGTTGTGTCTCGCGGCCGATCCTTCCCTCACAAGTGCCGCAATCACTCATGCCTGTGGCAAAAATGCCCTAAATCTTCCGTACAGGAATAGCCATGCCCCATCGCCAAAAAGAGGTCGATCTCGATCTCATCCTGAATAAGATCTCCGATGGAATCTCGGTCCATGACCACGAGTGGCGGTTCGTGTATGCGAATGAGCGCGCTGCCGAGATCATCGGTCAGCCGATCGACATGATCATTGGCAAGACGATATGGGAGGTGTACCCCGAGTACAAGAACACCGACATAGCGCAAGCCTGCGAACGCGCGCGCACCACTCTTTCTCGTGAGACGGCGACGATCAGCAACCCGTTAACAAAGCAGTGGCTGCAGGTCGATATCTATCCATCGACGGACTCGATCACATTCATTACGCGGGATGTGACGAAGAGCCAAGAGTCGCATGAAGAGCGGTTGCAATTCATGGCACGCCTCAGCGAGAAGCTCGCGTCGTCGCTCATTGATCCAGATGTCTTACAAGCGGTTGCGGAGCTTGTCACAAGCAACTTTGCTGATTATTGCTCCATCTCCGAGCCGGGTCCTGACGGAATGATGAAGTCGCTTGCGTTCTCCTGCGGCGATCCCACAAAAGAAGCGATCATGCGCGAGTTGATCGTTAAGCATGGCTTACACTCGCAAGCTGCGGCCGTGGCTGTCGTGAAGTCGGGTGATCCACTGTTCGTGCCCTATCTCTCCGACGAGTTCCTGGATGCGAGCTCTCCAGAGCCAGAGTTCAGGCGACTGGCATATGCATCGGATCTTCGCTCAATGATCATCGTGCCTCTTCAGTCACGCGGTCAGATCCTCGGCGCGATCACGTTTGCACTGAAGACTGGCAGACAGTTCAGGGAAGAAGACGTAGAGTTTGCACGCATGCTCGGGCGCCGCATCGCTGCGGCCATTGATAACGCAAGGCTTTATGGCGCTGCGTTGCAGGAGATCGAAGATCGTAAGCGCGCTGAAAACGAGCGTGCAGTTCTGCAGCAAGAGCTCGATCGAGAGCAGTTGCGCCTTGGCGAGATCATGAGAAGCATCCCGGGCGCTGTGTACGAGGCCGTTGGTACACCTGGCGAAGCTGATTATAAGCTTGAGTACATTAGTCCTTATGTCGAGCAGCTACTCGGCTATCAAGTTGAAGAGCTCGCAAGCGATCCGCTCTTTTGGGTGCACCACACTCCGAAGGAGTATCGAGATGACTTGCTCGAACAAGTACGTAATCTTCCGCCACATACCGACAACGGTAGGTTTTCATTTAAATGGCAGCACAAGAATGGCCACATCTTCGATGTGGAAGCGCATTTCCGGACGCGTCGCAATGACGAAGGCAACGTCATCGGCAGGACCGGTGTCGTCATGGATGTTACCGATCGCCTTCGCGCTGAGCAGGAGTTGAACGAGCGCCGCGAACAGCTTGCGCGGTTGATGTCGAACATCCCAGGCATGGCATATCGCTGCCTTACATCTGAGGGTTGGCCTTTCGAGTATGCCAGCAGCGGATGTTTGGAGTTTACGGGTTATGCAGCTGAAGACCTACTGCTCACTGGTCAGCGTCGTTGGTTCGAGTTGATCCATCCGGAGGATATCGCAGAGATCGATCGAGTTGTTGAAGATGCGATCGCTCGCAATATACCGATCGAAGTGACATACCGTATCAGGCATGCAAGCGGTGAAGAGCGCTACGTGCTGGATCGTGCGGTCATCGTAAGAGACGATAGCGGAGAGATCATTGCATTCGAAGGTATCTGTATCGATATCACCGAGATCAGGCGCGCGCAGGATGCGATCATGCAGGCGAATCAGGCGAAGGATCAATTCATTGCTGCGCTCAGCCATGAGCTGCGTACGCCGCTAACACCAGTGTTAACATGCGTCGAGATCCTGAAGGACGACAAGCGCATACCAGAGGAGCTTCATCCAATGATGGAGATCATCGAGCGAAATATTCAGCTTGAGGCGCGGTTGATCGATGATCTGCTCGATCTGACACGTATCATTCGTGGCAAAGTGCATCTCGAGAAGAAGTCGATGGATCTTCACTCGCTCTTACTCAATGCCATTGATATTTGTAGCACGAAGATCAATGAGAAGAAGCTGGATGTGAAGCTCGAGCTTTCGGCAAGAGTTACGGCGGTGCATTGTGATCCAGCGAGAATACAGCAGGTACTTTGGAATCTGCTGCAGAATGCGGCGAAGTTCACGCCTGCTAATGGTGTCATCACAGTGAAGACATGGAATTCCGCGCAGGATGAGCTCTTTGTCTCCATTCAGGATAGCGGTATCGGAATAGAGCAAGCACAGCTAACCCGCATTTTCAACCCATTTGAGCAAGGCACACCCAGCATCACGAAGCGGTTCGGTGGGCTTGGCCTCGGGCTCGCGATCTCGCAACGCATTGTAGAAATGCATTCGGGTGCCATCCAGGCCTTCAGCGAAGGCGAAGGTTTGGGCGCGACATTTACCATCACGTTGCCTATAGCGGTTGCTGAGACGATACCCTCGCGTCTGACAAAAGTGTAGCACATGCTTTAGCTTGTGTGAAAAAACCCGCAAAGCAAAACCAAAAGAAAGCAAAAGCCCGGGATCGATAAAACGATACCGGGCTATCAAGATCAAGCTCTTCACACAAGCTAAAGCATGTGCTACACTTTGATCCTTAGTCAGCTCTTCTCGAGGTCGGGATCGTGAATGTCGAATTGCGATTCGCGACTTCCGTCAGCGGCACACGCTGCTCATAGATCACAACGCCATCACCGATGTTGATGTCATTCGTTGAGATCGCTGAACCGGTATCCAGCAATACCGAATCAACATATCCGGCGACCGTATCGACGATCATATCAGCGATCACGCCGACACGCTGTCCTTTGGTATCGAGTACCTTCCAGCCGATGATGTTCTGTTCGTTGTTCGACAGCTGCCAGTCTTTGTCAGCGCGTGAAAGCAGAATGCGCCCTTCGCCTGCGTTGTATGTTCCTGAGTTATCCATAGTAGTCGAATAAAATGATTACGATAAGAGCACGCGCACTTACGTGAGCCACTTACGTGAGCCACTTACGTGAGCCACTTACATGATCTCTTGCGCGCGCAGATAAATATCTTGTCCTGTAAAATCTGCTTGGTCGGTAATGCCCCAGCCCGTCTTGCGAGTGTTCTCGTCAGGCATTCTCTCCACCTGACCCTTGATGCTGATGCGCTGACCCTGCTTCAGCTTTTGCGTAGCGTTGCCATTGCGGATGCCGGTCACGAACATGCGCTCGGTCGGGCTGTCGCCGATCCAGAACGTGGTGTCTGAGATCACCTTCTGCACCTGTACACTCTGCACGTTCACCTGGCGTCCGACGTAGGTCTGCTTGTCCGGAGCTGAGTAGACCGGCTTGAGATCGGTCACTTCTTGCATACCTGATCCAGTATCGTTACCCGGAGGTGGTGGTGCTGGAGAGTTGAGATCGCTTGTGTCGGTTGTCTGAGTCGTGGTCGTATCGTCGAGCCACTCATCGCTATTGTCAGTGCTGCGGAAGAAGAGGAAATAGACTAATCCTAAAACAAGAAGAAGTAAGAGGATCCAGAGCCAGGCTGGGGTGCCTTTCTTACGCTGTATGGGTATTCTTTCCATGTTGTCGTCTAAGAGATCGTTGGTAGTTGAGAGATCAAAGTGAGTTGCTGTGCGACGCTACAAAGGTCGAGCCATTTCTTTTTGCAAAGGCTTTGTGGCTCATCTGGTAAAATACGAGCCCTGAGACTACTCATTTACTACTTAGATGTGCCAAAATGAGAAGAATTCTGCCCGCAAAGCTGTAACCTCGAGGGGGGTCTGGGGTTCTTAGTAATAGAAGCGCAACCCGATCTTTAAGGTGCGCCTCTCTCGTTTAAGAACGGTGGATCGTGGCCCTCTCTCCTGGCTGTGCTCCACCGTTGGTCATTTAGGGCAATCCATTGCCTCCTCCCCAATTAGGTCCTATGAGTCCTATAGGGTTATGGGTCCTACTATACTCGCGTTCGGTGGACTTCTGTGCAATCAGCATTCGTAACTATTGCCTCCCCGCCTTGTTAAACTTTAGGTCACCCATTCGCTCCATTTGAATGTACCGGGTGCACTGTTTAATCAATCTCCCTTCTGCATGACTTTTCAGAAACGACTGGTCCTTCCGCTTCTGCTCCTTACTGCCTTCGTCACAAGCTGTACCGATCCTTGCTCCATCCCACTGGAAAAAGCACCAAGCCTCCGCATCTTGAATGCCATGGCCGATCAGCAGCAGGTGGACGTCTATCTTAATGGCTCGCTTGTTCAGCAGGATCTGAAGTATAATCCTCCGATCACGTACACGCCGGCGATCAATATAGGCTACATCACGACCTTCGCAAGCGGCGCACCCCTTCCGATCGGAAGCAATCAGAGGCTGGTCATTCTCTCAAGTGCAGGTGATACACTGCTCAAGCAAGTGATCGCGCTCTCGGATCGTCGTCAGACAATGATCCTGATCGGCCGCGGACGCCAGCGCTTCGGGACTATGCCAGTGCCAGCGAATGCGCTGATGCTCGATGATCAATCCGGATCAGCAGTCGATGGTAAGACCATCGCCCGCTATGTGCACGCTATGCCGGACCTTGCGAAGCTCGATGTGTACTTCTCAGACTCGGTTCGCGGCAAGCAACCGAACGTCACATTGAATTACGGTGATGTCACAGGCTACCTCGAGCTGCCCGCAGGCGTTGGCGGCTTGTTGATCACGGCTGGTGGCGATTCGAATAACGTTATCATGAGGATCAACCAGGCCTTTGGTCTGACCGGACTGTTCGGCACGGTAGTCATTCGAGGGTCAACAGATCCTCAGGGGACTGAGCCGCTCCCATCACCTGTCGTCCTTTCCGATCGAGAGTTAGGCACCGCGGTATTTAGCATCACCTCGATCTTCGTGCGGTTCGTTAATGGCGCGAGAGAGACCACCTTATCACTTAATGCACAAGGCGGCATTGATCAAGGCATTCGTTGGGATATCAATGGGCAGGACAAAGTCAGGTGCATTGCGCCCAATAAGTCGACAGAATTTTGGTCGATCACGAAGACCTTCCATGGCAACGCCAAGTGGTTCTTCGCTCCTGCATGCGAGCATTCTCCTACGTTGCTCTATGTCGACTCGTTCAGCCTGAACCTCGACGATCTTACTCGCTATACAATGGCT
The DNA here is from genome assembly GCA_046590195.1 of Kapaibacterium sp. (SeqCode). Taxonomy (GTDB): domain Bacteria; phylum Bacteroidota; class Ignavibacteria; order Palsa-1295; family Palsa-1295; genus JBKJTP01. Next base: position 9,329 of record JBKJTP010000097.1, on the reverse strand, counting down.
GCGATGCAGACGAGCAAACTGAACGTCACTCCGCAGACGTGGGATCATCTGGTGATCCTCGACACGATGGGTTCACCGAAAGGAAGCTCGCATGGGCGTGTGCGCTTTGTGAATCTCTCACCAGATGCACAAGTAACGATCGGCACCAAGACGCTCGGACAAGGCGAAATGGTTTATATGGATTACCCAGTCGGCACGCAGACCATTGTCACCAACGGTAAGACCATCAATATCCAGGTCGAAGCTGACAACCCGCAGACTGTCTGGTTCAGCGCAGCCACCGCGAGCGATCCGTTGCCCTATCATATTAGCGAGGACTAGGATCTTATTGAGAAGTGAGTAGGCTCTGGGTCATAACTGTTCCAGAGCTTACACTCCAAGACGCTAAACGCTAAACGCTAGACGCTAGCTCAAAACCCTCTCCCTTCCTCAGGTGTTTATCGCCCGTCCCAGTATTCAACTATCTCATCTCCATGTCCGTCGAAGAAGCAGTACAATCCCTCGATTTTAATCTGACCGAAGATCAGCAGGCGATCAAACAAGTTGCGCGTGAGTTCGCCGAGAGCGAGATCCTGCCACGCAAGATGGAGTGGGATGAGTCGCAGGAATTCCCGATGGAGGTCTTCAAGAAGATGGCCGAGCTCGGCTTCCTCGGCATGCTGATACCTACTGAGTACCGTGGTGCCGGACTCGGCGCAACAGAGAATTCTCTCGTCATCGAAGAGATCGCACGCGTCGATCCATCGGTCGCACTTTCGATCGCAGCACACAACGGTCTGTGCTCGAGCCATATCTTCCGGTTCGCCTCAGAGGAGATCAAGCAGAAGTATGTACCCGATCTCGCAAGCGGCAAGGTGCTCGGAGCATGGGGACTGACGGAGCCAAGCGCAGGCTCCGATGCTGGCGGCACACGCACCTATGCAGTACGCGAAGGCGATCATTACATCGTCAACGGCTCGAAGAATTTCATCACGCATGGTACCGTCGGTGATACGACCGTGATCATGGCGGTGACCGATCGCGAGAAAGGCGCGCGCGGCATCAGCGCTTTCGTACTCGATAAGTCGATGCCGGGATTCTCTTCGAGCAAGAAGGAGAACAAGGTCGGTATGCGCGCAAGCGATACGTCGAGCCTTGTGATGGAGAATGTGAAAGTACCTGTCGGGAATCTTATTGGCCAGGAAGGCGAAGGCTTTGTGCAGGCATTGCAGATCCTCGATGGCGGACGTATCTCGATCGCTGCACTTTCAGTCGGCTGTGCGCAAGGCGCATTCGAAGCCGCGATCAAGTACGTCCAGCAGCGCGAGCAATTCGGCAAGCCGCTGGCAGCGCAGCAGGCGACGATGTTCAAGCTCGCAGAGATGGGCATGAAGATCGAGGCCGCACGCTTGCTCGTCTATCGTGCTGCATGGATGCGCGATAATGGTCTGCCGTTCTCGAAAGAAGCGAGTCTCGCGAAGCTCTATGCTTCCGAGATCTCTGTCGAAGTAAGCGAGGAATCAGTCCAGCTCCACGGCGGCTACGGCTACATCAAGGAATATCCAGCCGAAAAATTCTGGCGCGATTCCAAACTCCTGACCATCGGCGAAGGCACCAGCGAGGTCCAGCGCATGGTCATTGCAAGGCAATTGATGAAGGAGTTTGATCAAGCGGCTTAAGTAATTTTGCACATAGGTCCTATTAGACTCATAGGTCATATAATACCTATGTTCTTTTACCCCCCCCATCATGCTTCGCCTTCACATTACTGTTCATGGCATTGTCCAGGGAGTTGGGTATCGCAGGTTCGTCAAGACCTTTGCGAAACGGCTAGAACTTGGCGGCTTCGCGCGCAATCTGCCTGATGGCTCGGTCGAGATCGAGGCCGAGGGCATCGAGCACAATCTCGCCGCTTTCATTCAGCATGTTGAACGCGGTCCGGCGATCGGCAAGGTCACCTCGATCGAATCGCACGAGCTTCCACTAAAACATGAGACAGAGTTTCTGATCGAGTACTAGGTCAGCGCTGAAATCGTGCTGGCATTCCCTGTCGGAACGAATTCCGCTGATAATTTCATATCAATACTGCGATCATGCACTATTCGAACAGAGTGCCTCACAGTTGCCGCATAGTAGGCTCACTCGACGTCCGTGTTGTTAAGCAATGTTGTTCAACGATCCCAAAACGATCTTTAATGCGCTGGCCGAGAATTACGATGCCTATCGCCCGCATTACCCCTCCGAAGCTCTCCTCTTTCTGGTTACACTAGCCGAGCTGAACCGATCGAGCACCGTCGCCGATCTCGGCTCCGGCACCGGCCGGCTCGCCCTTGCACTTGCTCCATACGTTCGCCTCGTCTATGCGCTTGATCCTGCACGGCAAATGCTTCGTAAGCTCGAAGAGAGTGCAGAGCGGGAAGGTATCACAGGCATTCAAGTCATTGAAGCTCAAGGCGAAGAAACAGGTCTCGCAACAGATACCATCGATCTCGTAACGCTTGCTCAGTCCTTCCACTGGATGAACAAGGAGAAGGCCGTCCGCGAGATCAGTCGCATTCTCAAGCCACATCAACCGCTTGTCCTGCTCTGGAATCAGAGCCTCGCAACGCAAGATGATTACTACATGCAGATCAATGACTGCATCCGCCAGTTCAATCCGAAGTACGAAGGTGGCGTTGATATCGTCAGCGCGGATTTTCCCGAAGCGATCACAAGCTCTGGGCTATTCCACACTCCGGAGATCTACAACTTCCCGTTCTCGATCGAATATACTTCAGACACCTATATCGGTTATCTGATGTCAAAGTCGTATATCGGTGCAGGTATACCGAAGAGCCAGCTTGGCGACTTTATGGGATGCGTGCATGAAGTGTTGCACGCGCGCTTCCATGGCAACCGATTCACAGAGAGCTACGAAACGATCGTTCTTGCAGCTCGCTCGATCGAGTGATCTCGGCTCCGTCATCATTCAAAGCCGCGCCCCCTTTCAGGTCTTAAAATGAGAAAGCCCACCGATCTAGCGACCGATGGGACCTTCTACTACTTCTTCCTAAGAAACGGTGAGAGTTAAAACTCTGCGAATCGACCAGATGGTCGATCTGTGTGAGACTTGACTTAGGAAGTTACGCGATCAGTGGATGAGTGCGTCCGTGGCCGCTGTGCTTGGTTCGGTGATCGCATTGAATTCCGCACTGATCTCTTCGGTCAGTTCTTCTACAAGCTTGTTGACCGCCTCCTGAGTAAACTCGTCAACCGCTAGCGCGAGTGAACGGCTTGCCGCAGGGCGGGTAGAAACTCCGATACCTCGAAAGGTTGGTGTAATTGATACGCGAACCGTTAGGATACCACCTACCGGACGTGCATCGTATTGCACCTTGACATTTAACTTGTGCTCTTCGAGAAGCGAGACCGAGTTTGCAGCAGATGAAGTGGCTTTAACTTCTGGGCTTGCAACCTCAATTGCAGTCCCTGTCGTAGGCTTAACATTCGCGAGCGGTACGCTAAACGCGTTGCGGCTTTCAACGGTCGCGCCTTCAAAAGTGGCTCCTTTGGTCACCGCCGCTAGTATGTCGGCGGCATTGACCAGATCAGTCTTCTTGATCTTGTCGGCGAATGACGATCCATCGTTTCGTTGCGGATGATATGCAACGATAGGCGCGATGGTGCTTTGAGCTATGGCAGAACTTGTACCGAGCGACCCCATGACTATTAGGAAGAGGGCTCGGACCAATTGGTTGGTCCTCATCAAGATTATGGCAAATTAGTTTTGGCAAACAGAGCTGGCCGGGCAAGGGCCTACAGGCGTACCTGTGTGATGATCCCGAAATTGATCATCGAAAATCGATCTACGTCTATGGCAATGATGATCGGCAAAGATCATCAGATAAAGAGACCCGAAATGCAAGTAATTAGATGCAGTCGTCGTAAAGAAAAATAGATCTTTCGCACCTTTTTTCTAGTGCAAAAAAAAGTGGGTCATCGGCTGTTTGCAAAAGCAACACAGCACAATTCCCCACTCTTTTACTCGAACAAGCTCAGTACTATTCATTCCGATAGACAGACACTCCGCTGTTGCCTTGTACTGTAATCGAACAAGAATTACGCAGACATCACAATCTGCAACGATCAAGAAAGCGCTCTATAAGGAGCAATCAAAAGAAGCGGTCGATCGCGCTCGGAAGCATCTCACGCCAGGTTGGCCAATCGTGACGATACTCATCGCCCCACATCTCGACGAAATTGTTGATCCCCTTTTGACCGAGGATCTCACCCATTTCCCAGCTCGCATGCGGATCCTCGTACTCACCCTTGCCGGACAAGAGATAGATCTTCTCCTTCTGCCGCAAACGGTTCAGGGTCTCGCCTTCGCCAAGATTCTTCATATAATCGATCGGCGAATTGAAGTAGACATCTTCATCGTAGTACCCGCTTGAATATGACTTAAGATCATAAACGCCGGACATTGCGATGCATCCATCGAAGAGATCAGGACGACGCAAGAGAGTATTCAAGGCATGGAATGCGCCGAGCGAAACGCCAGTCGTAACGATCTCCGGCTTGACATTACCACTCAAGCTCGTGATGAATGGCACGACCTCATCAGTGATATAGCGGTTGTACTGCTGGTGCCGCATCGCCTTGTGCCGAGGCTCCATCGAGTCATTCAGCCAGCTCTCGCTATTGATCGAGTTGATCGAGAAGCCCTTCATCTTGCCAGAGTCGAAGACGTGCTCGACCGAGCCGATCAGGTGGAAGCGCTCGTACTCCAGGTAGTCGGCAGCGGCTGAGGGAAACATGAGCAAAGCTGGGCCATAATGGCCGTAGACGGCGATCTCCATTTCTTTGTTGAGAGCCGGGCTATACCAAGAGTGGATCTGACGTTCCATATTATGCAAGGGATTAAGGCCGCCGAGCCCTGCTGTGGCCCGATTAGGTCTGATTCTAGTGAGAGATTCTTAGGGAGGCGAATGTTGCACCTCCTTACTTGAAGAGTATTTCCCTGCAAAAATACCACCGTATTTACGGAATCCCTGAATGGAGTTTTTAGATTCGATCGGCGCGCTGCTTTCCAGCGAAGGAATGAAGGACGTGATCCGCAATGGCGGCTATATTGCACTCTTCCTTATTATCTTTGCAGAAACCGGACTACTCATCGGTTTCTTCCTCCCGGGCGATTCCCTGCTCGTCACGACTGGCCTGCTCATCGCGACCGGGGTCGTCGACCTGAACATCTATTTCCTGAACGTCCTCTTGATCTCTGCCGCGATCATCGGCGATGCTCTAGGTTACTACATCGGCAAGAAGATGGGCCATAAGCTTTATGACAAACCGGATGGCAGGATCTTCAAGAAAGAGCATATCATCAAGACCCACGAATTCTACGAGAAGCATGGCGGCAAGACGATCATCATCGCTCGTTTTATCCCGATCGTCCGAACATTCGCGCCTGTCGTAGCCGGAGCAGCGGATATGACCTATAAGAAGTTTGCGACCTATAATATTATAGGCGGCTTCCTATGGATCACTTCGACGACCTTCCTCGGGTATATCCTCGGTAATACGATCCCGAACGTTACCTCGTATCTGCACTACATCATTGGCGGCGTGATCATCCTGTCGATCCTTCCGCCGATCATCGAGATCCTGAAGGAGCGCAAGAAGCGCCGCCTCCTCCGCGAGTCTCAGGCGCAGACATCGCAGCAATAAAACCGTAGAGCCTTACACGGCATACAGGTGTTCATCAATTAATGCGCACCGATCTCCTCGCCGACCTCATCGCCTCGTTATCGAAGGCTGAGAAGCGGTATTTTAAGCTATCGACCAATCTCCAAAAGGGGAATAAGAAGTACATCGAGTTATTCGATGCGCTCGAGAAGTCGCTGCCGCTTGATAAGCTGGAAGGCGGCTCGAAGAGCCAGCTTCCGGTGCTCCGCAATTACCTGCAGCATCTCATCTTAAGGAGTATCCGCAGCTTCCATGAGGAAGCGACAATGGATGTCGTGCTGCGGAATGCGCTTAACGAGATCGAGTTGCTCTTCTCTCGAAAGCAATACACGCTCGCCTCACGCATTCTCGAACGCGCAAAAAAGACCGCCGCGCATCACGAGCGCTACCCAATCCTCTTTTCGCTGATCGATTGGGAGATGCGGCTCAACGGCCCCGAGAGCAGCCCGCATGAGCAATCGGAGATCGAGAAGCTGCATGAGGAATGGAAGCAAGCATCGCACAGATACGACGAGGTCCGTCAGCTCCGGAAGATCTATGATGACTCCTACTTCCACACGATGCATAAAGGGCTTGCTCGCGACAAGGCAAGCGAGCAGGAGTATCACTCGATCGTAGCCGATCCGCTGCTGCAATCTGATCCAAAGAAGCTGACATTCCTTGGGCAGGTGATCTATCACCTGATCTACGGTCGATACTACCACGCGATCGGAAAGCTCGATGAGGATACTCGCGAGTCGAAGCAAGTGCTCGCACTCTTCGATGCGCAGCCCGAGCGCATCATCGATGCAGAGCCCTATTATCACCGGGCAGTGCTCTTTCGTCTGAACGACTCGATGCGTGACGATCACTATGACGTGGCGTATCAAATGATCGAGCGGATGCGCAAGAACAAGTACGCCCATAACATCGAGCAGAATCAGGCGATCGCGACGCTTATGGAGTTCGGTCTGCTGCAATCGATCGGATTATTTGAAGAAGCGCACAAGCTCACTCAGCCGCTCATCGAGCTTCGCAACGGCATCCTCGCAAAGCGCAGTAAGTATAGCCTAGCTATTCTCGACGATCAGATCGCGCGGCAATATTTTGCGATGAAGGATTATGAGAACTCCATCGAGTGGTCGAACAAAGTGCTCTATCAGAAGGGAGGCATCATGGGGCAGAACCTGCAATCAACGCTGCGCATCCTGGTCCTTATGGCGCACTTCGAGCTGAAGAACTACAGCTACCTCAAGTACGCGACGAAGTCGGCCTACCAATACATGTATCGCCATCAACGATTGCACGCGATCGAGAAGCGATTGATCAACTTCTTTTCTGCGACTGGCGCGCGTACTTCAACTACAGACTTCGAAGAACTCGATCGTGACTTGAAGCAGTTACGATCTGGCGAGTACGGCATGGTTGCTATCGACTACAGCGATCTGACAACCTGGGTCACAGGCAAGATCGCAGGCACAAGCTACTCTGACATCATTCGCAGCCAGCCGGAGAATGTGTTGTGGAAGAAGAAGCTAGGGAAAACGCGGAGTCCAAGATCATGAGAGTTGACCAGTACATCTTCGGAGCCCTAGAGCGACTAATAAGACGAAGAGACCCAAATTATTCAGAACCGCAGTGGCGAGCCTTAGGCATTTGGTCCCTGACTCTCACGCAAGGCATATGTGGCATCGTATTCCATCTCATTACATTTGCTGGCCTTCAGTTCGTCCCGAGATTGCACTATGCGATTATTGTCTACGGTCTTTGTGTAATAGTTGGCTGGCTGTTGTACGTGAGAAAAAACAAGAATATCGACATCCAAAAAATACTTGCCTCAAGTCCAAAGAATAAAAGTGCGTTGATCTTTTACTTCGGCCTAGGTGCGATTCTTATCTCCGGATTATTTTGCTTTGTATACTTAGCAGATCATAAAGCCTTGAAGTTGTACTAGAAGCAACATGGCTTTTGACTCTGAATCGTAGCGCGTTTGACTATACGTTGTGCTAACCCTTGTATAGGAATGAAGGTAGTCTTAGACTATGCATTTTACTTTTTGGTTGTCTTGATGCGGCGAGGGCCAACATCCAAAGACGACATACACTTTCGCGCTGCTGCACTAATGTGTCTTGTTTTCGGCTGGTGGGTATTGGGATTAGTCGTGGTGCTAGATGCTTTCGTAGATGTTATACCTGAGAACGTTAATCGCTTTGCAATCTCTGTCCCACTCTTACTTGTTGTTGGCACTATCACCTACCGCTACTACATCACGGGTTCAAGAGCAGAACGAATCGAGTCCCACTTTGGGGAAAGAAAAACGGCATTGACCACACGTTTGCTCGCGATCGGTTTTCTCGCTGGAGCATTTATCTTTCCTGTACTTGCTGTAAAGCTCACCCGTTAGCAGAGAGATCCTTCGACTCCGCTCCACTCAACTTCGCTGCGCTCGTTTCGTCGCTCAGGATGACACTGTTCTGGAATGAGAGGTGACCGAAAACTTAGGATACTAAATATTCCATCACTCTGTAAGAGAAAAAGTGTAACGTCGAGCCTTTTTATTTGTCATTACTACACGAGCGGCGACGCGCAAGCGGCAAAGCTCGGAGCGGTGATGCTGAACACTGTAGAGATACAGGCGATTAGGCCCCCGCTAGCACGACACAGCAACAGATAAAGGACCAGGCTAAGCTTCTGCAGTTAGGTCAGACATGCAGACTGTAAGGTGACAGGAAACCGGTCCTCCCTCTCGTAGCACTACGATCCACATCGTAGTGCTGCGTGCATTTCAGTGCACTCCGAGACGCGGTCTCGCACTAGCTCAACTCATAGCGTTTAACTTACGAAGCGCCCTTCGCGCTCGCCTCCAGCTCGCGCATGAAATCTTCCATTGCGGAGCGGACTCGATTGATACGCGCTGCGCGCTCATCATTCTTCTTCACAACGATCGGCTCTTCCTTGCCCATCATCTCATCGAACTTCAGCGTCTGGAATTGCGCGATCGGCTCTGAGAATGCTTTATCCGGATTGAAGCTGATCTTAATGAGATCGGGATAGAAGCGGACCTGCATCTCGTCGGCCACCTCGATCTGTACCTTCGGCAGCGTCTCAGACTGCACGCGTGGCCGCCCGCCAAGCATCGCGCTCGCCGCCTTTACATCCATTCCCAGGAGCGTCAGCACCAGGCTCCGGTCCATTTCACGTATATCAAATTGTATCATTGTCGTGCGTAGAAGTTGAGAGAGTGATCTTCTATCACACAAAGGCAGCACGCGGCGAGGTTGTTCAAGTTCTAAAGTAGGCCTGATTGCTAAGAACGGAGCAATTTTGTAAGTATGAACGAGTAGAGTTTCACGGGGGAACGAGGTCCAGAACGGAGCCGTTTATGACCGTCCTAAGCGCCCAAAAGGCGTTTTTGGTGAGACGAGCGATCGTCTCCCGAAGACCAGCAATGGTAGTCGGACTTCAGCTCGGAGGGATGGCCGAGTGGCTGAAGGCAACGGTTTGCTAAACCGTCATAGTAGTTTTGCTGCTATCGAGGGTTCGAATCCCTCTTCCTCCGCCAGAGACCCGCTCTAAACAAGCGGGTCTTTTGATTTTCTAACTCGCCTCCCTGCTCACCTCATAGTATTTTTGCCCATCGCTCTTCA
>JBKJTP010000063.1:0-15532 GCA_046590195.1 Kapaibacterium sp. (SeqCode) | reverse complement strand
TCGAAGAAGATCACCGCCGAAGTTAAGGGAGAGATGTTGGAGCTGAAGAACACGATCAATACGATGGTGGACCAGCTGAACAGCTTCGCAAGCGAAGTAACCCGCGTGGCTAGAGAAGTAGGTACGGAAGGAAAGCTTGGTGGACAGGCGACGGTTAAGGGTATCGCCGGTACGTGGAAAGATCTGACAGATAATGTAAACACGCTCGCCGGTAACCTTACAGGCCAGGTGCGAAACATTGCCGAAGTGACGACCGCTGTAGCTAATGGTGACTTGTCGAAGAAGATCACCGCCGAAGTTAAGGGAGAGATGTTGGAGCTGAAGAACACGATCAATACGATGGTGGACCAGCTAAACTCCTTCGCTTCCGAGGTAACTCGTGTGGCTAGAGAAGTAGCTACCGAAGGAAAGCTTGGTGGACAAGCAGACGTTAAGGGTGTTTCGGGCACATGGAAGGATCTTACAGACAATGTAAACTTCATGGCCGGCAACCTGACATCTCAGGTGCGTAATATCGCTAACGTTACAACGGCCGTAGCTAATGGAGACTTCTCGAAGAAGATCACGGTAGATGTAAAGGGCGAGTTGGCAGAGCTGAAGAGTACGATCAACACGATGGTGGATCAACTCTCATCATTCGCTGCCGAGGTAACCCGCGTGGCGCGTGAAGTAGGTACGGAAGGTAGGCTGGGCGGACAGGCCGATGTTAAGGGCGTCGCTGGTACGTGGAAGGACCTTACGGACAATGTAAACTTCATGGCTGCCAACCTTACGACGCAGGTGCGAGGTATCGCTCGAGTCGTTACGGCAGTTGCTAATGGTAACTTGAAACGAAAGCTGCAGGTGGAAGCCAAGGGCGAAGTTGCAGAGCTTGCAGACACGATCAATAACATGATCGATACACTCGCGACGTTTGCCGATCAGGTAACATCGGTTGCTCGTGAGGTAGGTATCGAAGGAAAGCTTGGTGGGCAGGCAAACGTACCTGGTGCTTCGGGCACATGGCGCGACTTGACCGATAATGTAAACCGACTCGCTGCATCGCTTACGACTCAGATCCGAGCCATGGCGGAGGTAGCAACGGCGGTTACGAAGGGCGATCTCTCGCGTTCGATCACCGTTGAAGCCGCAGGTGAGGTTGCATACCTGAAGGACAACGTGAACGAGATGATCCGTAACCTGAAGGATACAACTCGTAAGAACACCGAGCAGGATTGGCTTAAGACCAATCTCGCAAAGTTTACGAGACTTCTGCAAGGTCAGAAAGATCTTTGGACGGTGTCGCGACTCATTCTATCAGAGCTCGCACCACTCGTCAACATGCAGCATGGCGTCTTCTATATAACAGAGACGGCAGGTGATGAGGCGGTCTTGAAGCTGCTCGCAAGCTACGCTTACCGCGAGCGCAAAAATCTGGCGCATCAATTCAGGCTTGGCGAAGGCCTCGTCGGTCAGTGTGCACTCGAAAAAGATCGTATCCTTATCACCGGTGTGCCGCAGGATTATATCAAGATCAACTCGGGTCTTGGCGATGCATCGCCGCTGAATATCGTCGTACTGCCTGTGCTCTTTGAAGGTCAGGTAAAGGCGGTCATTGAGCTTGCATCCTTCCATGCCTTCAATGATATCCATCTTGCATTCCTCGATCAGCTGACAGAATCGATCGGTATCGTTCTGAACACGATCGAAGCGAACATGCGTACGGAGTCGCTCCTTGCACAGTCACAATCCCTCACACAGGAATTGCAGGCACAGCAGCAGGAGCTCACCGAAACAAACCGCCGATTGGAGCAGCAAGCGAAATCGCTGCAGGCTTCTGAAGAACTCCTCAAGCGTCAGCAGGAAGAACTCCAGCAGACGAACGAAGAGCTCGAAGAGAAAGCACGACTCCTCTCTGAGCAGAAGGCCGAAGTGGAGCAGAAGAACCGTGAGATCGAGTTCGCTCGTAAGGCGATCGAAGAGAAGGCAGAACAGCTTGCCATCACGTCGAAGTACAAGTCGGAATTCCTTGCGAACATGTCGCATGAGCTCCGCACGCCGCTGAACTCAATGCTCATTCTCTCGAAGATGCTTGCCGATAACAACGACAAGAATCTTTCGGGCAAGCAGGTCGAGTTCGCCGAGACCATTCACTCCTCAGGCGCAGATCTCCTCGCACTCATCAACGAGATCCTCGATCTGTCCAAGATCGAATCTGGTACGATGGCAGTCGAGGTCAGCGATGTACGTGTTGAAAAGGTCAGGGAGGATATCGATCGCGTCTTCCGGCAGCTTGCGAACGAGAAGAAGCTCGAGTTCAACATTATCGTCGACGAGAAACTGCCGCGTACGATCTCGACCGACGAGAAACGTATCGAGCAGGTGTTGAAGAACCTACTCTCGAACGCGTTCAAGTTCACCGAGAAGGGTCACGTCAATCTGCACATCAATGCAGTAACGAAGGCGGAGATCGGTACTTCGGTCAGCTTCGAAAATGAGATCCTCAATCGTGCAGATAACGTCGTCTCGTTTACGGTCGAAGATAGTGGTATCGGTATCTCACCGGAGAAGCACCGTATCATCTTCGAACCGTTCCAGCAGGCCGATGGCACAACCACGCGTAAGTATGGCGGTACCGGACTTGGTCTATCGATCTCACGCGAGATCGCACGCTTGCTTGGTGGTGAGATCCAGCTCTTCAGCGAGCCAGGCAAGGGATCGCGCTTCGTGATCTATCTGCCGCAGAACTACATGCCGACGACGTTCTCAACGCCGGATGCAGATAGCAGCGGGTTGAATGCAAGCCAGATGTCCTATCCGGTGTTTAAGAGCACCGAGATCCTCAGCAACTTCACACCTTCGAAGGAAGTGGCTGATATCGATGCGGAGATCGCGGCAGCGGAAGCGACGGTCGTCCCGGCGCGCGAAGCGATCAACGATGATCGTGAGGCTATCGGTGATGAGGACCGCTTGATCATGATCGTTGAAGACGATCACAACTTCGCAAAGATCTTGCTCGATCTCGCACGCGACAAGGGCTTCAAGGGCGTCGTTGCACGCTCTGGTGAAGAAGCTCTCGTGCTTGCGAAGCGCTACAAGCCAGATGCGATCACGCTCGATATGCAACTTCCAGGTATGCACGGTCTTGCCTTGCTCGACCGTCTGAAGCACGATCCGAACACTCGCCACATCCCTGTGCATATCGTCTCGATCGTGGACGATCTGCCACGTGGTAAGAAGATGGGTGCAGTGTCGCAGATCAAGAAGCCTGTGACCGAAGCAGGCATCCGCGAGTCGCTATCGAATATGCAGGAATTCATCGATCGCCCGGTCAAGAATCTCCTCGTTGTTGAGGATAACGAAGCCCAGCGTATGGGTATCGAGGAATTGGTCGGCGGTGCTGACGTGAAGGTAACGTCCGTAGGCTCGGGTCAGGAAGCACTCGATCTGCTGAAAGAAGGCAGCTTTGAATGCGTTGTGGTCGATCTCGGATTGCCTGATATGGGCGGCTTCGAGTTGATCAAGACCATTCGACACGAGCTGAAGCTAACTGATCTGCCTATCATCGTATACACCGGTAAGGACCTCTCGCCAGCAGAAGCAAAGGAGTTGAGCAAGATCGCTGAGTCAGTGATCGTCAAGGATCTCGACTCCGTCGATCGCTTGCTTGACGAGACTGCGCTGTTCCTGCATCGCGTAGAATCGAACTTACCAGAAGAGAAGCGCGAGATGATCCAGAAGCGTAGCGCTTCGGATAGCGTTCTTGCAGGCAAGAAGATCCTTGTTGTCGATGACGACATCAGAAATATCTTCGCGCTCACAAGCTTTCTCGAGCGTCACAAGATGCAGGTCGTCTATGCTGAAGGTGGCGAAGAAGCGCTGAACATGCTGCAGCAGAATCCGGACATCGAGGTGGTGTTGATGGACGTGATGATGCCAGGCATGGACGGTTATGAAGCAACAAAGCTCATTCGCAAGAATCCGAAGTATAAAGCACTTCCGATCATCGCAGTGACGGCCAAGGCAATGAAGGGCGATCGTGAAAAGTGTATCCAGGCCGGAAGCTCGGATTACATCACGAAACCAGTCGATGTCGAGCAGTTGCTTTCGCTGCTTCGTGTATGGCTCTTTAAGTAAGAGCGAATCATCGTTTGATCTCTACCTCAAATAGGAGTAGAGATCTTCAGGTCACGATCCGTAGAATGATAGAGTCTCAGTGTCAGCAAGTTCTGCCAATATAACGAGCTCTTCGCAAGGAGAGGGTGCGATCATCAACACGCGAGAGTATTTCTCGCGTGTTGATAACGTCATCCTCGACCGATCTACGGACCAGCAACCGATCTCGATCTCGAGTTCTGTTGAAGATATCGAGATCCAATTGCTGCTCGAAGGCATCTTCCAGCATCATGGCCTCGATTTCAGGGATTACTCGCTGCCGTCGCTTCGAAGACGGATCTTGCGAGCGGTTCATGGCGAGCGGGTCAATTCGATCTCCGAGCTGCAGCACCGGGTGCTCCGTGACAGGGCTTCGTGGGAGCGATTGCTCAAGCTGTTGAGTGTGCACGTCACGATGTTCTTTCGAGATCCCGATCTTTTCCTGACATTTCGGGATAAAGTGATACCTCAGCTGGCCGAATTACCCTTTTTCCGCGTCTGGCATATCGGTTGTTCCAGCGGGGAGGAGGCGTACTCCATGGCAATCCTGCTTCATGAAGAGGGGCTGCTCGAGCGCGCAAGGCTCTATGCGACCGACCTGAATGATGTGGCGCTTGGGCGGGGAAGGCAGGGCATCTATTCGCTCGATCTTCTTGAGGCCTACGAGTCGAATTACAAAGCGGCGGGTGGTAAGTACAGGCTAAGTGATTACTACACGGCCAAATACGAGAGCGGGATCTTAAGACATACGATCAAAGAGAGGATCGTTTTTGCGCAGCATAATCTGACAAGCGATACTGCTTTTACCGAATTCGATGTTGTTTTTTGCCGTAACGTATTGATCTATTTCAATAAGGCACTGCAACATCGTGTGCACAAGCTTGTTGATAGCAGCTTACGTCCAGGGGGCTTCTTTGCACTTGGGCAGAAAGAGAACTTAAAACATACAGCGCTCGAGCATGAGTACTCGATCGTTGGCTCATCGGGAGAACCGGTCAGCCTGTATCAAAAGACGTTAGACGCCGAGGCAATGGGGCGCGCGTCAGATGAAGGATAATTAGAAGGAATGTCAGACGAGGAAAAGGTCAATATATTGATGGTCGATGACCATCCCGAGAATTTGCTCGCGCTTGAGGCGATCCTCTCGGACGTCGGCCAAAATCTCGTTAAGGCGCTCTCCGGCAAAGAGGCACTTCGCGAATTGCTCTCGTATGAGTTCGCTGTGATCCTCATGGATGTCCACATGCCTGAGATGGATGGCTTCGAGGCCGCCGCGCTCATCCGGCATCGCGAAAAGCTTCAGCATACGCCGATCATCTTTCTGACTGCGATGGATCGGAACGACAGCAGCATCTTCAAAGGATACTCTGTTGGAGCCGTCGATTACATCTTCAAGCCATTCAATCCCGATATTCTACGCGCGAAGGTCAACGTCTTTATCGATCTGTTCCGCAAGACTCGCGAAGTAAAGCGTCAAGCCGATATGCTCCGCGATATCAACCGCGAGCTCGGCATGACGAACAAGGCGATCGGCGGCCTCTATAATCAACTCGAGTCGAAGAATACGGAGCTTCGGACTGAGCGTGATTTTATTAATGCGATCTTCCAGACGGCTGGCACCATGGTCGCCGTGCTCGACGCCAAGGGCATCGTCCAGCGCTTCAACCACACTGCAGAGGAGCATAGCGGATATTCATCCGGTGAAGTCATAGGCAAGTCCTTATGGGAATTGGTGCAGGCCGAGGGCGGCGACAGCGCCGATAGGCTTGAGAAGATCCATGCCTCACAAGGCTCGATCTCTGAAGAAGAAAAGTGGAAGAAGAAGGATGGTACGCCGACCGAGATGGCGACCACCTATACAGCATTGCGCGATTCAAGCGGCGATGTAGCACATATCATTACGACGGCACTCGACATCACCGATCGTAAGCGATCGGAAGTGAAGATCCGTCGGATGAACGAAGAGTTGGAGGAGCGCGTACGCGAGCGCACGTCACAGCTGGAGAACACGAACGCAGAGCTCAATCTTGCGAAGGAATCTGCGGAACAGGCGAATAAAGCGAAGGATCAATTCCTGGCGGTGCTAAGCCATGAACTTCGCACGCCGCTGACGCCAGTGCTTTCGATCGTCCAGGTGCTGGAAGAGGAAGAGTCCTTGCCGGCGGAGATGCAGGTATGGGTGAAGACCATTCGCCGCAACATTGAGCTTGAAGCTCGGCTCATCGACGATCTGCTGGATATTACTCGCATCGCGAACGGCAAGATCCAGTTGAACGTAGAATCGGTCGATGTGCATTCGCTTGTCGATTGCGTTATCGAGATCTGCGAGGATGACATTAAGAATAAGAAGATCAACTTCGAAGTACGCAAGAACGCGGATCAATGCCGAGTGAAGGGGGATTCTGCGCGTTTGCAGCAGGTGCTCTGGAATTTGCTGAAGAACGCAGTGAAGTTCACACCATCGAATGGCATGATCGAGGTGTCAACAACGAATGATGAAGAGGGCAATCTTGTGATCGAAGTGCTGGATTCCGGTATCGGTATCAATCCGGAGATGCTGGCAAAGATCTTTAACGCGTTCGAACAGGGCGATAAGGATATCACACGTCAGTTTGGCGGCCTCGGGCTTGGCCTGGCGATCACCAAGGCGATGGTCGAAGCGCACGGTGGCCAGATCCTCGTCAACAGCGAGGGCAAGAATAAGGGCTCGTCATTCAAGGTCGTGTTGCAGGTTGTAGAGGAATCGCAGAAGCAGCGTCCCAATTCGAAGGCACAAACAAATGGTGCCATCACGAGTGCCAAGATCCTTCTGGTTGAAGATAACTTTGACACCAGCAAGGTCATGAAGGTGCTCCTCGAACGCCGTGGCTTTACCGTCGAGATCGCGAACACCGTTGCGGAATCGATCGAAGCAGCGAAGGGGACAAAGTTCGATCTCGTCATCAGCGATATCGGTTTGCCTGATGGATCAGGGCTCGACATCATCAAAGCGCTCAATGTAATCCACCCTGTGCGCAGCATCGCGCTGAGCGGCCTCGGTATGGAGGACGATATCCGCAATAGTCTCGACGCTGGTTTCGACATGCACCTTGTCAAGCCCGTTAACTTCGAGCAACTGCTTGAGGCTGTCACTAAGCTATTACAAACTACGCCTGCAACCGCTGCGTAAGTTTACACCCTCTCGCTTCACATCTCATGAAACACTACGTCATCGCTATCGCGTTGCTTCTCTCTGCGTGGTCACTCTCCGCGTGCAAGAAAGAAGAAGTGCAGGTCACCACCACCGACTCGACCACCATTGCGATAAAGCGCGATACTCTCGTTGATACTCCGCTAGGTGGATTCGCAGACTCGGTGATAACCACTTCGCCAAATGATGCCACGACTGTTAGCGAAGAGAAAGGGGATCAATTACTGCCTGTGGATGAAGCGAGCAAGGATCCGAGCTTCGCGCAATATCGAGCGCAGTTGATCCGCGCGGTTGAAGCAAAGAATGAGACTGAGCTGATGCCGCTACTCGATTCGAGTATCCATCTCTCGTTCGGCGGGAGCGGCGGACTTGCCGACTTTAGAAGAATGTGGAAGCCGCAGGACAAGAATAGTCCGTTATGGCAAAAGCTCGGCTGGGTGCTTGCACACGGCGGGAGCTTCAGAGCAGAAGGCAACGACAAGAATTTCTGGGCGCCGTACGTCTATTCGACATGGCCGCAAAGCGGACCTGACGCATTCGAATATGCAGCCGCAACTGGCTCTCGCGTACTTGTCTTTGCTAAGGCTGACACAACATCTATGGTTGTCATTACACTAAACTTTCATTACGTCAAGTCGCTCGATGGAGGACACCTTCGTGAGCTGGCGCCATCATTCGTTAAGGTGCAAACCTCATCCGGCAGGATCGGTTACGTGAAGAGCTCTCAGATACGAAGTCAGATCGACTATCGCGCAGGCTTCAACAAGATCAATGGCAGGTGGCGCATGACAGCGTTCATCGCAGGTGATTAGAAGCGAAATAGAATGAAAGAATGGCAGAATAGCAGGCGGACAGCTGGATCTGTTGTATATTCGTGCTGCATCAGCCCTTATTTCTTATGAAGCTCCCTCTATTTCTCCGTTCAGTTTTCATCATTCTAGCGTTTTTCTGCACCCAAATGCCGGCCACGCAGATCCAAGCACAGGAAGTGCAAGTAGCGTTTGACGCCGAATCCGACTCGTCTACTGACGCTCGGATCTACTCGATCAACCGCGATCTGCGCAACCAGCTTGGGCTCTTTCTGGAGTATCCTGGCTTTGAACAAGCCACCCTATTTCGCCTGGCTCCGGGAAGATACTCGCTCGAGATCTCGTCGACTGAAGACGGACGTACTTCACGCATCACATCATCGCTCGACTCCACACAGCTCGCTGCACTAAGGGCCGACATCCGTTCGCGCGTGACGGTTGAACAGCCGACAGCTTTGGTCGATCAATCGGGCCGCGCGCACTTTCTTTGGACAACGGCAGGCATGGCATTCCTTTACTACGGTCCTGCATTCGCCGTGAATGTTGGCGGCAATGAGAGTGCCTCTACGGGTAGCTATCTGTTGGGTGGAGGGCTTGGCTTTCTGCTCCCTTACGTGATCACAGCGAATTCACGAATGACCGATGGGATGGCTGCTGGCGCGCGTGTCGGCGCGACCCTCGGTATCGCACATACTGCGCTGGCATTTGGTGTTGCGGATGCATTTGACAATGATGAGGATCTTTCCACCTTTCTAGGTGTCAGCTCGATCGTCTCTGCGGCCGAACTGACCGCAGGGACATTGCTGGCCGGTAAATACAACGTTGAAGCGGGGCGCGCAAACCTCATCGGTGTGGGTGGTGTCTTTGGTACTTCGTTAGGCATTGTGGCATCTGTTATGGTCTTAGGAGAAAATACCTTCGATGGCGGCTCGCCCGCAATCCTGACAGGAGCCGGGCTGGTCGGTTCGCTAGGGGGTATGTATTACGCGAATGAAGTCGCGCTCCGAACGAACTACACCACTGGCGATGCGAAGGCAGTGATGATGGGTGGATTGACAGGAGGTCTCGTTAGTCTTGCTTTAGTCTCGCAACTCGCCGGTGTCGAGGTCGGGGATGTTGGATCGCGCCTATTGGTCGGTATGCAGGCGGCGGGTATCTTTGGCGGATGTTATGCTGCGCATAAGTGGTTGGGACGGCGCAACTTCACCGACGGTGATGGTAATCTCGTGATCCTTGGTACAACGGTGGGCGGGCTTATTGGGGTCGGCATTTCTGCCATGATCGGTGATGAGCCAGGAACAGAGTTCTTGCTTCCTCCTGCGATCGTTGCTGCCGCGGGTTTTACATTAATGATGGCGACACTCGGCAAGGGTACGGAAGATCGTGGAATGCTTGGCACCGATGACTACCAGCGATATGGCGACGCAGGCATCATCGATCAGCAGCGCAACAGCACATTGCTGCAGCGAATGGAATTCAGCTTCAATCCTCTTGCACTCGGTATGGCCGCTGCAAATATTGATGTCAACCAAAATGCTTATCAGCGTGCGAACTCACTGTCCATCGCGGGGATGTCGGTAAAGCTTTAAGCTAGAGAAGAGAATAAAAAAAAGGCGGAGCAATGTGCTCCGCCTTTTTTACTTCTAGCTGACAAAGCTAGTTGACTTAAATGATCAATATCCAAAGACATCTCTCATTGTAAGAGTCTTGACAGTGCCGTACTTTGCGAGAACTGATTGATCGACCTTGCTCTTATCGCCAAGCACGAGGATGGTGTACTTCTTATCCTTGATGAACTCCTTCTGGAAGCGTTCGATATCTTCGAACGACATCGCAGGCACTGCAGCATAGATATCGCTACGGATATCCTTCGTCAGTCCCTTCTTTAAAGCGCCTTCATAAGCAAAGAGCACGCTCTCACGAAGCGTACGCTCTGTCTCGATCTTGCTCAGGATCGCCTGCTTCGCTTGCGAGAAGATCGGGTCTGCCTTCGGCATATCGTTCAGCAGTTCGAACATGCCTGACATTGTCTCCGGAAGCTTATCAGCCTGGGTACCGACGTATGCGAATACGTAGTTCGGCTCGTTCACCTTTTGCGGAGTGATGAAGTTCGACCACACTGCATAAGCAAGGGCCTTCGATTCGCGGATCGTCTGGAAGACGATCGATGACATGCCGCCGCCAAAGTACTCGTTATATAACTGCATGACAGGCACGCGTGTCGGGTCGTAGTTGAACGACTTTGACATGAGGATCACCTCCGCTTGCTGCATCGGGTAGTCGACGAAGTAGACCGTGTTTTCCTTCGTATCTTGGAATTTGTACTGCGGTACATTCGGGATAGAAGCAAGCGTCTTCGGCGTCTTGTGCAGCGCGCTCATCTTCTTTGCAACTGCCGTCGCTTCCTGCGGCCCATAGTACATCACTCGATGCTCATAACCAGTGAGGCTCTTGATCTTCGTGACGAGCTCGGCTGGCGTAAGCGCCTTGAGTTCTCCCTCGCTCAGGATGTCTGTCATCGGATTGACGCGGCCATGCACGCCATACTGCTGAAGTGCAGAGAAGAGAATGACCTGCTTATTCTTCTTTGCGTCGTCTCGTGCCTTGAGCGTATTCTCGACGAGCGACGTAAGGGCTGCCTGATCCGGTTTTGCATTCGCGAGCAACGACTCGAACAACTTCACACCTTCCTCGAAGTTCTTGTCGAGTCCTGTGAGCGATACATACACCTGATCGTCGGAGGCATTGACTGCGAAGCTAAGACCAAGCTCATAGAGCTTTTTCTGCACAGCCTCAGCGGACATCGTATTCGTACCGAGGAATTTCAGGTACTCCACTGCGAACGCCATCCTCTTATCATGACGCTTGCCCATATCGAGCACATAGTACAGCGAGAAGAGTTGATTCTCCGTATTGCGAAGATACCATACCGGCACTCCACTCGAGAGCTTCAATTGCTTGATCTCTTCAGCGAAGTTGATGAAGTGCGGCTTGATCTGATCAGCTTTGATCGAAGTGATGTTCTTCAGGAATGGCGACTCCGACTCGCGGTTCACGCTGACTGGTGTGATCGCTGGCTTCGTAACCTTCACCGACTTACGCTCGCCTAAGCGCTTGTAGAGTACGACGTAATCATTGCCGTGATACTTGTTCGCTGCATCGACGATCTCCTTCTTCGTCACAGTGCTTAGGAAGTCGAGCGTCTGCACGTAGTCTTGGTGATCATGACCAGTGACGAACGCAGTGACCATGCTATTCGCGCGGCCCGAATTCTCCTGAAATTCGCGGATGCGGCGGATCGTCAGATCGTTGATCACTGCCTTCAGCATCTTGTCATCAAACTTCCCTTGCTTGACAAGGTTGATCTGATCGAGCAAGAGCTTCTCAACTTCTTCGAGCTTCTGTCCTTCCTTCGGAGATCCGAAGAGAATGTGCGCGCTATAATCAGCGAACGGGAGGAAGAAACCACCAGCGGAGAGAACCTGCTGCTTCTGATTGAGATTCAAGTCGATGAAGCCTGCAGTGCCGTTAGCAACGAGCATATCTACGAGCATCAGCACCTTCGCATCGCGCGTTGTTGCGCCCGGAAGACGGAAGCCAATGCTGACCGACTCAGCATCTGGTCCGAAGATCTCTCTCTTCGTAGGCGCTGTTCGTGGAGTCTCTGGACCGAATGTGTACTTCTCAACAGGCTTGGCCTGCATGTAGCCAAAGTACTTCTCGACGGCCGCGACGGTCTTGTCAGGATCGATATCACCTGAGAGAATGATCGCCATGTTGTTCGGTACATAGTGCTTCTCGTAGTACTCGCGGATCTTCTTCATCGACGGGTTCTTCAGATGCTCGACCGTACCGATCGTCGTCTGTGTGCCATACGTATGATTGCGGAAGAGCTCGGCGAACATCTGCTCCCATGCCTCATTGTTGTCGTCATCGAGGCCGCGGTTCTTCTCTTCATAGACAGCTTCAAGCTCTGTGTGGAAGAGGCGAAGCACCGGTTTGCGGAAACGCTCGGCTTCGATCTGCAACCACTTATCGATGTTGTTCGAAGGGATGTCATTGACATAGACCGTCTGCTCGACCCACGTATAGGCGTTCGTGCCCTTGGCACCGATGCCGCCGATCATCTTGTCGTACTCATTCGCGATCGCGTGCGTCGCGGCGATCTGGCTGACAGAGTCGATCTGGCGATAGAGCGCCACGCGCTGATTCTCATCGCGCGTCTGGCGGTAGGTCTCATATAGATTTTCGATCACTGCAACTTCGCGCTCCTCGGCGTCGAAGTTCGATGTGCCGAACTTGTCCGTGCCCTTGAAGAGCATGTGCTCGAGATAGTGAGCGAGGCCTGTCGCATCGCTCGGGTCATGCTTGCTGCCTGCGCGAACAGCGATCGAGGTCTGGACGCGAGGCTCGTTCTTGTTGACAGAGATGTAGACCTTGAGCCCGTTATCAAGCGTGTAGATCCTGGTGTTGAGTGGGTCGTTCTTGAACGACTCATACTTCCTCTGAGCGGATGCCGAGGTCGAAACGAACAGGATTAGCAGGGCAAAGAGCGCCCGCGTGAGCGCCAGTGTGAGATATGTCTGGGGTAGATGTGTCATGGAGTTGAACAGTGTGATCGGACACGCGGTCTTCATCCGCGGGGTGGGTCCGGAAGTACTGTACTACACGACAGGGCAGAAATTAGTGGCTAGGACGGCGAAAACTTATCCCACGGTGGTCTCGGCTGGCGGCATTGTGGGAAGCGGGGCGGGCGAACCGAGCAAAAATGCCGTGTTTCTGGGTTTAAAGTGTAGCACATGCTTTAGCTTGTGTGAAAACCCCGGGAGGATCTCACACAAGCTAAAGCATGTACTACACTTTACGGTCTACTTCGAAATATCCTTCACGACGTCCCCTACGCGCTCATCAGAGACGTGCTTCGCGACATCCGCCTGGGCAACGATGCCACAGATATTGCCATCTGCATCAACGACCGGTACGCGGCGGATCTGCTTGCGCTCCATGAGATCCATCACGTCTTCGACCGTCGTCTCACGCGTGACGGTATGGACGCCCTTCGACATGCAGTCCTTCACTGTGCCTTCGTTCGGGCCGATGCCCTTTGCCACTCCGCGGACCGTGATATCGCGATCGGTGATAACGCCGATAACCTGCTTCGATGTTGATGACTCGACGACCGGGATCTCGCCGCAATCGTAATCGATCATCTGCTGTGCAACTTGCTTGAGCGTAGCGTCTGCGGTGCAGGTGGCCACATTGCTCGTCATGATCTCTTCTACTATCATTGTCATTGCTGGATTGATACTCGTTTATTGTGATGCTTGGATGCCGAAGCTTGGAGCATCAAATAATCCGCCAAGTGTATCAAAAGGAAAGCTCGTCCGTAAGATGATTCTTTGATTTGATAGATCAATGATCACATGGACCCACGCATCCTCGCTCTCAAAGAACTCCCGTCTCAGCTTCGCTCAGCAGTAAAAGACCTCAGCGATGAGCAATTGAGTACAACCTACCGCGATGGTGGATGGACGCTGAAGCAGGTGGTGCATCATATAGCCGATTCGCACATGCATGCGTTCATCCGCGCGAAGCAGATCATCACTGAAGATCACCCGACGCTTAAGCCATACGAGCAGGACGATTGGGCAAAGACGAGCGATGCCTTGGCATTCCCGATCGAGAGCAGCCTTGCGATCATCGAAGGAGTCCAAGCGAGATTAGCAGAGATCTTCGAGCGCGCAACGCCTGAGCAGATGAAGCGCTCAGCGCATCATCCGGAAGATGGCGAGCTGACCCTCGAAGAGATCCTCACGAGGTATGAAAAGCACGGCCGAGGCCATCTAGATCAGATCACCGGATTGCGAACACGAATGGATTGGTAGCGCGTCTCTACGGTCAACAGAGTCTCGACCCCGGAGGCACGATCGAATCGGGCTGCAACAGGACAACCTCTTTCTCCTCGTTGTAGAAGCCGAGTACGAGTACTTCGGACTCAAATCCCGCAATGTTGCGAGGCGGGAAGTTCACGACCGCTACGACCGCGCGATCGATGAGATCCTGCGGGAAATAGCGATGTGTTATTTGCGCGCTCGATTGCTTGACACCGATCTCCGGGCCAAAGTCGATCTTCAGCTTGTAGGCTGGCTTCGTTGCTTCCGGAAACTCTTCCGCTTCGATGACCCGGCCAGCTCGGATATCGATCTTATCGAAATCAGCTTTGGTGATCATTTAGAAGTGGATCAACGATAGGATATTCCGATTCTTCAACGCGTTGCGACCGCCGAGGAAATCGAGCTCGACCATAAAGGCGATACCGACAACCTCGCCGCCGAGCTGCTCTACCAGACGTATGGATGCTGCAGCGGTGCCGCCTGTGGCGAGCAAGTCATCAGTGATGACGACGCGCTGACCCGGCTTTATTGCATCGCGGTGCATCTCGAGCGTGCTTGTGCCGTATTCAAGATCGTAATGCTCCTGAACCGTATCGTAGGGCAGTTTGCCTTGCTTGCGCACGGGCACAAAGCCTAGTCCGAGATCAAGCGCTAGCGGCATGCCTAAGACAAAGCCGCGCGACTCGATGCCGATGATGACATCGGGATGGAGCGGTGTCGAGAATTTGATGAACTGGTCGATAACCTGACGCATCGAATTCGCATCCGCGAGTACCGGAGTGATATCCTTGAACAGGATACCCTCTTTAGGAAAATTAGGTACGTCACGAATGAGTTGCTGCGCCCGAAGAATAGAATCCTGCGAGAGAGTCCTCATGAGGAACAGATAGAATAAGGGAAAGACAACAACGACTTTCTTCCAAGGCGTTAAGATCGCGATCGATCACGCCACAACCTCAGCTCCGAAACAACAAGGGACACACGGAGCCGCAGCAAATCTACAACACAATTTGGAGAATAGTTGAAAAAGCGTCGCTGCGTAGTAGTATCACCCTTCGGTCATGTGCCCGTCTGCTCTGCTAGCTGGATCAAATTGCCGCACGTATCTTCGAATGTAGCGACCGTCACTGGCCCCATCGCGACAGGCGCACCGCGGAATGTCACGCCGAGCCCCACCAGCCGATCGTACTCTGCCTGGATGTTATCGGTGCCGAGCATTGTGAGCGGAATCCCTGCGGAAAAGAGCTGCTTTTGGAAGTCGCGGGCAGGAGCAAAGCCGAGTGGCTCGAGAAGGATCTCAACGCCATCTTGGTCATTCGGCGAAACGACCGTAAGCCAGCGGTGCTCGCCCGAGACTGGTACGTCGTGCTTCACGACAAAGCCGAGCTTTTCAGTATAAAACTTCAGTGCTCTGTTCTGGTCATCGACCATGATGCTAGTGACGACTACTTTTATCATAGATTGGAGGAGATATCTGAGAGTGAAGAGCGATGGGCAAAAATACT